>JAOUOP010000083.1 GCA_029880325.1 Myxococcales bacterium | reverse complement strand
ACAGGGGGACCTCTTCCGTCGGCTTTGCCAAAAAAACGGCAAAACCCGCCCTGCCGTAAGGTCACCTTGCGCCCAATCTGCCCGCGGCGTTCACGCTGCCAGGCGATCGGAATGGCGAAACGCTAGCTTAGGGCTCGCGAAAGAATAACTTCCCCCTTTTGGTGCGTGACGGCGGAGTGCGATTGGGACGGCGCCCGGAGAAGAATCCGCAGTCGTACCAGAGGTACATCGAGGAATTCTTCGAGGACGCACGGCCCGAGCGTGCCCGCCGGTGCGTGCCAAAGGGGGAAGTTATTCTTTCGCGAGCCCTTAGCGCTCGAGCCGCTGCCGGACGGTGGAGCAGAACATTCCCGTTGAGCGCAGGTGGTGGTACACTTCGCCCCTGAACACGCCACCACGGTCGAGGCCTGCTTCGGCACAAAGCCAACGCGACCTCCCGGGCGACCTCCGACGCCATGTACGCCAGTTTGCGCTCCAGATTCGAGGCGCTCTTCCGCGAGCGTTCCCGTAAAATTTCCATCGAAGGCGATCGCGCCCTGGTCGAATTCCGGGCGGTGCCACTGTCGTCGCTGCAGGGCTTCGCCGATCGCCTCGAGGAACTCGCCGGGCCGCTGCCGGCGCTGCAGTGGGTCGAGGTCAACCCCTACATCCGGCGCGTGATTTTCGCCCTGCGCCCCGAGGCCGGCGAGGTGGACCCGGAGGTGCTCGACGCCATCGTCGAAGAGGCAGAGCGCGGGCTGCCGCCGGGCCAGGAGCGCGTGCCCGAGGGCCGCGACCTGCCCGATGACGAGCTGCTGCAGCTGCAGCGCTGGGTAGAGCTGATCGCCGATACCGGCGGACTCGGCTTCGGGCTTTTGCTGCGGCTGGTGCCCTTCGTGCCGACCATGCTGGGCGCCAACGCGGTCTTTCTGCTGTCGATCGTGCAGAGCCAGCCGCGGTTGCGCGCCCGCCTCGACGCCCGCTTCGGCAGCGAACGCAGCGACCTCTTCCTGAACCTGGCCATGAGCTTCGCCCAGGGCGTCTCGCGCCGCCCCATGAGTTCCTTCGTCGACATCGGCTACCGCGTGGGCGTGCTGCGCGAGCTGCGCGCCCGCCAGCGCGCCTTCGAGCGCAGGCGCCCGGACCTGACCACCGTGCGCTGCGACCCCGAACTCGAGCCCAACGCGGTGGCGCCGCTGCGTCCCAACGCCGCCCCCAAGGGGCCGCTCGAGGCCTATTCGGCGCGCGCCTGGATCCCCGCCAGCAGCGCCTTCGGCGTCAGCCTGCTGACCACGCGCAGCGTCGCGCGCGCCACCTCGGCCCTGTTCAGCGCCCTGCCCAAACCCGCGCGCATGGGCCGCGACCTCTTCGCCAATGAAGTCGGCCGCGCCCTGGCCGAGCGCGGCACGCTGGTGCTCGATCCCGACGCCCTCAAGCACCTCGACCGCGTCGACTGCGTGCTGCTCGACGGCCAGCTGCTGACCCAGGCGCGCTTCCGCGTGGGGCGCGTGATCGCCCGCGGCGAGCGCGACGAGGCCGAAATCGCCGGCCTTTTGCGGGCGCTCTTCGACGCCCAGCACCCCATCGAGGTCCAACACCACCAGGGCTACCGCCTGGGCCCGGCGCCGCTTCTGCACCTCTCGCTCGACCCCGAGAGCGAAGAGCGGGCCGACGGCCTCGCCGCCGAGGGCTCGCTGGTGCTTGCGATGGCCCAGGGCATGGAACTCATCGCGCTGGTCGAGGTGCAGATCAGCAAGAGCGTCGGGGTCGAGGAGCTCCTGCACATGGTCGCCCAGGGCGGCCTGCGCGTGGTCATCGCCAGCGACGAGCCCGAAGGCCTGGCCCACCTGGGACACGACTACGAGGTGGTCGCCGCCGGCGATCAACTGCGGGGCGGCATCAGGCGCCTGCAGCAGGAGGGCCACTCGGTCTGCTTCATCAGCGACGGCCCCTCGCCGGCGCTGCCCCAGGCCGACTGCGCGGTGGCGATCTTCCGCAACAAGGAGTTACCTCCCTGGGGTGCGCATATCCTGTGCGGCCCCGGCCTCGACGAGCTCAGGACGCTCCTGCGCGCGTGCTTGATGTCCCGCGGCGTCTCCAGACAGAGCGTCAACTTGACGTTGGGCGCCACCGCGGTCGGCACCGTGGTCTCCACCGGCGTGGGCTCCACCAGCCGGCGCGTGATGTTCGTGGTCAACGTGGCGAGCCTGGCCTCCATGGTCAACGCGCTGCGCCAGTCGGCGCCACTGCATCACGAGAGTGTGGAGGCGCTACCCGATCCCACCCCCTGGCATGCCCTCAGCAGCGACGGCGTGCTGGCACGCCTCGACAGCCGCGACAGCGGGCTGCGCGAGGTCCAGGCCTCGCGCCGCAAACGAACGCAGGAAGCCGGACCGGGCGCGGTCGAAGAACTCGGCCGCGCCATCGCCGACGAATTGCTCAACCCCTTGGCCCCGCTGTTGGCGGCCGGCGCGGGCCTGAGCGCGTTGGTGGGCTCGACCCTGGACGCCTCGATCGTGGCCAGCGTCGGCGGCATCAACGCCGTGGTCGGCGGCGTGCAACGCTTCCGCACCGAACGCGCCATCCGCAAGCTCGTCCACCCGGTCGAGCAACACGTGCGCGTGGTGCGCGACGGCCACCGCCGCTTCGTGCAGAACAGCGAGTTGGTGCCCGGCGACGTGATCGAGCTCTCGGCCGGCGACATCGTTCCGGCCGACTGCCGCATTCTGGAAAGCAACGGCCTCGAGGTCGACGGCTCCTCGCTCACCGGCGAGTCGCTGCCGAGCGAAAAAGACGCCCGCATCTCCTTCGAACCCTCCATCGCCGACCGCCGCTGCATGCTCTACGCCGGCACCGAGATCGTCTCCGGGCGCGCGCTATGCATCGTGGTGGCGGTGGGCAAGCTGGTCGAAGCCGAGCGCGCGGCCCTGGCCAGCGCCGACGAACCGCGCAACGAGAGCGGCGTCGAAGCGCGCCTGCGCCAGCTGATGCAGCTGACCGGACCGGTCGCTGTCGCCGGAGGCCTGGCCGTGGTGGCAGCCGGCATGTTGCGCGGCCGCCGCGCCCAGGATCTGGTGGCCAGCGGCGTCAGCATGGCGGTGGCGGCCATCCCCGAAGGTCTGCCCGTGCTGGCCAACGCCGCCCAGCTCTCGACCGCCCAGCGACTCTCCCAAAAGGGTGCCCTGGTGCGCAACGCCCGCTGCATCGAAGCGCTCGGTCGCGTCGACGTGATCTGCCTCGACAAAACCGGCACCCTCACCGAGGGTCAAATCGAATTGCACATGGTCAGCGACGGCGAGCGCGAGCTGACCCTCGACGCCATCGGCGCCCTTTCTCCCCTCGACGCAAGCGGCCGCCAGGTCTTGGCCGCTGCCCTGCGCGCCAGCTCGGCACCGCGCGCCGAGAGTGTGCACCGCGACGCCGCCGACACCGCGCTGCTGGAAGCCGCGGCGCGGCTCGACGTCGATGCGCGCGAGGGTTATCCCCGCTGGCATCCGAGAAGCGAACACCCCTTCGAGTCGGCCCGCGGTTACCATGCGGTGGTCGCGCGCGCCGAAAACGCCGTGCTCGCAAGCGTCAAGGGCGCCCCCGAACGCGTGCTCGCCCGCTGTTCGCATCGCGAACTACGCTTCGTGCCCGAGGGCACCGCCGACGCCGACACGCCGCCCCTGAGTCACCTCATCGAGCTCAACGACGACGGCCGCCAGGCCCTGATCGACCACGCCGCCGACCTGGCCTCACGCGGACTGCGCGTACTGGCCGTGGCCGAGCGCCGCGAACCGCCCGCCTCCGACGACGAAGACGAAGGCGACAGCCCCATGCGCGCCGACGACCTGCACGGCCTGTGCTTCCGGGGCTTGCTCGCCTTTCGCGATCCGGCACGGCCAGCGGCGCGCGCCTCCATCGCCGAGCTGCGCAAGGCGGGCATCGACGTGGTCATGCTCACCGGCGACCACGTGCGCACCGCGCGCTCCATCGCCGACGACATCGACCTGCTCGACGATCGCCTCGCCATGACCGGCGGTGAACTCGCGCGCCTCGACGACGACGCCCTGGGCGAGCGCATCGGCCACGTGGGCGTCTTCGCGCGCGTCACGCCCGCCCAAAAGGTACGCGTGGTGCGGGCACTGCAGCGCGCCGGCCGCGTGGTGGCCATGGTCGGCGACGGCGCCAACGACGCTCCGGCGCTGCGCACGGCCGAGGTTGGCATCGCCGTGGGAGAAAACAGCTCCCCGGCCGCGCGCGCCGCCGCCGACATCGTCTTTTCGGAAGCCGGCATCGAGCACCTGCTCAGCGGCGTCGTCGAAGCCCGCGCCATGTGGCTGTCGGTGCGCGACGCGGTCTCGATCCTGGTGGGCGGCAATCTCGGCGAAATCGCCTTCACCGTCGTCGGCGGCCTGGTTTCGGGGCGGCCACCGCTAAACCCGCGCCAGATCCTGCTTGTGAATTTCCTCACCGACGTGGCGCCGGCCATGGCCGTGGCCCTGCGCCGTCCGCCCCAAGAAGCCTACAGCGACCTCTCCCACCAGCGCCCCGAAGAGGTGCTCGAGGCACCGCTCAACCGCGAGATCCTGGTGCGCGCGGTCAGCACCGCCCTCGGAGCCAGCTGGGCCTGGGGCATCGGCCGCCTCACCGGCACCAAGGCGCGCGCCAGCACCATGGCGCTGGCGGCCCTGGTCGGAACTCAACTGGGTCAGACCGTACTGTCGCGCGGCGCCGGCCAGCGCGTGATCTGGACCAGCCTTGGCTCCTGGGCCACGCTGGCGGCGATCATTCAAACCCCGGGCCTGAGCCAACTCTTCGGCTGCCGCCCCATCGGCCCGGTGGCCTGGGGCGTCGCCATGGGAAGCTCCATGGCCGCCAGCGCCACCTCGGTCGTGCTCAGCCGCGGCGAGCGCGAGCTGGCCCGCTGGCTCAGCGAACACTTCGGCGCCGACATCGAGGCCCGGGCGATCGTGGTCGAGCCGGGGGATGACGTGGACGAGGTGGCGGCGGTGCCACCGAACCGTGAGTTGAGTGCGGAGCCGGCGTAGCGCGGCGTACCAAGGCCACGCCAGCTCCCGCCAGCGCATCCTACTTGTGGGCGATGGCCGCGCTGCTCGGTCCAAGCAGTGGGCGCGCCTCCGTAGGCGCGAAGCCGGCGTCGCGGGCCCAGGCATCGAATTGGGCGCCGGTGTGGTCGAAACCGCCGCCGGCGCCGAACTCGATCAACTGCTCGAATACCGGGAGTGAAGGGCGCAGGCGAGGGGCCGATGACTGGCCCGTGCGTTCCGCCAAGCCACGAAGTCAGGGCTGCGGCTGCGAGGACGATGCCAGCTGCGGGCAGGGGCTCAGTTGCATCTGCGGCGTTTGCAGCCTTGTCTGCGACGACCATAGCAGCTGCGCCCCCCTCGGCACCTCTGCAAGCTGCCGCAAGAGCGGACTCGAGGCCTGCGAGGCGCCACCGACGGGCATTTGTGACGCCGTCTGCAGCACAGACAGCGACTGCGGCGGGGGAAGCGAGCTGCGCTGCAAGGACGGTCTATGCCGCGCCTCGGCAGTGGCCTCCGGCACTTCGGACTGCGCTCCCATGGACGCGAGGTCGAACTGTGATGACTGCGCGGTGGATGGCTACGCCTGGGACGGAGCGCAGTGCAATATCCGCACCGGCTGTTTCGGCGCGCAATGCGACGCGCTCTACGCGACCTTCGCGGAGTGCCAGCGCGCCTACGCGGAGTGCTTGCAGGTCGGCGTCTGTGCGCGCATGGACGATCGACGCTACCTCTGTGACGCGGCCTACGGAGGGGACCTGGGTTACGTCTACAACGGCGCCAGCTGCGAACCGGTGGGCTGCGGCAGCTGCGATGGGCCGAGCTGTTCCAGCTCCATCGTCGCCGACGGACTGCACGCCTGCCTCGATGCCTACGCGAGCTGTAGCGAGGGCGAGGACGGGGTGTCCATCGACTGCCAAGCGCCCAGCGACTGTGCTCTAAATAAAAAGCCGTGCTGCACGTGCTCTTACAATCTCGATACGGTCGTAGCGGTGGCTACCACCTCGGTGAACAATCACCGTGAGCGCGCGTGCGAAGGTTACGAGGGCACTTGCGGTTTCTGTGCCCCGCCATCAAACCCCGCCCTCTACGCCGACTGCCAGCAGGGACGTTGCGTGGCCATGGACCAGGACGCCTTCGCGAGTTGCCAGCAGGACAGCGACTGCACGGTGGCCCATCGAGCCTGCTGCCCATGCGGCGCAGGGGCCGACGATCTGGTCGCGGTCAGCAACGTCGACGCCTACCTCGAGGCGGCCTGCAGGCTGGTCTCCACCTGTCCCACATGCGGCGGCCCCGACATACCAACCGACATCGTGGCGCGCTGCGTCGACGGCCACTGCAGCTTGCCGTAATCCGCCACGGGGCGTGGTGCATAATGCCCGTGTCGTGAGATTTTCAGCGGCCGGATCAGGGGTGTGAGCCCGCCACACCCAACGTGCGCATCCACTCGGCCAGCTCACGCGCCTGGGCATCACCGGATGCGAGTAGCTGCTCCAGCACGCCGTTTCGATCGGCTTGCGCGCGGTTTTGGCTCAGCTTGAACTTGGCGCTCACCCGGCCCGCCTGAAGCTGAAATCCCTGGATCGCCCCTGCGAGCTTCTCGATGTAGCCGTCGGGGGCTGCGTCGGGCTGCCATCCACCCTCGCCTTCCATGATGGCCGAGAGCTTGAGCAGATGCGCGACCGAAGCCGCTTGATCCATCGGATGCACCCGACCGCGCAGGTGCACCACCATGTAATTCCAGGTCGGCACCGCGGGTTCCGTCGCGTAGGAACGCGGCGAGATGTGCGCGTGGGGCCCGTGGAAGATGGCGGTGGCCACGCGCCCGCCGTCGAGCAGGAACGTCGACAGCGGATTGGCCCGTGCGAGGTGAAGGGATAAGAGGCCGCTCGAAACGCCACCTTCGAGCAGCATCGGAATATGCGCGATGCAGGGCTCGAAGTCGTCGGCGACGGCGATCAGTGTGCCAAAGGGATGGCGAGCGATGAAGGTCTCGATGACCTGCGGGTCATGGATCTGGAAGCTCGTGGGTTCGTATTGCACGCTTCGGTCCTCGGGTGTCGGGACATCATGCCACGCGACGTCATGGACACCAGCCGCGCGTGGCGGAGCAAGACAGTGGGCCACATCGACCACACCCGCTGTGACCGAGCGGTCACACTCAGGCCGCGATCGCTCGCTGGATCGCGTATCGAATGGGCGTTGCCACTGGCACGCCGCCTGCAACCGCCCCGCGTATGACCATCGCGAACCGTGTCCGCCAGTCTGCCGCGCTCGCCCTGCTGCTGCTCGGGCTCGGCGTTAGCAGCCACGCCCAGGCGCAGCACGCCCAGCATGGTTTCCTGGAACACGGGCTCTACCCCTACCTGCTCGGCCTCGCCAGCGCGGGCATCGGTTTCGGTGCGGGCGCCGCGATCGCCCACGAGCCCTGCCCCGAGCCCGACACCTTTGCCGATGATGCCTCGGACGAATGGGGGGACGAATGGGCATGGAAAAACGTGTGCTGGCAGTACACGAGCGCCGTTGTCGGGGGCATGTACGGAGCGCTCATCACGACGACGATCTCGATCGAGCTCTACGGCGTGCTCACCGGACACAACCGAAACCTGGGCACATGGCTGCTGCCACCTTTGGGTGCGGCCTTGGGCACGGTTTTGGGTGTCATGCTGGGATTGCCAGCGGGACTCGTCGGCATGGCCATCGGGGTGGTCGTCCTGCCGCCGCTACTGGCCACGACCCTGTGGTATGCGGCCCATCCTTCTCCACCGACGCCGAAGCCGACAAACCCGCACCGCGAGCCGGCGCAGTGCACCGATTGACCCACACCGACCATGCGCGGATGCGTCAAGACACGGCAGGCGCTCACAACGTCGCGCCAAAGGCCCGCGCAAACTCCATGGGCATCGGACGGTCCCTGGGATCCTTGGCGGTGGCGGCCCGGAGCAGCTTGCCCAGCGGCTTGGGGAAGAGCTCGAGGCGACTGGCATCCTCGAAGGGGTCGCGATTCATGTGGGCGAAGATGCGGTCGCGCGGCGATTGGATCTCGTCGAAGAAGGTGCGACCGGTGGTCAGGTTGTAGATGGTTCCAGCCAGGGCGTAGATGTCGGCACGACCGTCGAGGTCGACCGGGTCGAGCACCTGGTCGGGCGCGATGTAGCCCGCGGTGCCCGCCACGAAACGACCGGCGGCTTCGGCCGCGACGTGACTGGCTCGAACCATGCCGAAGTCGATGACCACCGTCGACAGCGGCTGCGCACGGGCCGGATCGCGGTGTTTGTCGGGATCGAAGCGGTCGCTTCCGCTGAGCGGGAGTCGTAACCACAGGTTGGCAGGCTTGATGTCGCGATGGACCAGGCCCGCCCGATGCAGGGCCTCGAGCCCGGCGCAGGCGTCGAGCACGATCTGGCGCAGCTCGAAGAGCGACAGGAGCCGCGCCTTGGCGTACTGGGAGAGATCGGCGCCGATCAGCAGCTCGAGCACCAGGTAGGGCATGCCGTCGGCCACGCCGCGGTCGATGATGTTGGCCACGTTCGGGTGATAAAGGCCGGCCAGGGCCTGGGCCTCCTTCGTGAACGAAGCCACGATGCCCTCGCGCTCGGTCTCGTTGGCGGCCGCCAGCGCATCGCCCTTGGGCAGCTTGAGCACAAACAGCCGGTCGGCGCCGGGCTTGCGCACCAGCCACACCTTGCCCACGCCACCCTCGCCCAGCGGCTGCACCAGATCGTATCCGCCGATGTTTTCGGCCCGCGCGATCACGGCCACCGGCGGCGGCGGCGGCGTGCGGCGCATGGCGCCGGAGACCGCGCCCTCGATCAACTTTGAGGTAATCGGACCCAGCGATGCCAGCCACACCTCGAGCATCGACATTTCCCGTGCACGAATGGCGCGGGCCAGCAGCGACGCCGTGCGCGGCGCGTTCAGGGTGGCGGCCTGGGAGAGGGTGTCCTCGGCGTTGTCGAGCGTGGCCGGGTGCAGCGCGCGCTCCGGATCGGCCAGGCAGGATCGCAGACGTTCGGCCGCGAAGACCAGCCCGAGGCAGGCCTGGATCAACTTGGGGCTAACTCCGCTGATATCGCCGAAATCCCGCAGGCACGCGGCCATCACGCCGAGGGCGTTGGCCAACTCGGTATCCTCGGCCTTGAGCTCCGACAGCGCCACGTCGGCCGACAGCTCCCATTCACCGCCGGGATCGCCTGAGGCGATGGCGGTGCGCAGGGCCTCGGCGTGCTCGCAGCAGTGTTCGAGCGCGCCCTCGGCGATCATCGGCAGCGACGTGCCCAGGCGCTGCAACATGGAAGGGCGGTCGATGACCAAACCCCACCAGGCCGCGAAGGGTCCCAGCCACTCCACGTCGTCGACGGCGCCCAGGGCGGTGCCGCGCGTTGCGTCCACCAGGCGCCACAACACCGCTGCGATGGCGGCCTCAAGGGGCGCCGGCAGCTGTCGGCTGCCGTCGGCAAGGCCGTCGATGCGCCGAAGCCAGCGGCAGGTGGCGTGGGCGCTTTCCCCGCGTCGCGGCCCCAGGTCGGGCGCGGCACAGGCGTCGAGGGCGTAGCCGCCGATGCGCACGGCGGTCACCTCCAGGGCGAGCACGGCATCGGCGTCGTGGGCGACGGAGTTGTATTCGAGCAGGTCCTCCTCGGCGACGGCTTCCACCAGCTGTGTCGGGGCCTCCCCGTCGGCGCCATCCTCGCCGATAGCGCCTCGCTTGCCGGCGCGCCGCTCGGCCACGGCCTTGATCAGCCGTGTGGGCGCTTCGGCGACCGCGCGCCAGGTGTCGGCCAGGTCGGGCTCGGCGATGGACTCGCCGCGCGGATGGGTGATGAGCTGGGGCGCCCACAACCTGAGCGCGAGCGAGCGGGCGCAACCTTCGGCGGCGTTGAGGGCGGCGGCGCGCTGGCGCAGGGATACCTCGCTCGACCCCAGACGCAGGGCGTCCTCGAGGGTCGCAGCGAGCGAGACGGCGAAGCGGGCGGCGCGGGCATCGGCCTCTTCGTCGTCGTACTTGGAAGCCAGATGCACCAGGTTCTCCAGGCCGCGCTCGAGGTCGATGGGATCGCGCTCGGCGCCGTCGACCGGATCGGTCGCCGCGATCACGTCCTGCCAGCGCCGCTGCTCGGCCATGCTCGTCGGCCGCGCCTGCCGCGCCATCAAGCGCAGCTCCGAAAGGTGGGCTTCCAGGGCCGCCTGCCCGTGACCGCGACGCCACAGGCTGGCGAGCCCCCGCGCAAGCGCCCGCGCCGCCGTCGCCCCACCCTCACCCTCCAGGATACGGGCCGCCATGGCATCGTAGAGGGGGCGCCCCTCGTGGAAGAGATAGGGCGTGCCCGCTGCGGCCGCCGCCAACACCCAGGGCTCGTCGGCGGCCAACTCGAGCGCGGCCTCCAGTTCGTGCCCCAGCGCCTTGAGGCGACCGCTCGGCAGCGACGCCAACGCCGTCATGGCGCGCTGCCTTAGCACCTGGGACTCGCCCTGGATCCAGTCGAGCACGGTGCCCTCGAGCTGCTCCACAGCGCCGGCCATGCGACCGAGGGCACGCGCGGCATGGATCCACACCAGCGGCTCCGGATGCAGGAGCAGCGGCTGCAGCAGCTGCAGCGTGCGCCCCACCAACTCCGGATCTGTGCTCGCCGGCATGCCATCGACCGCGGTCTCCAGGCAGCGAGCCGCGAGCGCCCTTCCACGCAAGGTGCCCGAGGCGGGCTCGGCCAGCAAAAGCTCAAAAGCCGACTCCGAGCCCCAGACCCAGGGCCCCAGCTCGGGCACGGGCGTGGCGCTGGCACCCGCCTCCCACAGCAGGATCTCGAGTCGGGCGCGCACCTCCAGGTACTCGGGCTGGCGCAGCACCTCGCCATCGGGGAGCAAGGGCACGCATAAAAGCGCATCGAGCAGGGGGCCCTCGACGATGCGAGCGCACACCAGTCCGGCCGCCTCCTGCTCGAGGTGCGGCTGCTCGAGCGCGCCACCCAAAAGCGCCGCCAGCTGAACGTTGGGCCGGGCCGTGCTGCCTGCGCAGAATGCGAGCAGCACCCGCCCCTGGTCGCCGCCGAAAAGCTCGCCCAGCGCGGCGGCACCGTCTGGCGAGCGCGTGAGCCCGGGCAACGTCCACAGCAGCAGCTCGGCCGCGTCGAGCACATCCGCCTCCAGCGGCGTCTTGCGGCGGTCGAGGCCGCCGCGGAAATGGGCGCGCAGCTGCGGCTCGAGACTCTGGTCGAAAGACAGCGCCAGGGTCAGGGTCTGGAGCGCAGCGCGGGCCGGGGCGGTCAGCACAGCCCTAGTGTACACCAGGCGCCAAACCTATGGCCCGATCAAGCCACCTGATCCGGTTATTACTCGCCGAATGGAGAACCCGGCTGGCCGACTCCGCCACGCCAGCAACGAAAAGTTGAATGTCGGTGGGGTTTCGATTGACCTTCGCCTCGCTTCGCGCCTACCACAGCAAATCGGTTTTTTTCTCAGAACCATCGAGCCGCCAGGGGATTGAAAGCTCGGGAGGGAAGTCCATGCTCGTCATCGCAAGCGATCTACACCTAACCGACGGTTCGTCGGGGGAGACCATCAACGCCGGGGCCTTCCGGGTTTTCGTCGAGGCACTGGCCAGCCGCGTGCACGACGCCTGCTGGCGCAACCGCGGGGGCGGCAGGCAGTTCGTGCCCATCGACCGCTGCGACCTGGTCCTGCTGGGCGACGTCTTCGACGTGATCCGCTCCAAGAGCTGGCTCGAGTCCGGCGCGCTGCGGCCCTGGTCGCCGGCTTCCGAGATGGACGGGCTGGTCTCCAAGATCACCGACGGCATCCTCGCGCACAACCGCCAGGCCCTGGCCCATTTGCGCGACCTGGGCGGTGCGATTCGCATCCACAGCGACAGGCCCGACGAGCACATCGAGATCCCGCTGCACATCCATTATTTCGTCGGTAACCACGATTGGTTCTACCACCTGCGGGGCGCCGAGTACGACCGCGCACGCCAGAAGCTGGTCGATGGCCTCGGGCTCGACAACGATCCCAAGGCACCCTTCCCCCACATGCTCGACGAGGCCAGCGGCGACCTGCAGGAGTTGCTGCATGCCCATCGCCTCTACGTGCAGCACGGCGACATCTACGATCCCTTCAACTACGAGGAGCAACACGGCCGCGACCACTCGTCGCTCGGCGACTGCATCGTGGTGGAGTTGCTCAACCGCTTCCCCCACGAAGTCCAAAATGCCCTGGGCCGCGACGAAGACGACGCGCTGGTCAGAGCCCTGCGCGAGATCGACAACGTGCGACCGCTGCTGGCGATTCCGCGCTGGATCGACGGCATTCTGCGACGACAGGCGACCGCCCCCGTGCGCCGCCAGGTGATGCAGGTCTGGGATCAGCAGGTCGACAACTTCCTGGAGCTGCCCTTCGTGCGCGCCCGCGATCGCGCCTTCCGCTGGGACACGGTCGATATGCTGCAGGTGGCCCTGCGCATTTCAGCCACGGTCCGAATCGGCGCCCTGGCGCGCTTCTCGGAGGAACTGCAGCGACTATCCAAGGGCGAGAGCCTGGCTCAACACGCGGTCGCCGAAGACGCCCTGCGCACGCGCGCGGCTGACTTCGTGGTGTACGGCCACACCCACTGGCCCGAGACCGTACCCATCGACGTGCTCGACGTGGGCGGGCGCGAAGTCGAGCAGATCTACTTTAACTCCGGCACCTGGCGACGCATCCACCAGCCCTGCATCGCCCATCCCAAGGAGCTGGAGTTCACCAAGGCCCACGTGATGACCTACATCGCATTCTACCGCGACGACGAGCGCAGCGGCCGCCGTTACGAGAGCTGGACCGGCCAGCTGGGCTGAAGCGCTCGCGATAGAGCTGAAACCCTCCGCCGCGGCCCCACGGACCACGGGCTGCGGCGGCCTTTCCGTGCCCATCTTCTTGACCCATAACTACCAGGTGAATCCGTGAAGCGTCTCTCATCTCCCCTGACCGAGCTCAAAGAATCCTATCGCGTGGTCGTGGTCGGCAGTGGCTACGGCGGCGGTATCGCGGCTTCGCGCCTTTCGCGCGCCGGCGTCGAGGTCTGCCTGCTGGAACGGGGCAAGGAATGGCCCGTGGGCGGCTTCCCCGACACCGAAGTCGAGGCCCTGGAACAGATGCAGGCCGAGACGCCCGAGTTGCACGTCGGCAAAAGAACCGGCCTCTACGACTTCCACGTCGACGACGAGATCAACGTCTTCCGCGGCTGTGGCCTCGGTGGCACCTCCCTGGTCAACGCCAACGTCAGCCTCAAGGCCGACCCGCGCGTCTTCGACGATCCACGCTGGCCGCGGGCGCTGGTCGAAGACCTGCCCACGCGCGTGGAAGACGGCTACCGGCGCGCCAGCGCCATGCTCGAGCCCGTGCTCTACCCCGAGGATCACCCCCCGCTGGCCAAGCTCGGAGCCCAGAAACGCTCGGCTGCAGCCATGGACCAGCCCTTCGAGCGCGTGCCGATCAACGTGCGCTTCACGGCCGGCGAAAACCGCGCCGGTGTCGAGCAACCCGCCTGCACGCTCTGTGGCGATTGCGTAAGCGGCTGCAACGTGGGTGCCAAGAGCACCACGGCCATGAACTACCTGCCCGACGCCCGCAAGAACGGCGCGCGCATCTTCTGCGAAGTCGAAGTGCGCTCCATCGCCAAGCGCCCCGACGGCAAGTACGCGATTCACTACCGCCCCCTCGAACACGGCCGCGACGCCTTTGACAACGCCCCGGAGCCGACACTGGTGGCCGATATCGTGGTGCTGGCGGCCGGCACCCTGGGCTCCACCGAAATCCTCTTGCGCTCGCGCGAGCGCGGCCTGTCGGTCTCGAGCGCCCTCGGCAGCCGCTTCAGCGGCAACGGCGACGTGCTGGCCTTCGGCTACAACAACGACCATCCGATCCACGGCATCGGCTTCGGCACGCGCCCGCCCTCGGCCCAGCCTCCGGTCGGCCCTTGCATCACCAGCGCCGTCGACACCCGCGGCGGCCCCGTGCTCAAGGAAGGCGCCATCGTCGAGGAAGGCTCGATCCCGGGCGCCCTGGCCGCCATTTTGCCCAAGACCTTCGCGCTCACGTCCAAGACCTTCGGCAAGGACACCGACCACGGCATTGCCGACTTCGTGCGCGAAACCGGTCGCGAGCTCGAGAGCCTGGTACGCGGCCCCTATCACGGCGCCGTCGACAACACCCAGACCTACCTGGTCATGTCCCACGACGACGGCAACGGCCGCATGGAACTCGAAGGCGACCGGCTGCGCATCCGCTGGCCGGGCGTGGCCGAGCAGCCGGTCTTCAAGCGCGCCAACGACCTGGTGCTGCAGGCCACCGCAGCCAACGGCGGCACCTTTCTCCCCAACCCCCTGTGGAGCAATCACCTCAAGAGCGAGCTAATCACGGTCCACCCCCTGGGCGGCTGCATCATGGCCGATGGCGCCGACGCGGGCGTGACCAATCACAAGGGCCAGGTCTTTTCGGGCGACGCTGGCGAAGAGGTGCACGACGGCCTCTACGTGGCCGACGGATCGGTGATCCCGGTTCCACTTGGAGTCAACCCCCTGTTTACGATCAGCGCCGTCGCCGAGCGCAGCATCGCGCTGCTGGCCGAGGACCACGACTGGACCATCGACTATGACTCCGCACCGCCGGCCGAAGCGCCGTCCGTCGCGGCCAAGCCCGGGATTCGCTTCACCGAGCGCATGGCGGGCGGCTTTTCCACCGCCTCGCTCGAGAGCTTCGAGAGCGCCGCGGCCCAGGGCGAGCGCGACGGCTCGACGATGAGCTTTCTGCTCACCATCGCCACCGACGACCTCGATGCCACCCTGGCCAGCGCCGACAGGGGGATGACCATCCACGGCACGGTGACCGCGCCCTCGCTCGACCCGCAGCCCATGGAGGTGGCCGAGGGACGCTTCGAGTTGCTCGACGACGATCCGGAGCGCGTCGACACCAAGCTGATGCGCTACCGCATGAAGCTCATCTCCCAGACCGGCGGTCGCACCCTGGCCTTCGAGGGCCACAAGCTCATTCACAACGACCACAGCTTCGACCTCTGGAGCGACACCACAACCCTCTTCACGACCGTCACCGATCCCGCTCAGCCCGATGGGGCGCCGGTCGGCAAGGGTATTTTGCGCATCGCGGTGTCCGACTTTGCCCGTCAGTTGACCACCATGGAGGTCACCGGCGTCCACGATCCGGTCGAGCGCCTCCGCACCACGGCCAAGTTCGGACGCTACTTCGCCGGCTCGCTCTTCGACATCTACGGCGGCATCGTCGCCCCGGCGCGCAGCTTCGACGCCGACGCACCGCCGCGCAAGCGCCGCCCCTTGCGCACCGCCCCTCCCGAGCTGCATGACTTCAAGACCAGCGACGGCGTGAAGCTCGGCCTCACGCGCTACCGGGGCGGCAGCAAGGGCCCCGTGGTACTCAGCCACGGCCTGGGCGTGTCGAGCGAAATTTTCGCCACCGACACCATCGAAACCAACCTGGTCGAATACCTCTACGCCCACGGCTACGACGTCTGGCTGCTCGACTACCGCTGCAGCATTCGCCTGGCCGCCTCGAGCGACCAATCCAACGGCGACCAGGTCGCCGACATCGACTACCCCGAGGCCATCGCACGCGTGCGGCAGCTCAGCGGCGCCCCGTCGGTGCAGACCGTGGTCCACTGCTACGGCTCCACCACCTTCTTCATGTCGATGCTGGCCGGCCTCGAGGGCGTGCGCAGCGTGGTCTCCTCCCAAATCGCCTGCCACGTGGAAGCCTCGCCCTACAACCGCCTCAAGAGCGGCCTGCACGTCCCGGGCGTCCTGCAAAAGCTTGGCGTCGAATCGCTGACCGCCTACACCGACGAAGACGCCGACTGGGTCAACACCCTCTACAACAAAGCCCTGCGCCTCGAGCCGCTCGAGGCCGAAGAACGCTGCGACAGCAACATCTGCCATCGCGTGAGCTTCATCTACTCGCTGCTCTACGAACACGATCAGCTCAGCGGGCTCAGCCACGACAACCTGCACGAACTCTTCGGCGTGGCCAACATCAGCGCCCTCGACCACTTGGCCCGCATGGTGCGCGCCAAGAAGATCGTCGGCTACGACGGCGAGGACCGCTACCTGCCCCACGTCTCGCGCCTGGCGGTTCCCATTCGCTTCATCCACGGCGCCGAAAACGTCTGCTACCAGCCACGCAGCACGGAAAAGACCTACGAATGGCTGCGCGAACACAACGATCGCGGGCTCTATTCACGGGTCGTGATTCCGAACTACGGGCACATCGACTGCATCTTCGGCAAGCACGCCGCCCGCGACGTCTACCCGCACATCCTCGAGCACCTCGAGTCGACGCGATGAGCGCGCCGGACGAAATCTGGGATGCCATCGTCATCGGCTCCGGCTTTGGTGGCAGCATCAACGCCTTGCGCCTGGCGGAGGCCGGCCGTTCGGTCCTGGTGCTCGAGCGCGGGCGCCGCTACCGGCCCGGGGAGTTTCCCCGCGACGTGCGCAAGGTCGACAATCTCCTGTGGCGCTACCCAAAGCACTCCGCCAGCACCGGCCTCTACGACGTACGCTTTCATTCCGGGATCGGCACGGTGGCCGCCGCTGGCGTCGGAGGCGGCTCCCTGATCTACGCCAATATTCACTACCGACCCAACGCCAGCGTCTTCGACGACCCGCGCTGGCCGACCGGCATCGACGCCTCGAGCCTCGAGCCCTACTACCGACGGGTCGCGGAGAAACTCGGGGTTTCGCCGTTTCCGGCAGGCGAATTCCTGCCCAAGCGCGACATCTTCCGCAAGACGGCAGAGGCCCTGGGCCGCGAACCCTTCGACGTGCCCCAGGCGGTGAGCTGGAATGAGGTCCAGGGCGCTGCAAAAGCCGGGCGCCGCCCCTGCCAGCGCGTAGCCGAATGCGAATTCGGCTGCAACTTTGGTTCCAAAAACAGCCTCGACTTCAACTACCTGGCCGAGGCCGAGGCCCTGGGCGCAGTCGTCGAGCCAGAACGGCAGGTCAGCCACATCGAGCCCGACGCTGAATTCTACCGCGTGCACTACCGGGACATCATCGGTGAGGAAACCAGAACCGCACGGGCGCGACGCGTGGTCGTGGCCGCCGGCACCCTGGGGACGGTCGAACTGCTGCTGCGAAGCCGCGACCTACACAAAACCCTGCCCAGGCTGCCCGCCACGCTCGGCCACGGCTACTCCGGCAACGGCGATTTTCTGGGCAGCATCCAAAACATCGACCGCGACATCGAGCCCTGGGGCGGCCCGGACGTCACCACCATCGCCTGGTACCACGACCGACTTCCGGGCTTCGTGCTGGCCGCCCCCACCTTCAACCAGGAGGTGATGGAAGTGCTGGCCTCGCTGGGTCAAGGCGCCCCACCGGCGCTGCTCAAGCCCCTGGCGCCGCTGCTGTGGAAGGCGCTGCCGTGGCTGCTGCCGCTGGCGTTCAAGAGCGGCCTGCTCAGCAAGCCCCTGCGCTTGCCCGGGCCGAACGCAGGACCTGCCGAGCGCATGACCAACCTCTTCGCCATCGGCTCCGACGACGCCCAGGGCCGCATGCACCTGCGGAACGGCGCGCTCGACATCGACTGGGACTACACCAAAAGCAATTCGGCATTGATCGCGCGCCAGGAGCAAGCCATGCGCGACTTCGCCGAAAAATACGGCGGCACCTACGCGCCCATCGCCACCTACGCGCTCTTTCGCAAGATCTTGACCGTGCACAACCTGGGTGGCTGCCACATCGCCGACGCCCCGGAGCGCGGTGTGGTCGACACCGACGGCCAGGTTTTCGGCCATCGAGGCCTCTACGTCGCCGACGGCTCGGTGATTCCCACCGCCATCGGCAGCCATCCTGTCATGACCATCGCGGCGCTTGCCGAGCGCATCGCCGAACGCGTGGTGGCGAGCTACGGCAGCACCCGAAAGCCGGCGCCCGCCGCCGCAGGCACCACGGAGCTCCGCCTATGAAATTCGTCACCCGAAAACCGCCGCGCGCCGACCTGGGCATCGTACCGCCGCTCGAAGACTACGCCTTCTTCCTCGGCGCCGAGCAAATCCCCTTCGAACCCGAAGCCGACGACTTCTCGCTGGCCAACGCCGCCTGGCTCGCCGATCTCTCGATGCTGGCCTACCGCGACCGCAGCCAGGTCGAAAGCACGCTTTCACGCCTGGGCCTGGAGACCATCAGCTTCAGCCAAGGCGGCTCCCAGTGCTTCGTCTGCCACGACGCCAAAAAAGTCCTGGTCGCCTTTCGTGGCACCCAGATCGTCGGCTGCGACACCCTCGACGACATCCTCACCGACCTGGACTTCGACCTGGTCCCCTTCGACGGCCGCGGCCGCGTCCATCACGGCTTCGAGCGCGACTTCGTCAAGCTCTGGCCCGAGCTGCACGACCGGCTGGTGTCCCTGCGTGCCGGCAGCCCGGAAAGGCCCCTGTGGGTCACCGGGCACAGCCTGGGCGCGGGTCTGGCGGTATTGCTCGCTTCGCGCCACGGCAGCACCCGCGGCGTCTACACTTACGGTTGTCCGCGCGTCGGCGACCGCCGCTTCGCGCAGAGCTATCGGGAACGCACCTTCCGCCTGGTGCACAACAATGACTACGTCACCGAGCTACCGCCGGCGCTGCCGAGCTATATCCCCATCGTCGGCGGCCGCCATCACGTGGGCGAACTCAAGTACATCGACAGCGAGGGTAGGCTTCACGATCGAGCCCCCAACCGCGCCCAGCGCCTGGCCGACGGTGCGCTCGGAGCCCTGCGCTACCAGCTCGGAAACCTCGAGCGCTTCGCCTGGCTGCTAGGCCACAGCAGCCGCCCGGACCGCTTCTTCCGCATCCCCCTCGACAGCCTGCGCGATCACGCGCCCATCTACTACGCCACGCTGTTGTGGAATCAGCTGACAACGGCCCCGTTCGACCGGGACGGCGCCGCAGCCCGAGCCCACCGCCGGGGCGATGGGCTCGGGGCGGCGCCGAGGCCAGCCTGAGCGCGCGCTTGGTGCGCTTCAGACTGCCCGCAGCGCGAAGCGCGCTTCAGCCTCCGTGACCACCACCGACACCGGGCGGGTCGGCGGTCACGGGGCGCCCTTCGACACCGGGGTGAGTTCCACCGAACCGACCACAGGGGTTGAGCCTGTTGACCCACAGGTGAAGCATGTGGAAACCGTTATAGTTCGCGATGCTACCGGCGGGCGGCGCTTCCACGATCGCCCCGACACTCATCAGGTAGTTAATCAGCCAGGGCTGGGTGCAGGTGTTGTTGGCGCTGCCCTGCTCACCGAACCAGAAATCCTCCAGGCGCTTGCCCTCCACCTGGAGCGGATGACCGTCCGGGTAATAGCCGAAGCGCTGCGGAAGATAATCGATGAAGGTCACGCGCTCGGGATCTTCGGTGTTGAAGTTCCAACCGCAGGCGTGGGTGTGCATATGCCACTCATCCTCGTGACCGCTGAAACCAGCCGGTGGCGTCTCCATCGGATACATGGAGAAGTCGGCGGCGTAATACACCGCCATCAGGTTGCCCGCGGCATCCAGGTTCAGACCCCCGGGAACCGCAGTCTCGAACTCCTCGGTCGGACGATAGCGCGGCGCGCGCCACCAGTGGACGCCGTGGCCCTCGAACTCGGGCGTGGTCGCCTCGTAGCCATCGGCGAGCACATTGTCGAACTTCAGGTAGCGCTCCGCATACAGCGCCGCATGGGCGACCTGCGTCTCGACCAGCGGAACGGGCTTGCCGATGTCCTCGCCAGCGGCGGCAACGTCGAGGCCGTCGATCACGCCATCGGCATTCAAGTCGTACAGGCCATAATAAAAGCCCGTGGCGTGCGCCTGCTGCGCCTTGCCAATAACGATCAGAACGTCCTGATCATCGACGATACCATCGCCGTTTACGTCCGCGACGTTGAGCACCGGCGCTGGCGGCGCGTCGGGGTCGCAGGCCTCGTGGTGTTGCGCCTGGGCGAGCGAGCCGATCCCCGCGAGCACCAATAGCAGTGAAAACAGTCTCAATGTTCGATTCGTCATGATGTACCTCACTTCCCTCGGTCGGAAGCCCCGCCCGAGGTCGTCCGGCCCTCGAACCCAGACGATGAACCCGGCCACTCCGCCCCATCCCACCCAGTCGGGCCGCGCCACATTCGAACCGCAACAGACGTTCGTACGGCGACCTCGCCTTACTGGACCGGCGTATCGAAGTGGACGGGATCGATTCACATCGACCGGAGTCCGAAAGCTACAATCCTGTCCTTAATCGACGGAGGTTCTATCACATGCGATCTCGCGCACAAGAGTCCACCTTTGGGGAATGAAGGGACTGTTTCGGCCAGCCGGTTCGCGGCGCAGTTCGCAAGAATTTTCGTCACCCAAGGTACGCGACACAGGAGACTAGACGACCGGAGCCTCAATCCTTACTGTTCACCCATGCCATACCAAGGGCTCATCCTATTCGTCGTGTGCGCGCTGGCCGCTTGTGCGTCGGGACCACATCCTGCGCTCAAAGTCGCCCAGAGTGACCTGGCCTGTGAGCAGAGCGGTCTCAAGCTGCACCAAATCTACCCGGAAAAGGTGCGCATCGAGGGTTGCGGTAAAGAAGCGATCTACGTCGATGCGTGCGACGGCTACGGCATCAATGCGAAGTGCGGATGGCAGCGCTTCTACGCGAACGACTTCGAGCGCGATGCAGCCGAGCGGGAGCGAGCCGAGCGCGAAGAAGCGAAGCGGGACGAAGAAAGCCGGACTGAAGATGAAACAGCCGAACAAGAAGAAGTCGAGGACGCGGCTGACGAACAAGAGGTAGCCGACAACCAGGCTGCCACGAAAGAGAGCACCGAGAAGGAAGCGAAGCCGAGCAAGAACGCCGATGAAGAATCGAGCGACGATGCTGAAAGCAAGCCCAAGGCGCGCGACACGAAGCCAAAAAAGGCCAAGAAGCGCGGAAAGAAGGAAGAAGGGCTAGACGACTTCCTGATGTGACGCACCGAGGCATTTGATCGCTGGGCGAGGAGTGCTTCGCGCCACTTTGGGGGGAGGCAGGATCGATCCCCTGCCCGGCGCGAGCTTCCACCGCTACCTGGTCACAGGAGCGTCGAGTCGGGAGGTCATGTCGGTACAGTGGGCGAGTCCAGTGCGTTGGCGCGTCCGCTGCTAAGGAGCCGCCGCAAAATAAGGCTACCAATTCGACTCCGAACCATCCCGCCCAGCTGCGTTGCGCCGCCTTCAAATACATGGAGTATTCGCGCGGCGTCGCGCCTTGCCGGACGGGCGCCTCGAAGCCGACTTGGCGACCTTATCTCGCGGCGGTGCCTAAAGCCCGACCCGGTGGAGGACTTCCCCCAGCAGCTCAACGCGGGTCGGCTCGAACTGGTAACCCAGGCACGCACGGCCGGGCAGGGCTTTGTCGGTGTGAAGAAGGTCCTGGCCACCGACCCCTTCGACGCCCCCAACAACGTCAGGACCAAAGGAAGGCGCACCCCGACAGTCGCTGCGGGTGGCGACCGTGACGCGTACAAGAAGGCGCAAGAAGGCGGTCAATGCCGTGCGAGGTTACCGGCGGCGCTACCGGCTGGCCTGGCAGTGCTACCGCAGGGGACTCGAGGCAACCCTCCCCGGTGGCACGCTGTTGATGCGGCATCGATACCGCCAGCCCTGCGAGCCGCTGGACTGCTGGTGGTCCGTGTTGGCGTGGTGCCCGGCGACGCCGCGGCTGGGCAGTGGATAGCGGCGGCGGGGTGTCCGGGGGAAGCCGTGGGCGGCAAGCTGGAGCGCCCGCAGCGCACCGGTGCGCCCGCCGACCGGTTGCGAGTCTACGGAGGTAGCCTTCGGGGGGCCGCTCGCAGCGCCTGTGCGTGGTTCGAGGCTGAAGGGCGGTCATCTCGGACAGGTCGGCGCCCGCCGCGCGAAGGGACCTCACTCAGGAGTGGGGCCAAGGTGGGCCGGAAGTTCATCTTGCACCGTTGGGGCCCCAATCACCGCGATTGCGCCGCCTTGCAGCACGTCGGTGAAGTCCTTCCTTCGCTCCTTCTCTTGTAGGACCTATACTGCCGCGGCACGCAGTCACGACCGCGAACCGTAGGTGACCTCTTCATGGACACTCGCAATGAGCCGCCCTCGCAGTTCTATCGAGGGTTGATCGCAGAAATGTACCAGCCGCTCGTCGCCCATCACCCCCGGGCCGACGACTACGCGCCCTTCCTCGATGCCAGCGGTACACCGGCGCTCGAGTTGGGCTGTGGCTCCGGTCAACCGCTGCTGGATCTGGTGGCACGCGGCTACCACGTCGAGGGCCTCGACGCATCGCAGGACATGCTCGTCCTTTGCCGACAGGCCGCCGCCGAGCGGGGACTGGAGGTCACGCTGCACCAGGCGGAGATGCAGAGCTTCTCCCTGCCGCAGCGCTATCGGGCGATCTTTCTGGCCGGGGCCACCTTCACGCTGCTGACGAGCGACGACGACGCCGCCGCCGCACTCTCCCGCATCCACGCCCACCTCGAGCCGGGCGGGTCCGCCCTGATTCCCCTCGACCTCCCGAACACAACGCCGGTCGGAGACTTCCACGAGCACACCAAAGAAGATGGAACTGTCCTGCGCGTGGGTGTGATCTCGCAGACCACAGGTCGCGATGGCTGCAGTTGGAACGCGGTGATGCGGTACGAACGTCGTGCACCAGGGCACGAACCCGAGGTTGTCGAGCGCGAGTACCGCAGGCGCTGGTGGCCCCAGGCGCGCTTCCGAGAAATGCTGCACGCCGCCGGCTTCGACAAGACGACGTTCATCGATCCAGCGGGTGGCAAAGCCGCACCGGAAGCATCGCTATTCGTCGCGCTCGCCCGGCGCGACTGAAGCCCCCAAGGAGTCGGGTCAAGGAGGGTTGGGAGATCTGCCCTCAATCCGACATCGACACGTCGCTAGCCACCGCCATGGCCGCCATCGGCGCCTGCGCCCCGCTCGACGCTCAGCGCTCGATAAACGGCGTCCTCGTGCACACCCTCTGCCAGATGTCGTCGCATGAGCACGAGACCATCATCGACGTCCTGGGCCTGAGTAGGCTCAAGGTGGGTCGGAAGTTCAGGACTTGACCGACCGCGTGATGGACTTCTGGCAGTACGATGTGCTGCCACCCCATGAGCGGGTGCCCATCCAGGCATTCCCCAGCGGCTGCGTGGCGCTCCGCTTCAACCTGCGCAGCGACCACCTGGAGCCCGTGCTCTACGGTCCCTCGCTGCGCGCCGAGATGACGAGCGTTTTCTGGTCCGACGAGTTGGCCTTCGGCGCCGCACTACAACTGCCGGCCGCGCGCGACGTGCTGCGCTGCGACGTAGTGGAGCCGCGCCATGTCAAGGGACGGGCAATCTGATCGTGCCCGGGACGCCGAAAGTGATCGCGCCGACCGGCTGATCCGGCAGAGCGCATCGGTGGCGTTTCCGAGCGGAGTCTGGGGACGGCGAATGTGATCCCGACTGAAATGGTGTGCAATCATGTTCGAGCCTCCTGTGGGTTCTTGTTCGAGTTGCGCGTGGAGCGCGTTCGGCGGTTGGTTCCGGGGTTTCGGTAGCTCTCACCCTCGATC
>JAOUOP010000026.1 GCA_029880325.1 Myxococcales bacterium | reverse complement strand
CCGGCCGTCGCCGAGCCTGTGCCCCCAGCAAGCGGCCCTTCCAATACTGCAGCTTCGCGCCGCTGATGCCCTGGCGCCGGGCGAACTCACGAAGGCTCAGCCCCGACCGCTGCCACCGCTCCAACACCGCCCGAGCGTGCTTCTCATCCCAAGCTTGCTTCGACCACCGATTCGCCATCCCCCAGCGATACGACGGCTCCGACAGCTCGCACAACCACGTCATTCGCCGAGGGCTTACCGTGTAGTCGCACTCCAGCCCGTCGAAGACCTCGAGGCGATCGAAGGTCTCCGGGGGCTGCTCGAGTCCGAGAACGGACTCGGTCGGCGCCACGTGGATGCCCTTGAGGTCCAGGTCGCTGTCTGGCGACGGGAAGCCGTAGAAGTGGCTGCCGGTGACGCCGCACTGGATCACCCTGCCAGCCGGGGTGTTGTGAGTGATGAAGCGCCGCCCGTGTTCCAGGTCGGGCTCGAGGTCGGGATTAGGCACGAAGCACCTCCTCTACGATCTCCACGCACAGGGCATTGAGCGCGTCGTGGTCGGGGTCCGCGGGCAGGACGGATGCTTCTTTGAGCTCCTCCACCCGCCGGGTCATGGATTCGGAGCGCTCGATCAGGTCCTCGTACGACCAATCCCCGTCGCGAACCTGAAGCAACTCCTCCCGATCCGGCCGCCGTACGCGCACTTCGCCAGTCTCGAGGATCTCCATCGCCATCCGCTGCAGCCGCACCAGATGCATGGCGTGCTTGGTGTCGTAGCCGTGCTCGGCCTCCAGCGCCGCGCGCGCCGGGTTGCGATGCTTCAGCCAGCTCCGGTACTGCTCCCACTGCTGCCGCGCATGCTTGTAGCGCTTCTCGCGAGCCAGCAGCTCCAGGAAGTTGCCGCTCACGTCGGCGTCTGCTAGCTGCCCCTTTTCGATCAGGGCCTCCGCCGCGCCGAGCTGATCCTTGGGCACGACGGTGGACTCGGGTAGTCCGAAGTCCGCGCGCAACGGTTCCTTCGCAGGCGGCTCGAGCAGCCAGCGCCGGTGGGTCTTGATGCGCTTGAGCTGCCCCATGGCGTAGCCGTTGAAGGTGTCCGCGACGCGCTTGGTGAGAAAGCTACGCCGCGCGTCCAGCAGGCGCTGCCCGGCCGGCGCCACGCTCAGGTGGTCCTGTGGGTCCGTGAACAGAAGCTCCAGGATGGTCGGGTTGGCGCCCGCCGCCAGGCGCATGAACTTGCGAACCTCGAATCGAACGTGGTCCGCCGAGAGCTCGATCTGTTCGGGCGACTCCGTGAAGCCGAAGTACCAGACGGGCGGCCCTACGATCACGCCCTTGATGTCGGTGTCCGAACCGTCACGCGCCAGCCCATAGGCACGGCTGCCGTGGACCGTCTCGTAGATCAGGGTTGTGGTTTCGTCCGTCATTCGCTTCGGGCTCCTCTACCACGCCAGAAGAGCAAGTCGCGTGCCAGATCACCCGGCGATGTCCGACCAGCTCAGCTCGAAGCGGGCCAGGTACTTGCGAACGCGGTCGGCGTCGTTGGTGGAGGTGCGGCGCTTGCGGGACTCGGAGAACAGCGTGCGACCGGCATCGGAGAGGGACTTGGCGGTGGAGCAGACCCGCAGAACCTCGGCGAGCTGAACGCGATCGAAGAGGTCGAGGGATGCGACGGTGGCCTCGTCCAGGAAGCGGACGAGCACGTCGTCGCCGCCAGCGGCGCCGGGGCGCTGCCAGGAAGCGCGCAGGCGGTCCAGCTCCTCGCGTACCAGGGGCACGGTGATGCGACCCCCGTCGGAGAGGGTGGCCATGCGTTCGACCGCGGCGCTGAAGTCGCGGAAGTTGCCGGTCCAGGTCGCAGCAGGGGAGACGGCGAAGTCGAGGAAGAGCTTGCGCGCCTCCTTGCTGAACGTGATGCGGTCGCCGCTCCGCTCGGTCCAGCGCGCCAACTCGTATTCGAGGTTGGGCTCCATGTCCTCCGTGCGGTCGCGCAGGGCCGGAAGCTGGAAGGTCCAGAGGTTGATGCGCGCGAGCAGGTCGTCGCGGAAGGTGCCCTTGGCGACGGCCTCGTGTAGCTCCCGGTTGGTACCGCTCATGAGCTGGAAATCACTCTCCACCTCGCGGTCAGACCCCACGGGCAGGAAGCGACCCTCCTCGATGGCCCGCAACAGCATGGCCTGCTCCTCGAGGCCGAGCTCGCCGATCTCGTCGAGGAAGAGCACGCCGCCGTTTGCCTCGCGCAGCAGGCCCTCACGCGGGCCCACAGCCCCGGTGAAGGCGCCCTTCTTGTGTCCGAAGAGCGCGCTCATGGCGCCGTCGCCGCGGATGGTCGCGCAGTTGACCTCGACGAAGCGGCCGGTGATCTGCTTGCGAAGCTTCTTGAGCTCGTAGATTCGTCGGGCGAGCTGGGACTTGCCCGCGCCCGTGGGGCCCATCAGCAGCAGCGGCGCCTTGCTGGCGATGGCCACCTGCTCGATGCGCTCGATCAGCTTGTTGAACGCCCTGTTCTTCGTGGCGATGCCGGACTTGAGGAAGCTGCGACTCTCGCTCTGCTCGAGACGGAAGCGCGACGCGATGCGGTCGTACTTGGACAGGTCCAGGTCGATGATGCTGTACGACCCGGGCTGCCCCTTGGTCTTGGGCGGACTTGTCTGCAGCAGGCGCCCCGGAATGTGACGCGACTCCGTGAGCAGGAACTGGCAGATCTGGGCGACGTGCGTGCCGGTGGTGATGTGGACCAGATACTGCTCCTTGCCCGGCTTGAAGTCGTACTTGGTGGCGAAGTCGTGCAGCGCCCCGTAGACCTCCTCGAAGTCCCAGGGGTCCTCGAACTCGATGTGGTGCGCGCGCACCTCGGTCTCGGGCGAAACCGACTCGATGTCGCGGGTGATCTGGCCAGCGAGCGTCTTGAAGCGCGGCTGGAACAGCAGCTCGAAGCGGTCCACCACCAGGTCCTCCTGGCGGCAGACGGCCACAGTGGGCCGCCACTGCAGCCAGCGGTCGCCCCGCTTCTTCATGGCGTCCAGGGTGATGCCGAGCATTCCGATGACGACCGTCTTCATGGCTTATCCATACGTATATCTGCGTATCGTACTGCATCGAGAGAAGTGCCGTCCACAGGCTCAAGCGGCTGAAATCCTGGCCTTTTCCCCGCAGACCCCAGTTGGCACGGGCCATGCTCTATCGGGGGGCATGCCTCTGAAGCTCAACATGGCAGAGCACCGGAAAAACATTGGCGAAGCCGGGCCCTGAAAGGGGCACGTACGACCTGCTACCCGGAAGGGCCGCTTGGCGGTGAGTACGGGGTGTGGGGTGCAGCGCAAGGTTTACAGATCGCACCGGACAGGGTTCGCGAGGGTTCTGTAGGGAAGCGGGTTTCCTAAAGGCTGCTTTGCGTGCGTGGTGCGGGTTCGATCCCCGCCAGAGGTGCCAGCAAGAAGTGAATCGGAGAAGATGAGATGACCACCATGACCGACAACTACGAGCTGCGTCAGCCCCACGGGGGCGTGCCGATCAAGAGCTGGACCCGCGGGGTTCCGCTCGAGGGCGACGCGGTGGAGCAGCTGTCGAACATCGCGCGGCTGCCGATCGTCCACAAGTGGGTCGCGGCAATGCCGGACGTCCACTTGGGCATCGGTGCGACGGTGGGCAGCGTCATCCCGACGATTGGTGCGGTGATCCCGGCGGCGGTCGGCGTGGACATCGGCTGCGGCATGATGGCCGTGCAGACCACGCTCACGGCGAGCGATCTGCCCGATAGCCTCGCGCCGATGCGCAACACGATCGAGCGCGCAGTTCCGCATGGCCGTTCGGGTCGCAGCCCGCGAGGCGACAAGGGCGCCTGGAGCATGGTGCCCAACCGCGTCGGCAAGGTCTGGGCGGACCTCGAGGCTGGCTTCAAGCGCATCGTCGACAAGCACCCGGCCATCGAGAAGAGCAACCACGTCGTTCATCTCGGCACGCTCGGTACCGGCAACCACTTCATCGAGGTATGCCTCGACGAGGCGGACCGCGTCTGGTTCATGCTGCACAGCGGCTCGCGCGGTGTGGGCAACCGCATCGGCAGCCACTTCATCGCCCTGGCGAAGAAGGACATGCAGCGGCATGTGCACAACCTGCCGGACGCCAACCTCTCCTACTTTGAAGAGGGCAGCGAGCACTTCGACGACTACGTCGAGGCGGTGCAGTGGGCCCAGAGCTTCGCGCGCCACAATCGCGAGCTGATGATGGACGCCGTGCTCCGCTCCGTCCGCAAGCTCGTGGGCATCCCGCCCTTCCAGACGGCGAAGCAGGCCGTCAACTGCCACCACAACTACGTCTCGCAGGAGGTCCACTACGGAAAGAGCGTTTTCGTGACCCGCAAGGGTGCCGTGCGAGCCGGCAAGGACGAGCTCGGCATCATCCCGGGAAGCATGGGCGCCCGCTCCTACATCGTTCGTGGCAAGGGCAACCCCGAGAGCTTCTGCAGCTGCAGCCACGGCGCAGGCCGCGTCATGTCGCGCACCCAGGCCAAGAAGCACTTCACGCTCGACGATCACAGGAAGGCGACCGAGGGCGTCGAGTGCCGCAAGGACAAGGACGTGATCGACGAGACGCCGGCCGCATACAAGGACATCGACAAGGTCATGGCGGCCCAGAGCGACCTGGTGGATGTCGTGCACACGCTCAAGCAGGTCGTTTGCGTGAAGGGTTGAGGTTGAACCATGCTGACGATTGACGGCGCCATGGGCGAGGGAGGCGGGCAGGTGTTGCGCACCTCCCTCGCCCTGTCGGCGGTGACAGGAACGCCGTTCCGGATCGAGGGGATCCGGGCAAAGCGGAAGCGGCCGGGCCTCTTGCGGCAGCACCTCACGGCCGTGCGAGCCATCGCGGAGGTCTGCGGGGGGCGCGTCTCCGGGGACAACCTCGGTTCGTGCGCACTGACCTTCGAGCCCGGCCAGACGCAGCACGGGGACTACCACTTCGCGGTCGGAACGGCCGGGAGCGCCACGCTGGTCTTCCAGACGGTCCTGCCGCCTCTGCTCATGGCCGAGGGACGGTCTCAACTCGTACTCGAGGGCGGCACCCACAACCCCATGGCCCCGCCGTTCGACTTCATTGCGCAGACGTTCCTGCCGCTGCTGCACCGCATGGGCGCGAGCGTCTCGGCCGAACTCAAACGGCCGGGCTTCTACCCGGCCGGTGGTGGGCGCTTCCAGGTCGACATGGTCGGCGGCAGCCCGCTCGCAGGCCTCTCCCTGCTGGAGCGGGGTGACATCGAGCGCGTCGACATCAAGGCCGTCGTCTCCCAGATCCCCGAGCGCGTCGCCGAGCGCGAGATGAAGGCCCTTGCCGGACAGCTCGCTGACCTCCCGATCCGCGTGGACACCGCGCGCGTCGAAAGCGCCGGCCCCGGCAACGTGGCCACCGTCACGGTCAGGGCCGCCCACATCACCGAGACCTTCACGGGCTTCGGCGAGCACGGTGTCCGCGCCGAGAAGGTCGCCCATCGCCTCGCGGGCGAGGTCCGCAAGTACCTGACAGCCGACGTCCCGGTGGACGAGCACCTGGCCGACCAGCTCCTCATCCCCCTGGCCCTCGGCGGTGGCGGCCAGTTCCGCACCACCGAGCCGAGCCTCCACACCCGCACGAACGTGGAGGTGATCGGACTCTTCATGCCCGGTCGCGTGATGCTGGACGAGGGCGGCACGCGCATCTGCGTTGGGAGGGCGCTGCAATGACGGAACCGCGCGGCGTGATCTTCCAGCACGGCCAGCTGGAAAGCGACATCGTGAGCGGTCAGAGAGTCCGTTCCATTGTTGGGGTGGATTTCGACGGGGACGGTGCGAAGGAACGCGTATGGGCGCTCGATGTGTTGCAGCTCCGACTGGACGGGCCGCACTGGCACCGAGTCTTCTTGGATGCCGGTGCGCTCTTCTGGGATGAGTCGGAGGAGCAGGTGATCCTCGACGAGCGCGAGGATGCCGATTGCCGAGAACTCGGCGCAGAGCTCGGCGTCGTCGGGCGCGAATGCCGACTCGTCCTGGCGTTCGGGAGCGATGCGGACGCCGCAACCGCCGTGCACCTCCACCTGGATGATGGGCGGAAGATCGTGTTTGGGCCAAGCGAGCCCGAGCACTTGGATAGCCCGGGCCGTCTGGACGTCCGACGCGGGAGCGTGGAGGACACCTACCTGGAGCTGCTAAAGGCACACGACGTCCCATCGCACTACGAAGCACCGCCGGACCTTGCCCACGGGCACTTGGCGAAGCGGGTCGCAGGCTTCCGAGAGGCGCTCGAAGGGCGTCTCGGTAGGGCACTGGAGGTCGATGACCAAGTACAGGACGCCAGCTTCCATGCCGATGTCATCATCGATGAGCAGCAGACTGGAAGCTTCGTCCACCAGCGCGTGGTCCGGTTCAGCAACTTCGGAAGCATGGCCACGGTGACCGACCCACACGCCAATGAGCGGGAACTCGTCGCGATTCGAGATGTGCTGCGACACCACGACTTCATTTACGTGCCACGAAACCTGCTGGAAGCCGCTTACGACGGTGAAGGATGCGATCCGCAGGTGATCGACTCATGGTGGACTCGCTATTTCGACTACATCTGAGACGCGGTGACTTGGCTGTGCTGGTTCGATACGACATCGACGAGGCCGTCGAGCTCAAGACGAAGGACTACGAACTGATACGTTGGCTCGATAAGGCACTCGACGATGGGGCATCTCTCCGGAAAGGGGCGCACGAATCCGCGCGTGTCGTCAGTTCCGGGCGACCTCTTCCAGCAACTCTGAATCGAACATGCTAGCAGGTGAGATGACGGGCTCTTCAAGCGGGACAGCGTCGCCGTAGCGCTCCTTTAGCTTCTTGCGAACGGCGGGGTCGTCGAGATTGAACTCGCGCAGGCGCTGGAGCTTGCCGATCTTCACGCCGAGAACCCGGTTGTAGAGCTTCCAGACGAGCTCGGAGCAGTAGATCCGACGGTCGGACCACTCGAAGGTCAGATCGTAGCGCTTGCCCCTGAAGCTACCGGCGAGCTTGCGAGCCGCCACGAGCTTCTCGACTGTCAGCGAGGTCTTCGCCGACTTGAGGCGCTTCACGACGAAGTGGCCATCTTGTCCTCGGGCGATCCACTTCTTCAGGGGCGTCTCCCTCACCGTAGCACTTGCCTCGAATACCTGAGGGCGTCCGTCTCGGTTAAAGATCACGCCCATGTGGCTGTAGCGCGATCCCGTGGCACGCTGGATCGCGAGGCTCTGGGCGGACCTGGAGGCTTGGAAGATGATGTCGCCGTCCTGGAGCTTCGGTATCTGGGCGCGGACAGCGCACGCAGGTAGCAACAGCGCGAGCAGGACGAACGCCCTCGGGAGCTTGACGACGAACATCAGCGTTTCGCCCCCGAAGCAATGTCGGCAATGGTGAGGCTGAGGCCTTGGACCACCCGGGCGAAGCTCTCGTAGTCGAGCTTCTCGGCGGTGTCCTGGGGCTTGTGATAGTTGTGATTCCGTAGGAACGCGGTGTCCGTGACCATGATCGCGGGATAGCCGACCTGCCAGAAGGACCAGTGGTCCGAGAAGGACACGGCGTACAGCGCCTCGGGAGCAGAGAGCGCTTCCGACGGGAACTGCGCGTGCTCACGGAACGAGCCCACGGCATCGTTCAACAGTGTTCGTGAATGGAGGTTGCCGATGAAGGCGATGAAGTTGCCCCGGTCCGGGTAGAGCAGATCAAGCGGGGGAATGTACGTCTGACTGCCAGGGGCGCTGTCGAAGCAGCCCATCGTTTCGAGTGAGAACATCGCCACCACGTGCACACCGTCACGTGCCAGCTCATGCGCGTAGACGTGACTGCCCATGCCCTCTGCCTGAAAGAAGGGTGGTTCTTCGTTCACAAAGGCCACGAACCAGACGCTTCGCTCGAGCTTGGCATCGGCGAGCACGCGGGCGATCTCCAGCATCGCAGCAACTCCGCTCGCATTGTCGTCGGCACCTGGGGTACCGGGCACGGTGTCGTAGTGCGCTCCGACAACGACGACCTCCTCGGGCGACGTGCTGCCGAGCTTCCGCGCCTCGAGGTTCGCAACAGTGTGCCCATCGACCTCGAACGGACGGCGGGTGACTTCGTATCCGTAGCCGGTGAGCTCGCCTTCGATGTGAGTGGCGGCGGCCTCGAGGGCACTGGCCCGGTGCACGTGACGCGGGCCGATCTCGGTCGCGAGCTTGTCGACGGTCTCCTTCAGGCGCCGAGCGACATCGACGCCGAGCTCGTCGAGCGGTGCCGGTGCGCCGACGAAGCTCTCGCCAGGAGCGGTCGCGAGATACGCCAGGGCCAACACGGGGAGCGCCGACAACACGACGCAGGCGACCACGACTCGAAGTGCCGCGCGCAGCCACGCCTGCTTGCCGGTGGGTGTGAGCTTCATGGCCCAACCGATCGTACAACGGTCAAGACCGTCGGTATTCCCGGCCGGGCCAATGCATCATGGGCGACGCCCCTCAACTCGACCTCAGCCTGTGGACGTCGCGGAACAGCAGCATGTCGCCGAGTTGCTGTTCCTTCGCATCATCGAACCCACAGGTCGCCTCGAAGGTGGGTGGGTTGTCGTAGGTGCCGAAAAGCTGGTCCCAGATCACCAGGTCGCCGTAGTTGCTGCGGTGCTTGCCGTACTCGTGATGGATGCGGTGCATCTCGGGCCGCTGGAAGATGTAGCCCACCCAGCGGGGGGTGGTGACGTTGGTGTGATAGAAGAACTCACCCAAGGCGGTGCACGCGGTGTAGACAGCACCCGCCTGCAGGTCGAGGCCGAGCACGGTGTAGATGAGCACACTGCCGATGATCGAGTTGGCAGTCATCTCCAGAGGGTGCTTGTAGAACGAGGTGATGACCTCGAGGCGCTGCGGCGAGTGGTGGATCTGATGGAAGCCGCGCCAGAAGAAGTCGTTCTCGTGGCGCAGGCGGTGCCACCAATAGAAGAGGAAGGTCGCGATCACGTAGGCGACCACGCCCGACGCGGTGGGACCGAGTGATCCGGAGAGCTGCAACCACGAATGCCGAGCGAGGGTGCGCTCCCAGGTCACGCCTGCGATCAGAACGACCGCGATCTGCACGAGGTTGATGCCGACCACGCGGGCCCACCAGCCGTGCACTCGCGGCAACGCCCACCCGGGCCTGAGGCGCTCGAGTGCGAAGCAGAGCGCGGCGATGCCGATCAGCCACAGGATCACAGTCGACCTCCTCGCTGGCTGCTGAGCCTCAATGGCTGCAGCACTAGCCGCACGGGTTGATCACTCCGGTCGCGAACGCAGTGAAGATGCCCAGGACGCCCCCTATCGCTGGCGTGACAGTGCCGAGCACCAACCCGACGAGCATCTGTGGGCCTCTACCAACCAGCGGCAGGAGTGCCGGGCCCACCAGCCAAGTGGTGCTCGAGTACAACAGCGCCAGGCCGCGACGCGTGGCATCCGGGTCGAGGTGACCGGCCAGCCAACCGCCTCCAATCTGCGCCGACAGCACGAGCAGCCAGATGCCCAGGAACCGGGCGCGACTGGTGGGCTGCTCACGCAGGGCAGCCCAGGCGAGAATCACGACGAGTGGCCCCACGAGGGGCAGGTAGGGGGCGGCGGAGAGAAACGCGGTGTCCATCCCCGATGGACAATGCAGGTGCCATGCCACCAGGGTGCATATGAAAATATTGTGCTTTTCGCGAACGTGCTCTCAACGAATGTCCATTCATGGCATCGTCGATATACATTTCATGTACATGATGGGCCGTTGTGGAGCTGCCTGCAGATCATGGCGCGAGCTCTGCCACAGGGGACCGTTGGAACTCGATTGCGCGGCCCCGCCAGCGCCCGGGGAGGGAACTCGAGTGCCACACCGTGCGCCCCTGCAGGGGATCGACAATCTGGACGGTGCTGCCGTCTCCATCGGCAAGCATCACGATGTGCCCTGCGTCGAATGGACTGCGGGGCTCGAGAAACAGCGCCGCCGGCGCTTTCAGTGCTCGGATCCCTTGGGGGCGGACGTGGCGCAGCATCCCTTCAATGCCGAGCTCGCGAAGACCGAAAACCATCTGCGCCGCAGACGCGCCTGCACTGGTCCCGAACCGCTCCGCCATCTCTCGCTCCGTTGCTTGCAAGCCGAACGCGCGCGCGATGTTGGCTCCCGTCGCGGCGCCGCAGCTCCTGCCACTGGTCTGCAGGACCCAACCTTCGGGCGTCTCCCTAGCGCGCAGCTCGGGACGCTCGAGCATCGACGCCTGGTACCACTCCACGGCACCGAGCGAGCCGAACGCAAGAATGAGCAGCGGCCAGGCCCGCACGTCGCGGGCGCGCACCGACAAGCTCAGGACGACCGAGAAGAGCAGGACCATTGCAGCGGTGGCGATCGCCCAGTTAAGCGCGGTGGCCGAATACTGCAGCCACAGGGGCAGTGCCCAAACGAAGTCCGGCCGCAGTGTGAGCAACCAGGCCGCCGAAGCGTCGAGAACCACCACGACGGCAACAACGGATAGCCAGGGAGCGAACTTCAGCGCGTCGTCGAGACCAGCGCCGTGCTTGTGCCATAGGCGGCTGCCAATCCGAACACCGAGGGCAGCCGCGATCGTGGCGAGGGTAAACTTCAGGCCGATCGGGAGCGCTACCATCGGCACCCGGCGGAGATGAGGACCGCGTGCATCTCCCGGATACGCAGGAGCGGGGTCGAGATATTCCCGGTCAGGTCGGAATGGTCTGGCCCCTCGGATGCGTTGTCCTGGTGTGTCAGACCTTCAGGACAAGTTCCGGGGCGCGCTCCTCGGGGCCGCCGTAGGAGACGGCTTCGGCGCGCCCATCGAAGGCACATCGGCAGCTTCCGCACGTGGGACGTTGGGGCCACGGACAGCGCTGTCGATTCCTTGGTCCACCACGGACGATACGCAGATGCTTCTCGATGTCGCAGAGTGGCTGGTTGCGGATAGCTGTGCTCCCGACGCTCTGGTCGAGAGGCTGGCCAGCAGCTTCGAACCGGCCTTGGGCTATGGGCACGGTACGGGCCTCGCGCTTCGCGCGTTCCGCGAGGGGCGTCCTTGGGGTAGCTGCCCGTTCCTGTGCTGGCCGGAAGGCTCCAAGGGCAACGGCTCCACGGCGCGGGTCGCCCCGGTGGCACTTCGCTTCTACGGGTCGCCGAACCTGCTGCGCCAGTACGCAGCCATGAGCAGCTGGGTCACGCACGCCCATCGTGACGCGATCGCAGCTGCCACTCTCCACGCTGAGGCGCTCGCCTTGCTGCTGGCGGCGGACGTGGACGCGTTCGACGCTCGACGCTTCGTGGACGACCTGGGGATCAGTGCGCCGGACGACGTGGCTTGGATTTCGCGCACGCTCGAACAGCTACGTGTCGCCGCGCCGTCGCCTACACCACTCCCCGGTAGTTCAATGGCCCTCGCTGAGGTCTCTTTGCCGATCGCCCTGGCCGCGATGGTGTCAGCAACCAACTCGTTCGAGTCCGCGATTCTTGGAGCCGCGGCCGTGGGGGGTGATGTCGATACCAACTGTGCGATCACCGGAGCGCTGGCGGGTGCTCTGTCCGGGGCGACTGGGATCCCGCAACTCTGGATCAGGAACCTGCGTGCTGGGGGCGCTCCGGTCGATGCCTTGGTCGCGGCCGCGGACCGCCTGTACGAGATGCATGGCGGCTGACAGCCTGGCGTGAATCCCTCCGGTCCCTGCAGAGGCGGCTCACTCCAACGAGAGCTGCGCCCGTACCTCCATCAACAGCCTGCCGAGCATGTTGGCGCCCGTGCCATCGCCGCCATCGCCCCAGTAGTCATCGTTGTCGGTGTGCTCCACCAGCTTCGCGTCCCCGGTCCCCAGGAGCAGCTCTCGCAAGTCTTGGTGCTGCCGAAACTTGGCAAGCAGTGCCTCCCGCATGACGCCGACTCGAGCAGAATCCCAATCGCGGCGAATCTTCTTCTTGCGGTCACGCCCCAACCTCGCAGCGATCGACGGCGTCTTGGCCTTACGCACCGCTTCCCTGTCTTTGGGGTCGCTGAACTTCTGTGCCTGGAAGTAGTGCTCAGATGTTGGCCAGCGCTTCTTCCCCACGGTGATCGGAAAGGGTGCGAAGTTGGAGAATTCGCCGTAGTCCTGACCAACGCTGTAGAAGCGGATGACGGTTCGACTCACACTTCAACGATACCACTGTCGGCGATTACCACTTCGGATTGGAACGTGTGCTGTCGCCGGAACCGAGCCTGATTCCGGGCCATCGCGAGCCGCGGCGTAGAGCAGGCTCCGGCACGCCGCGGATAACACCAGCACTGGGCTTCATGAAGCCCAGGCTCGAGTGCTTCCCGGGCCCCGAGCGCGAGCCGATTCTGGTGAATACCCACCCCCGGGAACCGTCCAAGCCCGATAGCCCATGGGTGAGCGCGAGGCAGAAAAGAAGCAGTCCCTTGAGCAGCTACAGGCACTGCTGAAACGGTCGTCCGTCAACATGAGGCGGCTGCGGCGGCTCGATCCGCAGCGCATTGCGCTCGGGATGTTGGCGAAGCCCGAGGTGGTCGACGACGTGGTGCCGAGCGATGCCGATCCGGATTGCTCGCGGCAGCTCGTGAAGAGCCTGACGGCCGCCGCCGAGGCCGGCGACGCGTTGCTCACAGCTGAGGCGCGGGCGACGGCGGTGGCTGAAGAGCACGAGCTACTGACCGCCGATCAGGTGGCGCGCGAGACGGGGCTCTCGAGGGGCGCGGCCTACGAGCTCATCAAGCGGCTAGATGGACACGTTCGCATTGGACGATCGCTGCGGGTGCCACGAAGAGTGGTCGAGGACTACGTGGCACGAGGAGGAGATGCATGCCGTACAAAGCAAACCTCTATCGCAGGGGCAAAATCTGGTGGTGCTGGTTCAAGGACGGGTCGGGCACCCGAATCCGCAAAAGCACGCACCAGACGGATCAACGACTGGCACGAGAAGTTGCTCGACAGCTCGAGCAGCAGGCCATCGAAGAGCCGCAAGGACCGGCGCCGAAAGTCACGCTGAGCGAGGCGCTGGCGGAGTACATCGCCAATGCCGAGCGCAGGGAGCGCGCCGAAAGCACGCTCGACTTCTACATGAAGAAGGCCAAGACGTTGATTCGGGTGTTCGGCGCCGATCAGCTCATCAACGACCTGACACTTCAGGATACCGAGGGCTACGTCGATCAACGGCTCGAAGAGGGCGTGAAGCTGGAGACAGCGGGCAAGGAGATGGCGACGTTGCGCGCAACGCTCAACTACATGGGCAAGCAGCGTGACGCGCACGGGCGCCGCAAGTACGAGGGTCGCGCCTCCGAGATCATCCCGGAGGGAATCTGCGGAACCTACACGCCGCGGGAGCGGGCACTCTCGCACCCGGAGTACCTGGCGCTGTACTCCGCGCTACCGCCGCTGCGCCGGCCGTACCTGCGGGCCTTCTGCGGCTTGGGCGTGAGGGACTCCGAGCTGTACCGGATCCTGCCCGAGCACGTGGATAGCGACGCGAAGGTGGTGCTGGTGCCGGGCACCAAGACCGAGGGCGCCCACCGGGTGCTGCCGCCGAACGCGGAGCTGATGAAGCTGCTCTGCGAGCGGGCGGATGCAAGGGATCCCGGGGAGCCACTGTTCGAGCCCTGGACCAACGTGCGGCGCGACCTGGCCGCCGCGTGCGAGCGCGCCGGCATCGACCGTGTCACGCCAAATGATCTGCGGAGAAGTTTCGCGAGCTGGCAGGCCGAGCAGGGCGTGCCCGAGCTCGTGACGGCCGCGCTGATGGGGCACTCGTCGTCGAAGATGGTGCGCAAGGTGTATGCGCGCATCGGCGATCAGGCCAAGCGCGATGCCCTCGCAAAGCTGCCCTCGCTGGCCGGTCCTGCTGTGACAGAAATTGTGACAGACAGGAGCGGAAACAGCGGACGCAGTGGACGCCGCGGGCCACGCACCCGGAGGCACGTCAGGGCCAGAAAGCAGAAATCCCCGCAGAACGAGGCGTCCAGCGGGGATGACGTAGTGCCCAGAGACAGAATCGAACTGCCGACACGGGGATTTTCAATCCCAACACCAGTCTGGCCAAGACCGCGGAACAAAAGGGGAAAGCGACTTCTGGGTGGGTCGGGTGCAGCGTATGTGCAGCAGATTGGCCGGAAGGAGCGCGAATCGGGTTAGCCTGCGGGTCAGGAGGCACCGGCGTGTGGGCATCGAGAAAGGTAGGCGCGCCAGGGGAGGCATTGGAAAAGGCGCTGGCCAACCACGCCTACTTCAAGGTCGCCTCCGGTCAGCTCCTCGAAGCTCCGCCTGACGAAGGCCAGGCGCTGCGGCTGGTGCGGGCCTACGAGGCCGGCGAGGCCGAGCCGTGGCTCACGGCTCACCTACTTGGGTGCATTGGGCACGACTCCGGCTACGACACGGTGTTGGCCATCCTCCGGTTGAGCCCCGGTGCGCTGGCCGAGAGCTACGCCGGCGTCGCGCTGGCGAAAATCCGGGGCGAGGCCGCCCGAGCCGACCTTGAGCGCGAACTCGCCGAGGGCGAGAAGCGCCCTTGTCGCGAGGGCGCCGCCTACGGGCTCGCGGAACTGGGCGGAGAGGCCGGAGGTCCGCCGGTCGTGGAGGCCATCAGGAAGCGCCTCATACGCCCGCAGATGGGCGCCGTCCTGGTCGACATGGGGCTCTTGGACTCGCTCGCCCTCGACCTGTTCGAGTCCGACTCCGAGCGAGACCGGCAGGTGGCGTTCCATGCCGTGTCCTCAGCGCTAGCGCGCGAGGAGCGCGCGACCCGCGTCCCGAGCGCCGCCGCGAAGGCCGTGCTCCGCGCCCTCGAACGCGACCGTGTCAAAGCATCGCCACGAATCCACGATATCGTCGTCGAGCAAGCGCGAGAAGTCCTGCGCGGAAGGAACGATGCCTGAAATTGAAGCGGTCGAGAGGCGCCTTCCCTCCAAGCGCAAGGCGCTTCTGCTCGCTCTGCGAGAGAACGATTGGGAAGTGCGTGCCGTCTCGCGCGACATTATCGAGTGGTGGCACGACGAGATCTGGTGCATCGCGTCCGTCCGCGAAAACTACGGCTTCACCCTGCACCTCTGGTTCAACAGCTACTCCGGCAAGTACGACGGGCTGGACAACGTGATTGCGTGGCCGGACGCGACGCTGAGCGAGGCGGGACCCGACCCCTACGGCAGCGAGCCTCGCCTGGACTTCAACAGCCCAAACTTCTCGGCAAACCTCGCCGCGTTCATCGAGACACTTCATCGACGGAGGCTTCGTGGTTCATGAAGGCGCGGCTCATCAGCACCGAGGGACCCGGACTCGAAGCCACCATCGAGTACCGCGGCGAGACGCTGCACGTCATGGACGAGTTCTCCTGGGATGAAGGCAGCGCACCCCAACCTGGCCAGGAGTTCCACGTCGAGCTGAGCGCGGGGCTCCTCAGCGACGAGGATTCGTGGGAGACCATCTTCGCTGGCAACCCGGAAGCCCGCGTCGGCCTTGAACACCGTGACGGCTGGTCCTACCGGGCTTACGGGCGGGTGGCGGGCGTGAATCCGGTTCGGGTGGACTGCGGCGTGCTCACGGTCGAAGACGTCGTCAGAACCCGCGATGAGCGCGTGGTGGGCGATTACGTGGCCTTTGGCATCGACCGACTCGATGCTCAGGGGTGGCGTGATTGAAACCGCCCCAGGGACCGCGAGGCGGCGGTGCCTTCGGGTATGATGACCGGGCCGTGTCACCCGAATATGCAGGCCCACTCCCATCGAGCATCCCACTACCGGGCCTGTCCCAGGAGCCGGTTCAGCTCGCCGGAGCCTGGGTTGGGGGTCGAGATCCAGGCGTCTGGCTTGGGAGCGTCACGGGGCAGAGCAACCTCTGCGGCATCGCCTTCTTGGTCCACGGGAGCGAGGTGTCCTGGGCGAAGGGTGAACGGGCCGCCTCGAATGAGTGCGGAGTGTCGCTCCATCTTGGGTGGCACGACCGAGATGCCGGCGACGTCTCGGTCCGCTTTGCCATCGGTGGCGGCGGCGTACGATGGTCGACCAGGTTGACGTACCGCCCCGACGTCCCCGAAGCGCGGAATCTGATCACCGGCGCGGTCCTCCACCTGTTCGATGTGCCGGGTTCGGAACCGCTCGCGTGCCACGCACTGTTCCTCCGCGGCGAGGAGACCAAGGTCGGACGCAACGGACTGTGGCACGTAAGGCCACCCTACTCGGCCTCGCTGCCCGCCCCGCTGGACAGGGTCCTGACCTACGGCCGCTCGGGTAGTCTGGACACAGAGGCCCTTCTGGGCGCGGCGACGCGCCCCTCCGCCGGCGCCGTGGAGTCATAACGTACGCACATACCCGCGCGCCCTGCCTACGTGCCGAGGGCGAGCAGCTCGCGCTTGACGTCATCGCGGATCTGCTGGATGTCGCGCTTCCGGGGGAAACGGTCGCAGGCGTCATCAAGATCCGCCCTCAGGTCACGTAGGAAAACGCGGCGCTGGTCCAAAGACATCGGCGCCTTCCGCGCCCAGCGCAGCCCCTGCACTCCCAGAATGTGAACCGGATAGGTGTCGCGCATCGCCCTCGCAGCATATTGTCGGCGGAGTTCCGTTGCCGTGTCTGTCGCGAGCTGAACCGCGCCTGGAGCCTGAGGGTTTCGGCACGCCTTCTTGAAACACATGTGGGCGTGCTCAGTCTGAACGAGGCCATCATCTGGCTCCAGCGATAGGGCCTGGTCCAAGAAGGTCTCCGCGAGGTTGAAGTCTCCATGCTGGTTGTGGAGGCTTCCGCGCTGTAGCCAGAGGTGATGGTCCGTCCGCAGCAGGTCCTCAACGCGCTCGTAAACCCGCTCCGCACACTCGGCATCGAGGTGATTGAAGAGAGTCTCATGGTTGACCAGGCGCTTGAGGACCCTCCCCACGCGCCTGTTGGGCTTTTGGCTGCGGCGAATCGCCGTAGCGAACGTAAGGTCCGCCCACACTGACGCCATGTAGTCGCGGTCAAGCTGGAGGCGTTCGATGAGCTTCTCCGCGATGAGTGTGTGCCGCGTTCGGATGTTTGAGACGCCGCCCTCGGCGACGACGATGTGCCGCTCGTGCAAGAATGAAATATCGGCGAGGTCATCGGCAGACTTAGTTCCGCGGGCGACCAGGAGCAACTCCCGGTCCACGGGGAAACGGAAGATTGAGGCCAGCGCCACGAGAGCGTAGAAGTAACGCTGGGAGTCAGAGAGCTGCCGCCACTCTCCATGGACCTTCTCCTCGAAGGGGTCATCCGATGTCGCCTGAATCATCGCAACCAGGAGCTGTCGGCCTGCTTGCTCTCGGAACGCGGCTTCTTGTTCCTCCCTCGGAAGCCCCAGGAGTTTCCCCAGCCGATGCTCTGCGGTCAGCACATCGAGAAGTGCGCCGATGTCTGAGTCCTGCAACGGTGGCATCGTGAAATCTTCCAACTCCACGTCATCGAGCGCTGCGCTATCGAGGAGACGGCGCTGACCTTCGCGCATGGCGAAGACCACGAGCTTCAGCTCGCTCCCCACCGCGTCGCGCAGAACTCGGAGGAGGGCTGTGCCATACCTGCCTGCCTCGTCAATGCACGCGACCGATGGAGCATCCGGGCGGTGGAAGAACCTGCCCAGTGTTCGTGCCGAGACCTCCGCGTCGGGGCCAATCCATGCCACGTCTTCGCCGTTGCCCGAAAGCTTTGCTGCGAGCCGCATCAGTCCCGTGCTCTTTCCCGTCCCGGCTGTACCGCTGACGAGCAGCAGACGGGTGCCGGAGTCCTCCGCACCGCGAAGCAAGGCTTGCGACCGCTCAAGCAGCTCGGCGTCCGCAACCCGACCAGCGCAGCGTCCGAAGCGGATATCACCCCACACCGGCTCGGCGCCCCGGAGGTACAGAGACGCGCTGTCTCGGGCACCCGCCAACAGGTCCGGCACCCGCTCAATGTTGCCAACGTCGTCCGCGTTCGCCTGTGCAGATGCACGGAGCCGTCCGTGGCCCGCGTCCATCTGGGGCCGCATCGAACCGAGCACTGCGGCAAACTCACCCGCCGTCGCCTTTACCCAGTGGATGTGGTGCTCAGCCAAGAGCGCCTGCTTGGCCCTCGGCAACGTGGGTGTCACGAGAAACGAGCGTGGACGGTGCTCACGGGTCTCGCGACTCTTGAGGCTCCGCATCGCCAAGTGCTGCCAGAATAAGGGCTCTTCGAGCGGTGAGCCCACGAAGACAAACGGGTAAGCGAGGAGATCCGCTGACAACTGGGCATACCAGGGTTCCTGAGCTGCCTGACGCTGGGCGTAGTCCTGCGCTGAGAACGTCAGGTCCTCCAACTCATCCGATACGCTGCCGTTGAGATGCGCCACCGGAAGCTCGCCAGACGATGTCGAGACCAGCTCGGCTCCCTGGCCTACGGCGGAAATGGGAACAGGGGTGCGCGGCAACTGGAAGCTGTCTGCGACGGCCTCTTCGAGGTCATCGATGTTGAGGGTGTAGACACGCAGCCAAGGAACCTCGAACCAGACCTGCATGTACTCCGGCACGGACGTTGGGTCGACGGTCAACCGTCGGGAGACGAGGTCTCGGAGTAGGCGGGCCTTCCTGATCTTGGCCGTACCAAACAGGTCGGTCAGGGGACTGCCGTCGTACTCCTCATCGGAGAAGAGCAGTGCCCACACGTCGCGGGCCAAACCGTCCCCGATGGGAAGATTGCGCCCGTCAAGATCCTTGGCATCCACCGAGAACCCTGCTCCGGTAAAGAGGACCACCGTCCCACGAGCAACCTGGCCGCCGAGGTAGGCCAGGTCCGCCGAATCCAGCAGCAGCGGCGGAGCAGGTGCTACCACCGCGGCATCAGCCGTTACCACCGTGGTCTTGCCTCTCTTTGAGGCAGCCTCGCTAGCAGGTGCAGGGGACGGCTCGGGTCCCTCGGACACGGGCTTGGAGCCAATGGGTGTGGGTTGCCCCGCGGCGCTCCCGCCGCGCGCAGCAGAGTGCGAGTCACCCGCTCCCTCCGTTTCGCCAGCGGTCTGCGTTGAAGGAGCGCCGGAAGGCTCGACATCACTGGGGTGAGCCCGGACGTCGTTGGAGTCACGCCCTGGTGCCTCCGGCTCGGGGACATCTGCTGCGCCGCCCGCGCTGGACGGGGCCGGTTGGTCAAACAGGGTCTGCTGCTGGGCAGCGAGGAGCCGAGCCCGCCAGCGTGCCAGCGTCCCAGCGCGACGTCGCGCAGTCGCCGCCGAGAGGCTAGAGGCAGTCGCTATTGTTCCAGCGATACTCGCACGAGTCGGAGCAGGGTCGAACAGCGAGCCCAGGTGTTGCCGCACGAGGGGCATGGCCTCGATGAGCTGCCTCCAGGCAGCCGATTCCGCGGGTGTGCCACTGTCGCTCGCCATCAAGTCGTCGGCAGCGGTGGTCACCTCCCACTCGCCGTCCACCTGCTTGAGCAGTCCCATCGCGCGCGCCGCACTCAGGTAGTAGGCGAGCTGGCGCGGCGGCAGACCCGTTTCCTCGGCAAGGTTGGCGGCACCGCCGGTCGCGATCTCTTCGACGACCGAGCGGAGCGTGTCGAGGTTGTCCGCTTGGGGGACGTCCTGTGAGGTGATGGGCATGGCGCGCAGGAATGATACGGGTGAAGCGACAAGGGCCCAACCGCCTCCTAGGGAAGAACCCGTTCTCTTGGCCATACTGCTCCGCGGCGCTCACCTAGCGGGGGCCGCCGCGGCTACTATGACGGTCACGTCGTCGTGAAAGGCGCCGTTCGACGAGCGGGCGCTCTCGACCAGCGCACCCGCTGCTTCGCCGGTATCGGGCTGGCAGGCTTCCGCGCGGATGCGTTCCGGGCTGACGAACCCGTGCAGGCCGTCCGAGGCCACCACCAGGCGCCGTCCGCCTAGCGCAACTGGGCCAAAGCCTACCGGGCGCACCCGGCCGCTTCCGAGCCGCTTCCGATGCTGTCCGCCGGTAAGCTCCGCGAGGGCATCGGGTTCGATCAGCCAAGCTGCTGAGTCACCTACGCTCGCACCCACCAGAACACCAGCCTCGACAACCACGAGGACCGCCGTTGTTTCGCCAGCCCTCGGGTGGGCCAGAATCTCGCCGTCGAGGCCCGCCAGGACCGTTTCTAGGCCCTGAGGCGTGCGTGGCAAGTCACCCCGCTCGGTCAACTCGCGGATTCGTGAGATGACCAGGTCCGCGGCTACCCGGCCCCCGCTTATCCCGCCCGCGCCATCGGCAAGCACGACCGCAAGAAGGTCGCCGACATCACCTACCCAAACGGCATCGTCACCTCCGTGGACCGCCTGCCGAACCGCGTGCGTCATCGCCAGACCGTAGCACCCACCAAGGGCGATGGCCGGCCTCCACCAAGCTGTGGGCGCGTGTGTCTCTCGGCTCCACGGTTTCCTCGGGCTTTTGCACCAGGGCTGCGGCCACGAGCCATCAACCGCTGCATCTGAAGTGACGTCGAACTCGACTTCTGCCTCACCTTATTCGTCTGTTCTGTCCGACATGTGACTACACGAGGAGTCGGAGGCAGTCGACTGCCTCCTGGACGGCGTGCGCATCCGCGGTGTGGGCTCCGTAGAAGACCACCCGCTCTACCGGGTCACAGGCGACCAGGTTCAGCCCCAAGGCGGCCTCCAGCACCGGCAACACCTCGCGTCGCTTCAGCTCGACAATGCCGGCAAAGCTCGGGTCGGTCCGCGGTGGCGTGCCGGGCTTGGTGGCGCGAAACAATGACACGAGGGTCTCCAAGACGGCCGCCTCTCCACGGTTCGGCTCAAGCCTGCTGGCCAGCTCGTCCATGACGAAGCGCACGAACTCAATCTGGGTGATGTCGTGTTTCAGCCTGGGCGGTTGCTCGCGGTCGTCGTGGAGCACGAATGTGAACCCGCGGGTCTCGCCGCGCCGCTGAAGCGGTACTGCCACTTGCCTGGCAAAGTTCCATCCCTCGCCCTCCTCCCGCATCAGTCGACAGGCGCATCCGCGAAGGAACTCATCGGTATCGGCGTCAAACGCGATGATCTCGGCTCCAAGCTGAGCTTCAACGACGGTGAGGACCTCGGCCATCCAGCGCCAACGGTCGCGTGGGCCAGGCCAATACGCGGCAAGGCAGAGGTTCTCCAGCACTACCCCCGAGTCCGAGGTTCCGCTGCCCCGTTGAAGGTCGGATAGCACTTCGCTGACCAGGCGCGCGGCGCCCCTGGGCACCTCCACCTCGAACGCGACATCGCCCAGGGCAAGCTGGCTCGGTCGTTTGTACCGCCCGCGACCGTTCAGGCCCTGGGAGACGATGAGCTGCTTGCCTTTCAGGCCAGCCCGGAGGACTGCGAAGTCTGCCAAGCCCAGCTCCTCGCCGGGCGTGAACTTGGCAGCCCCCGCCACGTATGACGACGTGCGCTCAATGTCGCGGACCTCCTTCAGCACCGCCAACGTGCCCTCTCGCCAGCCCCCCGTGGGTCCGGCAAGCGTGTGCTTTCGGTGCCGCCACCGGGCGCGGTTCTTCGGCGACGTGATGGCCTTCCACGCGCGGGTCACCGCACTGCGGTCAAGCGGGTGGTCCGCCTCATAGAAAACGTGCAGGTGCAGGTTCCACCAACCGCGCTTCAGACTCCCCGTGTGGACCATTCCGACGGCCGCCTTCACCGCGGCCCAGGCTCGCCGGCCCTTCAGCTTCGTGAAGGCATGTCGCACCTCTTCGATTCCTTCGCCCAACAACTCGCGTGGAACCTGAAGCGAAAGTCGAACCTCGCGCGGTGCGTCCATTCGCAGCAAGGCACTCCTGACCTGGCGCCGATAGCCGGCATACGCCTTCCTCTGGGAACACGTCCAGCAGTCAACCCTCCGGTTGCACCGATGCCCCACTGGACCCACCCCGCAGTCGAACACCTTGTCGGCGTTTCTGTGCTCACCGAGTTCCCTGAGCCGTCCCGCATCCCACTCTCTCCGACTCTCGGAATCCGAAGAAGTTGTATAGAGGTTGCCCTCTATGGAAGGGCCGGGCGCTTGCGCGCGTCCGTGATTTCGAGGAAGTTCATCCATGCCGCGTCGCCACCATCGACGTGGGCTCCACTTCGGGCCTCGTGCCCCTGGAACGTCGCGCACCGGGGTCGGAGCCGGTGTTGCGGCGAGGAGCGTCCTTCCACTGATTACGCAGTCATCGACGTGCCTGCAATGGGCTTCGGATGCGTAGATCTACGACGGCTTGGACGTGGCTGGCACGTCATCGGATGAGCACCGATAGCGCAACAGCCGAATCCCGTTGCAAGTCGTATGTTTCGGCGACCAGTCCGGTTGTGGTGCACGACAGTAGACTTTTTCTGTTTCGGGGGTCGGCAGAGATGCCCGGTTGGAAAGGGCGCCAGCTCGCCGTCGACGCCTCCTCCACTGTGGCCGAACGGCCGTGTCGGAGGCACCGTTTCGTTGCTCTATCGCTCGTGACCCTATGAGGAGTCTGGGTGACGCAACTTTGTTTCGAGTGATGCTGCGACCTTATGATTGTGTAGCTATCACCCCCCTTGAAGCAGGCGCGTATTTCGGGTGCTTTGGAAGGGATGGCAACGACGAACGAGGGCTGGCGGCGTGACCGCCTGATTGCACAGCTTCCCGTCTTCATCGACGTCCACGACGTCATGGCGTCCATGAAGTGCAGTCGGGCGATGGCCTATCAGCATATGCGCAGAGCCTTGGACAGACAGCCCGGCGAGCGCGGGCAGATTCGAGTGCCTGTCGAGGTCTGGAAGCGGTACGTCGCGGCTCTGTTTGACCCGCAAGCCATTGTCGAGGAGCCATCGAGGGAGCCCACCGGTAGGAGCCCCGTGCCCATCACACGGGCCCGAACGCGACGGCTCACCGCTGGCAGGCGGAAAAAATGACTGCTGCAAAGTCCCCGTGTCACTCGCGCGTGTTCTGGGTGGTAGGTTGATTGGCGATGGGGAACCTCTTTCTCCGCGATGGCATCTACTACACGCACGTCTACGTCGACGGCGCGCGGAAGATGCGAAGCACGCGCTGCCGTGACCGCGTGGCCGCCCTCAAGGTTGCCCGGCAGCTCGAACGGGACGCGGCCGACCCCGCGGCTGCGGCGGCACGGTCGACGACTCTGGGTGAGGTGCTGAAGCTCTTCATCAAGGCCAAGGAATCCGAGGCGAAGGCGGGCAAGCTCAGCGATGACACGGTTGCCTTCTACAAGCGCAAGGTCGGGCACCTCGCGCGTGTCTTCGAGCATGATGCCCGCGAGCAGTACCGTCCGATGAAGCTGGCTGCCATCTCCGCGGCATCGGTGGATGCGTACATCGACCGGCGTCGTGAGGAGGGTGTGGTGGACCACACGATCAAGAAGGAGCTTGGCCCTCTTCTGGGTGCGCTGAAGCTCGCCAAGCGTCGAGGTCTATGGAGGGGCGACCTCGTCGCCGTGATGCCGGAACGGTTCTCTCCGAACTACAAGCCGAGCAGCCGGGCCCTGAGCATTGATGAGCTACAGCGATTGCTTGCCAAGCTGACGCAGGACCAAGCCGCCCGAGTGGCCTTCAGCGTCGCGACGTCAGCCGAGTGGGGGGCGACCGAGCGGGCCCGGCGTGAGGACGTCGACCTGGACCGAATGGAGGTGCTGGTTCGGGGAACCAAGCGACCGACCCGATGGCGAACGGTTCCCGTGGTGTACCCGCCGCAACAGGCCCTTCTGCGCTTCGCACTGGAGTGGGCTGACGGTGCAGATGGGACGCTCTTCAGTCGCTGGTCGAACCAGCGCCGAGACCTTCACCGCGCCTGCGATGAGGCTGGCATCGACCGCTGCTCCTTCACCGACCTGCGTCGGTCCTGCACCACCTGGTTGCGGGCGGCTGGCGTCCCGCTGGAGCTGCTCTCGCTGATCTCGGGTCACTCAAGCACACGTATGCTTGAGCAGGTCTACGCGCGGCTCACCACCGAGCAGCTTGGCCAACGGATGGCCGCCAGCCTCGGACTCGACGTTGGCGACCAGGCGAGCGAGTGCAGCACATGTGCAGCAGATTCTGCTGCACCCGATGGACTCCCTGGATTAGACGCAGCCCCACAAACGCAAAAACCCGCCGAGAAGGCGGGTTTGATGGTGCCCAGAGACAGAATCGAACTGCCGACACGGGGATTTTCAATCCCCTGCTCTACCGACTGAGCTATCTGGGCGGGTGTGGCTTGGTGGGGGCTTGTGGGCTCCCAGGGGCCAGGTCGCGGCAAGATACCTTTGCTTTGGTGGCTGTCAAGCTCGTGGTGGGGGCGTTTGTGGGGTCTGATGCTGCACTTGGGGGACGCGGCGCGATAGAATGGCTGCCATGGCAGTGGGTGCCGATGGTGCCGCGAGGCCCGATAGGACGACGCTGGCGCTGCGGCTTTTGCTCGGGCAGGCCGAGGGCGATGATGGGTCGCGCGCCCAGGCGCTGATGGCATTGGCCCGCCAGCAGCTGGTGGTCGCAACCTGGCCACAGGCGCCCGAGGCGGTGCGCACGCTGACCAATGCTGAGGGGGAGACGGCACTGCCGCTTTTCACAGCCGAGGATGTGCTGTTCGAGGCGGCCGGGAATTTTGGTTGGCTCGATGGCGAAGATGGGCTCGCCCGAAAGTGGATGAGCGCACGCGATGCGCTGCGACATGCCATCACCGAGCAGGTGCATTTCGTGGTGGTCGATGTGGGCTTCGATCACGCGATCGAGTTTTCACGCGATGAGATCGAGGCGCTTTTGGGGTCGCTGTTGGCCGATTCGCCGCCCAGTCGCTCCAATCCGAGGATTCAGGCGGCCGTGCGGCGCTCGAGCCGTCCGCCGCCGCCTTCGGTGAGTCATTTCGAGGCGGTCAGTCCACCGGCGTCCCGCGGGCCACAGCCGCCGCGCGCTGCGCCCACGTCGAGTTCGGCGCTGTCCCAGGTGGATGATCCCTTCGCGCCCGCTTCGGTGTCGTCGACGACGCTGGAGATGGACGATCCTTTCGCTTCGGTGCCGGCGCCCAGTCAGTCCCAGCCGAGCGCCGCCCCCGCGCCAAGTCCCGCTTCTTCGGCTTCGTTTCCACAGGTCGATTCACCCGCCGGTTTTGACCCGTCCCCGTCCCAGGCCCCGCCCCAGGCCAGTCACCCGGCGATGGCGTTTCCGCAGGTCGATGCGCCGCCCGCGGAGTTGCTGCCGCTGCAGGGGTTACCCGAGGCTTTGCCGCCCCTCGAGGGGCTGCCGGCGAGTCTGCCCCCGCTCGATGCGCTGAGCCCCGGCTTCGGCGCTGCGCACTCGGCGACCGAGCCGGCGCCCGCCGCGCTGCCTTCCGTCGCCGATCCGGCGGCTGCCTTCGCGCCGCTCGGCGGCTCGCAGCGGCCGCTGCCCTCGATCGATGATGCCCCGCCGCCGATGCCCGAGCCAGCTGCCGCCGAGCCGGCTGGCGCCATGCCGGAGCCAGAGCCCGAACCGGAGCCCGAAGCGGATTCCCGGCCACCGTCGACGCCCAGCGCCGCCCCCGACGAAGCCGACGAGTACGACGAGGACGAGTACGACGACGACGAGTACGAAGACGAGGACGATGAGGACGAGGAGCAGCTCCCAGAGGGTGCGCTGCGGCCCCTGGAGGTGCCTCTCAGCGATTCCCTGCTCGACAAGATGGTGGCGATGCTGCGCGGTTTTCCCGAGGTGGAGTGGGCCTGCCAGGTCTCCGACGGTACGCCCACGCCGGTGGTCGCCGTCCGCGTCGATCCTTCGTTCACCCAGCGTCAGGACGATATCCGCGCCGAGCTCCGCAAGATCGCCGCCGCCCGCGCCACCGAGGTGAGCGTGATGATGCTCGGCGATGCCGCTTCGATGCGCGAAGCACGCGCCCAGGGGGAGATCTTTTTCCCCTGGCGCAAGAAGACGTAGGCTCACTGGAATACGTCTGATAGCAAGGATTCTATCCCGGCACACGTTGCTCCCGGCCCCGGTGTGCTAAAGACCGCCAGTTCGATGCAAGCGCAGGAAGGTCGATCGCTGCCGCAGATGGTTCGTGCGCTGCCCGCGGCCGAGGGCCAGCGCTGGGTGGAGCGTCTGGCGGCCACCGAGTGTCCGGCACTGACGGCGCGGCGCGCGCGGCGGGCCGAGCAGAGTGGGGCCGATCATGATCCGATTCTGTGGAGCCACAGTCTGGGCAGCAATGTCTGGGATATGGATGGCAATCGCTACGTGGACCTGAGCGCGGGTTTCGGTGCCGCCGCCCTGGGCCATCGCCATCCGGCGGTGCTGGAGGCCCTGTCGCAGCAGGCTGCCCGCGGGCTTCACGCCCTGGGCGATCTGCAGCCTTCCGATGTGAAGGTGGAGCTTTTGGAGCGGCTGTGCGCGCTGTCGCCGTTCGAGGATGCGCGCGCGATTTTGGGCTTGAGCGGTTCCGATGCCGTGGGCGCGGCGCTGAAGACAGCTGCGCTGGCCACCGGTCGTCCGGGCGTGCTGGCCTTTGAAGGCGGCTATCACGGTTTGGCCTACGGCTCGCTGGCGGTCTGTGGCTATAACCCGGGGTTTCGACGCCCCTTCGCCGAGCAGTGCAATCCCCATGTGAGTTTCGCTGCCTTTCCCGGGCCCGGCGATGATGCGGCCGAGGCGCTGTCTCAGATTGCGGCAAGTTGGCCCTCGAGTTCGCCGCCGGGGGCGGTGCTGATCGAGCCCATGCTCGGACGCGGTGGCGTGGTGGTGCCGCCACCGGGCTTCTTGCAAGGGTTGGGCGAGCTCTGCCGCAAGCGCGGGGCGCTGCTCATCGTCGATGAGGTGATGACGGGCCTGGGGCGCAGCGGGGCCTGGCTTTGCAGTGTGGAGCAGGGTGCACGGCCCGATCTGGTCTGCCTGGGCAAGGCCTTGGGCGGCGGGCTGCCGGTGAGCGCCACCCTGGGTTCGGCGCAGTTGATGCGGGCCTGGGGCGAGCCCGGCGGCGAGGCGCTGCATACCAGCACCTTCGCCGGCAATCCCCTGGGCGCCGCCACGGCCCTGGCCACGCTGCAGGTTCTGGAGCAGCAGCGGCTTTCCGAGCGCTCGGCGCAGCTGGGGCAGCACTTGATGGCGCGGCTTTCGGAGGCGCTGCTGGGCGCGCCGGAGCTGGGCGTGCGCGAGGTGCGCGGTCGCGGGCTTTTGGTGGGCATCGTCTGCGACAGCACGGCGCGGGCGCTGCAGCTGGGGAGGGCGCTTTTGCAGCGGGGCTACATCACGGTGCCGGCCGGCTCCGACGCCCGTGTGGTGTCGCTGACGCCGGCGCTGACCATCGATGGGGCCTTGCTCGAGGCTTTTGTCGAGGCCACGCGAGAGGCGCTCGGCGAGCTCGCGGCGCGCCAGGGAGCCAGCCCGTGACTCGCGAGGTGCTCAAGGGGCGCATTGAGGCGCTGATCGACGGCCGCCCCGAGGCGGACGCCCGCGATGGGTTGCTCGAGGACTTGCTGCAGTTGCAGGCCCGTCACATCGAGGTCTACCGCCGCCTGTTGGAGCAGGGGAGCCCCGCGCCCGCCGCTGCGCGCCCATTCCTGTCGTCACCGGCGCTGCCCACTGACGTCTTTCGTTTCGCGCGTGCCGCCATGCATCCGTCCGAGCAAGACGTGCGCGTGTTTCGCACTTCGGGCACGACCGCCGCGGCCCGCGGTGCCCATCATCTGCGCGATCTCTCGCTCTACGACCGCGCCGCTCGCACTGCCGCCCGCCACATGCTTTTCCCCGACCGCGAGTCGATGCCGCTGCTGATTCTGGCGCCGCGCGCCGAAGAGCTACCAGATTCATCTCTGAGTTATATGTTGTCGCGCTTTGACCAGTGGTTTGGCGACTCGATGGCGGTCTATGCCCTCCGCAATGGTCAGCTCGACGGCGAGGCGCTGTGCACGGCGCTGGCGCGGTCGCAGCAGAGCGGCGAGCCGCTGGCCCTCTTGGGCACTTCGTTTGCGTTCGTGCACGCCGACGAGCTGCTCGCCCATCGCCGCTTTTCGCTGCCCAGTGGTAGCCGCATCATGCAGACGGGGGGCTTCAAGGGGCGCTCGCGGGAGCTTTCGCCGTCGCAGATGCTGCAGATGCTGTCGCAACGCTACGGCATCGGCGAGTCCTTCATCATCGCCGAGTACGGGATGACCGAGATGAGTTCGCAGCTCTACGAGACGCCCCTGCGCGCGGCCCTGGGGCTCGAGGCCGAGGGGCCGCGGCGGCTGTGGGTGCCGCCCTGGGTGCGTGCCACGCCGGTCGATCCACACACGCTGGAGCCCCTGGATTCAGATGCCGAGGGCATTTTGCGCATCGACGACGCCGCCAATCTCGATACGCCCTGCGCCATCCAGACCTCCGATCGCGCCCGCCGCCTGGACGATGGTGTGCAGCTCTTGGGGCGCGCCGAGGGGGCGACGCCGCGCGGCTGTTCGCTGGCGATCGATGCGGCATTATCCAGGAGTTGATTTTCGTGTCTTCCGACGCCCGGCGCCCGCAGCTTCAGGCGACCCGCGAGGCGGTGCTCGCGGCCGCGACGCAGCTTGCGGCCTGTTCCTTGCCACGCCGCGCCCGGGCCATCGCGGGCGCCTGCGCCCAGCTTGCCGACAGCGGCAGCGCCGCTGGCAGCGCGCTGAGGGCAGCGCTTCTGCAGAGCAGTGGTCTCGGCGCCGAAAACATCGAGTGGTGTTTGGGTAGCACGCTGACGATTTTCGAGGAGCAGGGTCTGCTTTCCTTGGCCGCATCGCGGACTGCGGATGTGGCGCGAGGCGATGGGCATGTGGCGCTGGTGCTGGCCGGCAATGTCTTCAGCGCCGCGGCGCGGCCGATGCTCCTTGCGCTGCTGGCTGGCCGCGCGGTGCTGGCCAAGGTCTCCAGCCGTGACGACGCCCTGCCGCGCGCGCTCGCGCAGGCCCTGGGCGAGCAGGAACCGGCCGTGGGCGCGGCCGTCGGTTTGATGCACTTCGGTCGCGACGATGCCCAGGCGCTGCCGCTCCTATGGCGCGGGGCGCGGCTGCTGGCGGTCTACGGCAGTGACGCCACGGTGGAGGCGCTCGAGGCGAGCTGCCCCGCGGACCTCGCCCTGCGCGCCCACGGCCACGGTTTCGGCGTGGCCGCCGTCGGTGGCGAAGTCCTCGCTTCACCCACGGCCGCGCGCGACCAGGCTGCCGCGCTGGCCCTGGACGCCGCGGCCTACGATCAGCGCGGCTGCCTCTCGCCCCAGCTCGTGCTGGTCGAGCCCGGCGCTGCGGTCAGCCCCGAGCGCTTTGCGCAGCTGCTGGCCGAGGCGCTGGCCGAGCTTGATGCGACGATGCCGCGGGGGGCCCTGCCGCCGCAGCTTGCGGCCCAGTCCGTGCAGTTCTGCGGGGTGGCCGCCGCCCGCGGTCGGCTGTGGCGTGGCGCCGGCTACGCTGTCAGTTATGAGGGGCGGCAGAGCCTGCGCGGCAGTCCCGGCTACCGTCATCTGCCGGTCTTCGACCTCGCGCAGCCCGAGGGGCGTCTGCGGCAGCTCGAGGGGCGGCTCAAGGCGCTGGCGAGCGTCGGGCTGGATCCGGAGGGCCTGCCCGCGGCGCCCTACCACTGCGCCCCGGGCTTCATGCAGCGCCCACCGCTCGCGGCGCCGCTCGATGGTCTGCACCCCTTGGCCGGCTTTTGAAGCGCCGGCCAAGCACCTTAGACCCCGATGAAGAGCCGGTGGCCGAAGTTGCGCTCGAGGTTACTGTCGAAGATCTTCATCGCCGCCAGGTCGATGTTGTATTCGACGCGCTTGAACTCGAAGCGCTGGGCGTCGGTGTCGAAGACGGTGTAGCTGGCGCGGTTGTCGTAGTCGCGGGGCTGGCCCACCGAACCCACACTGACGATGTATTTGTAGTTGTCGTCAAAGGTGAAGTCTTCGGGCGGAAGCTCTTCGACGAAACCTGGGCGCAGGGCGAAGACCTTGCACAGGTGGGAGTGGCCGATGACCGTGAGCTTGCCCAGCTGCTCGAAAATCGGCAGGCACTCGCGGGCCTGCTCGGGGGCGAAGATGTACTCGAACTCTTCGATGCGCACCGGCGAGCCGTGGCATAGAAGCAGATCGGCGTCTTCGATCATCTTCTTGTAGGGCAGGCCTTTGAGCCAGTTGAGGTTTTCCTGGGTCAGCGTGTTGGCGTGGGCGTCGAGGGCCTGGCGGGCGGCCTCGTAGTAGTAGCTGTAGTCCATGCGCCCGGCGACAGCCGCGTCGTGGTTACCCAGGATGGTGACGTCGGCCAGCTCGCGCACGATGTCGGCGCACTCGTTGGGATTGGCGCCGTAGCCCACCACATCCCCCAAACAGTAATGGCGGTCGATGTGCTCGTGGCGGTAGCTCTCGACGACCGCGCCGAGCGCCTCGAGGTTCGCGTGCACGTCGCTGAAGATGGCCAGACGCATGGAGAGGGCTGGGTAGTATTAGGGCCGAGCACTCCCAGTGTAAATGGGATCGCCCTTCGGGTGGGGGTGGAATTTTCGACAAACGCGCCCGGCGGGCCGCCAGACGGCGGAATTTAGGCCGCGTGGCGGGCGATGGCGGCGAAGAAATTCTGGGAGAAGCGAGCCTCGGGACTGTTGTCGCGCAGGGCCCGATTTTCGCGCACGCTGCGGTCTTCGGCTTCGACGCGGTCGCGTCGGGTCAGGGCCTGGCGGGCGGCGGCGGCCATTTCGTGCAGCGGCGAGTGGGTCAGGGCCTCGATCTCGACGGCCTGGCCACGGGCTGCCAGGTGGGCCAGGGCCACCATCAGGCGTTCGGGTCGGGCGGCGCCCGGCACGGCGCCGGCCACCGCGGCGACGCCGGCGCCCCCGTAGCCGCCGATGGCGCGGGCCATTTCGCCCCAGGAGTCGGTGGATTCGGCCTGCAGCTGGCCGATCAGCGCCGGCAGCCCGCGCGCGATGGCCAGCTGGCCCAGGCAAAGGGCGCAGGCGTGGCGCACGAATTGGCTGGGCGAGGCCAGCCCCGTGATCAGGCCGTCGCCGGCGCGGTCGCCGAAGACCAGCAGGGCTGCGGTGGCGCTGGCGACTTCGTCCGGCGATAGCGCGTCGAGCACTTCGAAGATCGGCGCCAGGGCCGAGGGATGGCGCCGCTGGCAGAGCTCTTCGATGGCGGCCATGCGCCGGGCCGGATCGCCCAGGGCCGCACCCAGGGCCGTGGTCGCCGCCGGCAGGCTCACCGTCAGTCGCATGCCGCCTTCGCGCGCGGCGCGCTCGGCCAGCTCGATGAGCGCCCCGCCCACCTCCACGTCGACCTCGCCGGCCAGCACGAAGAGCCGCTCCCAGTTGCGCAGGGTGGCGGCGGCGTCCAGGTCGTTGTCGCCGGCCTCGACGCGCTTGGCGAAGGCCCGCAGCTGTTCGCTGACCAGATGGCGGCGCTCGGCGGCGATGCCGTGCTGGATGGTCATGGCGATCAGGCGCTCGGGCAGGGCGATGCCGTGGGCCATGGCGCCGCGCAGGATGCGCCGGCTGGAGGCCTCGATGACGTGGCGCGGGACGCTGTAGATCAGCACGGCTTGATCGAGGCGGTCGGGGGCCGTCCAGGCCTCCAGCTCGCGCACCTGGCGGGCCGCAGCGGCCGGGCTTTCGGGCGGCGGGGCGCTGGGCACGAAGGGCATGGCCTTGTTGCGGACCGGCGGCGGTGCCGCCATCACGGTCTCCAGGGCCAGCTGCCCACCGGAGGGCGCGCCGATGGCCTCGATGCGCACGCGCACGGCGCGCGCGACCGACTCGCGCGAGGCCGAAAGCTCCACCGGCTCGCGCGGCTGGCCCCCGTCATAGCAGATGAGGCGTGCCCGGAAGTTGCGCTCGAGGCGTCCCAGAAGAGCGCGGCAGCCGTCGTCGGCGGCGTCGAAGGGGGCGCGGGCAGCCGGGCCACGCGGGTCGACCAGGGTCAAAAGCAGCACCGGATGGCCGGCGCCGTCGGCCAGCTGCACCAGAAGGTCGGTACCGCGGCCGAAGCTCTTGCGCTCGCTTTCGTCCACCAGGGGCAAGTGAAAGATCAGCTCGTCGCCACCGGTCTCCACGGCGAAGCGGCCGCGCGGGATGGTGCCGAGGTCGAGCGCAGGCTCGGGGGCCTGGCTCGGCGGCGGCGGGGGAGGACGGGTCGGGGTGGCGGCGTTGCGGGTGGGCGCGCTCGAGTTTGTGGAGTCGCGGCTGCGATCGCGGCGCAGGGGCGGCGGCTGCGCCGAGACGGGGGAATGGGGGTCGGCGGCTGCGGCGCGGCGCGACTCGGGATTGAGCGGTGGCGGCCCGCCGCCCCGGGGGCGCAGGGGCGGCGGCTCGCGCCCGGGGGCCGAGCTGGCACGGTGCAGGGGCGGGGGCGTCTTGCGGGGGCTGAGGGTGTGCCCGCCGTCGGCGGTGGGTTGAAGCTGGGCGATCACCGTGGCCTCGTCATTGGGGCTGGTATTGGCGGTCGCGTCGCCGCTGATCTCCTGCCAGTCCCCTTCGGGCACCACGTCGGCCTCGTCTTCGGCCCGCCGCACGCGTTCCGACAGCGTGCGCTCGCGCCGGCTGAGTTCGGAGCGCTCTTCTTCGAGCTCGTTCTCGCGCGTCTTGACGCGGGCCTCGCGCGCCGTCAGGTCCTGGGCCAGGCGCATCAGGGCCTGCTCCTGCTCGGAGGCCTCGCGGCTGCGTTCCTCGACCAGGCGCTCGCGATCCTCCAGCAGGTGTTGGCGTTCGCGCAGCTCCTTGTCGGCGATGGCTTCCGGGGGCACCGAGACCTCGTGCAGCTCGCCGTCGTCGGGTTCGATGACGGACTCCAGGAAGATCTCGAGGGCGCCCAGGCCCAGCGCCGTGGTGCAGTCGCGCACGTAGGAAGGCACCGGTGAGCGCGTGTCGTCGGCCAGCTGCTGCATCAGCGACGACCACTCCTTCATCTCCAGGTGCGCCAGGCTCGGCGGGATCACCAGGGCGAAGCGGCGCTCGCTGGGGTCGTGGTAGATGAAGGGGATGGCCAGCTCGCGGCCATCGTCGAGGCGGTGCAGCTGCCCCGATAGCACGCGGGCCTTGAGCTCGGGGTGGGTGACCACGTTGACCACGCGGTAGACCTCCACCGAGCGCATCGAGCCATCGCCTTCGACCAGGTGCACGCGCTCGCTGCGCGTGGCCCCGGCACGCCCTGTGTAATGGGGGCCGGCGCTGGATTCGACGATGGCGTCGTTCGATGATCGCGGGCGTTTCATCTGAGCACCCCGGGCCTCGGATGGGCGCTATTGAAACACAGAGCAAAACCTGGTCCAACCGGCCCATGCAAGCGTCTTTTGCATCCCAGGAGGTGCCGCCGGAGGTCGTCGAGCTGGCCGGCGAGTGCGTGCGCTACGTCAAGGAAGCGCTCGACATCGAGCTGGACTTCACGCCCGAGACGTTACCGATCCTGGACCACTACCTGCGCGAGCGGGCGCGCGGCGCCGAGACCGGGGTCTTCGACCTGCTGGCGCCCCTGGCCGGGGCCTACTTCGGCGAGGTCATCCGGCGCGGCATCGACGGCACGCGCTGGCATGGCGGCGGCGCCGAGTACGCCGACTACCGCATCGAATTCGAGCAGATTTTCTTGGCCTTCAACCCCATGGGCGTGGCGCTGGAGGTGTTGACCCAGGCCGACAGCAGCGGCCTGGGCGCCCACTTCCAGCTGCTCGACGAGGCGCGGGCGGCGGTGGAGAGCTCGCTCGACAGCAGCGCCGCCATCACGGCCGAGGACTACTACACGCTGACGGTGCGCTATGAGGTGTTGCTGCAGGTGGTGGGCGTGCTGGTCGGGCTCGAGAGTCAGCAGCCCCAGCGGCGCATCTTCGGGCGCGACGTCTACCGGGCGGCCCAGCCAAAGGAGCAGGGCGACGAGGCCGATGACGAGGTGGTTGAGCAGTAGCAGGGCCAGCTGCTCGCCCGGCCCGTAGCTCAGCCGGCGCTGCAGCAGCAGGTAGAACACGGGGAAGCCCACGTGGATGGCGGCCAGGGTCAGCGTCAGGGCCCGCATGCCGCGCTCGCGCTCGAGGACCCACAGGGCGTAGGGCAGGGCGGCGTGCAGCGGTGACAGCCACAGGGCCGCGCGCCAGACCCGGGGGCTGAAGGCGTGCCGGGGGCTGTGGTCGGGGGGCGATGCCGGGTTCATGGCCGGTTCCGTAGGAGACTGGTGGCAAACGACCGCACGTGCCTGCCGGGCGTCTGAAATCGAAGCAGAAATGCACGCGAAACAATTCGGAAACGCGCTCTTGCTACCCGAAACACGCCCGAAATGGATGTGCGCAGCTGCGCAGGCCGGCGGCCGATGGGCGGTCGTGTGGTTTTCGGGCAGAGGGTAGAGAGATGGCCGCAAGCTCGATCAAGAACGCCGCTGGAGCGGGCCTCGCCATGGCCGCCACGCTGGCCCTTTCCGGCACGGCGCACGCCTCCGATGGCCTGGATACCGGCGACACCGCCTGGATCATCGTGGCCACGGCCCTGGTGCTCTTCATGACCATCCCGGGGTTGTTCCTCTTCTACGCCGGCCTTCTGCAGCGTCGCAACGTGCTGAGCATGATGATGCAGTGCCTGGCGCTGACCTGCCTGGTGACGGTGATTTGGCTGGCCTTCGGCTACAGCCTGGCCTTCGACAGCACCGGCATGGTGGCCGGGCAAACGGGCCTGCACTCCTTCGTGGGTGGGCTCTCCAAGGCTTTTCTCTCGGGCGTCGGCCCCGACACCCTCAGCGGCACGATTCCGGAGGCGCTCTTTTTCGCGTTCCAGCTGACCTTCGCCATCATCACGCCGGCGTTGATGCTGGGCGCCTTCGCCGAGCGCATGAAGTTCTCGGCGGTGCTGGTCTACTCGCTGACCTGGCTGGTGGTGGTGTACTTGCCGATCTGCCACATGGTCTGGGGCGGCGAGGGCGCCTTCTTCGCCGACATGGGCGTACTCGACTTCGCCGGCGGCATTGTGGTGCACATCACCGCCGGCGTCGGGGCGCTGGTGGCCTGCATCGTGGTGGGCCCGCGCGACGGTCATCCCGAGCGCTCGTTCTTTCCGCACAACCTGACCATGACCGTGACCGGCACCGCCATGCTGTGGGTGGGTTGGTTTGGCTTCAACGGTGGTAGCGCCCTGGGCGCCAACGGCGGCGCGGCCATGGCGATCGTGGTCACACACATCTCGGCTTCGGTTGGGGCCCTGGTGTGGATGTTCGTGGAGTGGTCCAAGAACGGCAAACCCAGCGCCCTGGGCACGGCCACCGGCGCCATCGCGGGGTTGGCGGCGGTCACGCCGGCCTCCGGTTTCATCGGACCGGTGGGTGGTCTCGTGATCGGGCTGGTCTCGGGCTTCGTCTGCTACTGGGCCTCGACCACGGTCAAGCGGAAGTTCGGCTACGACGACTCGCTGGATGTCTTCGGCGTGCACGGCGTGGGCGGCTTCGTCGGCACCATCCTGGCTGGCGTCTTTGCGGCGCCGGCATTTGGCGGCAACCAGGCCGAGCTGATCGTGGGCAAGCAGCTGATGACCCAGAGCATCGGCGCCTTCGGCACTGCGGTCTACACGCTGATCGCGTCGTACGCCTTGATCAAGCTCACCGGCGCCCTGGTGGGACTGCGCGTGGCCGACACCGAAGAGGCCGAGGGCCTGGACTCGGTGGAGCACGCCGAGCGCGGCTACACGCTCTGAGGATTCGGCAAGAGTTGGGGGGGCTAGGTGGCTGGTGTCAAACGGCTGCACGCACCTCCCGGGCGGCGTAACCCCGTGCGCGCCATCCGAGTCCGCTGCGAAAATAGCGGGTGTTTCCTCGGTCCTCGGCTGCCCCCCACGAGGTCACGGCGCTCCGAGATCCACGCGCGCTCGTTTGACACCAGTCTCCTAGAATCACGCTGGAACTGTCCACTGGCACGTGGAGCCAGCTGGTTGCCGGCTGCGTGTACACGGGACCCGGGGGCAACATCTTCCAGCGCGCCTACGAGGTCACAAGTCGCCTCGGGTCGCCATGAATCTCTTCAATCCCGGACGTCGATGCAGACTTCGTCGCTCCGCTTGTCCGGGTCGAAGGCCAGCTCGAGCAGGGCGGCGCCGGCGGCTTCGGGTTCGAGCAGGGCGCCCCGCTGCTCGAGCTCGATGAAGCGGCCCACATCCGGAAACTCCCGCGGGCTCTTTTCGCGGATGGCGGCCTGCATGGCGGTGGCGATCACACCCGGGGCCACCGAGTGCACGCGCACGCGCTCGGCTTCTTCGAGCGCGATGGCTTCGCTCAGACGATCGACCGCGGCCTTGCTCGCGCAGTAGCCGCTCCAGCCGCGGTAGGCTTTTCGCGCCGCGCCCGAGGAGATGTTGAGCAGCACGCCCCGTTGGTCCCGCTCCCGCAGCTCGCGCAGGTAGGCGCGACAGCCCCAGGCCACACCCAGCACGTTGGTCTCGATGAGCGCGCGGAAAGACTCGGGCTCGATGTCGATGAGCGGGCCGACCGGCTCGAGCGCACCGGCGTTGTTGATCCACAGGTCCACCCGACCGAAGCGCTCGAAGGCTTCGCGCGCGAAGTGGCGCATGGCGTCGGCGTCGCGCACGTCCAGGCGTTCGGTGAGCACCCGCTCGCTGGCTTCGAGTCCCGCGCGCCCGCGGCTGCACAGGGCCAGCTGGGCGCCGGCGGCCAGGGCGGCGCGCGCGATGCCGGCGCCGAGGCCACGGCTGGCGCCGGTGATCGCGATGACGCGGTCGTGTAAATCGATCACGATAGAAGGCTCCGGGCGTGGGGGCGTAGGGGCGTATTCATGGTAAATGGGGCAGCTGAGTTTCAGCTCATTCGAGCTTCATTTCGCCAGCGTCTTCGATGTAGCCGAGGATGGTTCGGGCGAAATCGTCGATGGCCATGCCCTCCAGGCGCACGGCCTCGCTCTCCGAGCGCTGCTGGTCGTAGACGCTGAAGCTGTGGTCGATGCGGTCGAGCACCACCTTGCGCTTGCCGTCGTAGGCCGCGGTGCGGTCGTTGAAGCGTTCGCCTTTGCGATTGTACTGCCAGGTGTCGCTCAGTAGCAGGCGTTTGGGCGCAGGTTTGCCGCCTGCGAGTTGGCCCAGGTCGATGCCGTCGAGCCAGGGTGGTGCCGGGGTTTCTGTTAGCGAAAGGATGGTTGGCATCAAGTCCACCAGCGAGACTGCTGCCTGGATGTCCTGCACCGGCCAGCCCGGTACCCGCGCCAAGAGCGGTACTTGCAGGACGCCGTCCTGGAGATTGGCCCCGTGGCTGCGGTAGCGGGCCGCAAAGCGCTCGCCGTGATCGGAGGTGAAGATGATCGCCGTGGGCGTCTGCAATGTGTCGGCGGCTTCGAGCACGCGGCCGACGTGTTGATCGACGACGCGAATCTCGTGATCGTACATCTGGCTCTGGCTTTCACCGTCGCTGCGTACGTTCTTGTGTTTGCTGTTGGGCAGGTGCGGGCCGAAGAAGTGGACCCACAGAAAGAAGCGGCCCTGCTGATCGGCCCGGCGCATTTCCCGGATCGCGATGGTCGCGGTGGTGGAGTCCTTGCGCCTTCGGGGGCGCCGCTCGGTCTTGCGACGCCGCTCGAGGTCCTTCTTGTCTTCCGGGTCGGGATTGACCTCGTGGTACAGGTCGAAGCCGCGCTGGGTGCCCACCAGGCGCGAGAGCATCTGCGAAAAGCCGTCGTCGACCACGCCCACCGTGCGCATGCCACGGCGCTGCAGCCAGTGGGCCAGGGGCTCGCGCGGGTCGTTCCACGACAGCGGAAACATCTTCGCTGCCTTTTCGCCCTTGGCCAGCGTGTCTTTGCTCGGCCGTCGCACCATGCGGTACTTGTTGGTCTCGTAGTAGGCCTCCCAGGTCAGCTTGCGCGGGTAGATGCCGCGCATCAGCGACCCCATGGCGACCGAGGTCCAGGCACCGGGCGTGAACGCATGATGGAAGCGCACGGCGTCTTTGGCCCAGGCGCGCACTTTGGGCATGGTGTCGAGGCCGTCGGGGCCGAAGGTGGGATCGTCGATTCCGAGGCGGTCGGCCCGCAGTGTGTCGACGGTGATCAGGATCACATTCATCGGCGAGGGCTGCTCGGGGACCGGAATCGTCTCGGCCTTCGCGAAGCTCGATTTGCGGTCGCCCAGCAAGCAGTTGTCGTCGATGCCGTTGTCGGGCACCTCCTGGGCACCGGGGTTGATGTCGGAGTTGAAGTCGTTGCAGTCGCCGCCGCCGAGCAGCGCCGAGTAGCCGTCGCGGTCGATGTCGAGTGCACCGCGGGCCATGCGCAAGGTGATCGTGGGCCAGGGGCGAATGATGAAGGCGTGGATCGTGTAGGCGCTGTCTTTTTGCAGGCCGAAGGCCGGAACTAGCGCAAGTACGAAGAGCGCAAGCCCGCCGCGCCAGTCGATGGCGGGCAGGCGCAGCTCGCGGGCCAAAAGCAGCAGGGCAAAGCTCGACAGCAGCAGGCTGATGATGCGCAGGGCCAGGTGGCCCTCGCGATAGAGGCCCACGTAGAGCGTGCGGTCGGCGTAGACGAGGGCTGCTATCGCGATCAGCAAGAGCAGCGCCAGCACGATGCGCATCGGGCGCCCCAGACTCCCCAAGAAGCCGTCGGGGCGCCGCGTGCTCGGCTGCATCGATAGGCACAGCGCGCCGAGCATGAGCCCCCCGACGAGGCAGCCGGCAAGGGTGTACTTGGCCAGCTCGTCGTAGCGCGTTCCAAGGCGGGCGAAGGCGCCCAGGGCGTTGGCCAGCGCCAGGCCCACGCCCAGCCCCGCAAGCGGCCAGGCCGCGCGCGTCAGCCAGATCGGAAGGTGTCGGCCCAGGGTGAAGGCGAGGAGGCCGACGACGCCCAGGCAGGCGCCCACGAAGGCGGCCAGCGGTGGCAGGTAGAAGAGGTAGGCTGGCGGCAGTGTGCCGGCGATGGTGAAGCTGTCGACCGCGCACAGCATGAGCAGCGATGCGAGCGCGGCCGCCGGGTAGTGCGGCATCGGGCGCAGCGCTGCCCGCACTGCCTGCAGCGCTGCAAGGGCCCGTCGTACGTGCTGGGATGGGGCGGTCATGGAAGCCGGCATTCGGCGGGGGAGGCCGGGGTGAACTCCGGACCAGCGCCCTGCTTTTCAGACCCCGGCGGGCCGCCTGCAGGCGCCGGGTTGACGCTCGTCGCGCGGTGACCGGTCCGGGCGCGCCGTGAGGTCACTGTGGCCGCGGGAGCCGCTTCGGGCATCGCTCGGGCCCGTCCCGTGGCTCCGGCGCCCGCAGGCTGCCACCGGGACATCTTCGACGTCAATGTGGTCGACGTGCGGCGGCCCGAACACTCCGCTGCGGCCGTCCGGGCCCTCGGGCGGCGCTTTCGCACCCTTCGGGTCGATGTCTCGGACAGGGTTCGCATGCGGCGCTACGCGGACGAAGTCGCCGACGAGTATGGTCAGGTCCACTGCCCCGTCAATAACGCCAGCGAGACGCACGCGGCCCGCCTGCAGACGGCTGCCTTGGGACCGGCCCTTGACGGCGTCCGATCAATGGTCAATTTGGCAGCCCGAGACGGCTTTTCCACGAGGGAGCGATGGCCCAAGACAGCCCGCAGCAATCCACTGCCGCCGAGGGTGGCAGCGGCGCAAAAACCCAGAAGTTCAAGGCCGAGGTCAGCCAGGTTCTGAGCCTCGTCATCAACTCGCTTTACAGCAACAAGGAAATCTTCCTGCGCGAGTTGATCTCCAACGCAGCCGATGCCCTGGACAAGCGGCGTTTCGAGAGCATCGAAAAGCCCAAGCTCAGTCCCGAGGGCTACGCGGCGAAGATCCGTCTGATCCCGGACGCCGAGGCCAAGACGCTGACGGTCTGGGACAATGGCATCGGCATGGGCCGCACGGCGCTGGCCAAGGACCTGGGCACGGTGGCGCGCTCGGGCACCAAGGAGTTCGCCCAGAAGTTGGCCCAGGCCCAGAAGCAGGGGGAGGTGAACCTCATCGGCCAGTTCGGCGTCGGCTTCTACAGCGGTTACCTGGTGGCCGATCGCATCGATGTCGTGAGCCGCGCGGCCGGTTCGAACGATGCCCACCTGTGGTCGTCGGACGGCAAGGAGAGCTTCAGCGTGGAGGCCTCGGAGCGCGACGAGGCCGGCACCTCCGTGGTGCTGCACCTGGCCGACGACCAGCTGGATTTCCTCGAGGAGTACAAGCTGCGCGAGCTGGTGCGGCGCTACTCGGACTTCATCGACTACCCCATCGAACTCAGAGTCAAGCGCGAAGAGGACGGCGAGACTGCGTACGAATACGAGGCCATCAACCGCGCTTCGGCACTGTGGACGCGCCCCAAGAGCGAGATCAGCGACGAGCAATACGAGGAGTTCTACAAGCACCTCACCCACGACTGGGAGCCGGCCCTGGGGCGCACGCACTTTGCCGTCGAGGGCACCCAGATGTTTTCGGGTCTGCTCTTTGTGCCGAAGAACCCACCCTTCGACCTGCTCTCACCCGAGAGCAAGCACGGCGTCCGGCTCTACGTGCGGCGGGTCTTCATCATGGACGACTGCGAGGAGCTGCTACCGCGCTGGCTGCGCTTCGTGCGCGGCGTGGTCGACTCCGACGACCTGCCCCTGAATGTCTCGCGCGAGCTGCTTCAGGATTCGGTCGTGGTGCGCACCATCCGCAAGCAGGTGATCCGACGGGTGCTGGATTTGCTGGGCGAGATCGCCGAGCAGCGGCCCGACGACTATCAAACTTTCTGGCAGACCTTCGGCTCGGTGCTCAAGGAGGGGCTGCACTTCGACCCCAGCCACAAGGATAAGATCGGCAAGCTGTTGCGCTACCACAGCAGCCGCGCTGAGGGGCTGCGTTCGCTCTCGCAGTACATCGAGGCCATGCCCGAAGGGCAGGAGTCGATCTACTACGCCCAGGGTCCGAGCCTGAAGATGCTCGAGACCAGTCCCCACCTCGAGCAGCTGCGCAAGCGCGGCTACGAGGTGCTCTTCATGGTCGACGGAGTCGACCAATGGGCCATCGAGGGCCTGGGCGAGTTCGAAGGCAAGAGCCTGGTCAACGCCATGGAAGCGGGCCTGGATCTCGGGCGCGAACCGGAGGTCGAGGGCGAGGCCGGCGAAGACGATGGCGAGAAGAAGGAAGACAAGGACAAGGACGCCTCGCGCTTCGCGTCCTTGCTCGAGGCGTGCCAGAAGATCCTCGACGAGCACGTTAGCGAGGTGCGTATCTCCGCGCGGCTGACCGATTCGCCGGTCTGCCTGGTGCTGCCCAAGGGCGGCCTGCCCGCCCACCTCGAGCGCCTCATCCGCAGCTATCAGCAGGACCTGCCGGTGCAAAAGCGCATCCTGGAACTCAACCCCGATCACCCGCTGGTCGAGCGCCTACGGGCGCTCCAGGAAAGCGAGCCCGAGGGCGAGTCGCTGCGCACCGATGTGGAGATGCTCTACGATCAGGCGCTGCTCACCGAGGGCAGCCCGCTGCCCGATCCGGCCCGTTTCGCCGCCCGCGTGGCGAAGCTGATGGAGAGCCGCGGATAATTACCGAAAGTTTGCGACTCAAGCGTAGAGTGCGGCGAGACGCTCGCCGTAGGCCTCCATGATGGCCCGGCGCTTGAGCTTGAGCGTGGGCGTGAGCAGGCCGTTTTCGGGCGAGAGTTCGCGCGACTCCAGCAGGAAATCGCGCACCGACTCGAAGCCCTTGAGTTCGCGGCTGCAGGTGTCGATCTCGCGGCGGATCAGCTCGCGCACGTGCCCGTCGGCCACCATCGCCTCGGGGTCGGTATCGAGCCCCTTTTGCGCGGCCCAGTCGCTCAGCGCCTTCATGTCGGGCACGATCAACGCGACGTTATGGGGGCGGTCGGAGCCGTAGAGCACGCACTGGGCGATGTAGGGGCTTAGCTGTAGCGCCTCTTCGATGGGGGCGGGCGCCACGTACTTGCCGTTTTCCAGCTTGTAGATCTCCTTGACGCGGCCGGTGATGTAGACGAAGCCGTCCTCGTCGATACTTCCGAGGTCCCCCGAGCGCAGACCGCCGTCGTCGGTGAGCACGGCGTCGGTCTCCTCGGGCATGTTGTGGTAGCCGCGCATCACGCCGGTGCCGTAGATGATGATCTCGCCGCTTCCGCCCTCGGAGCCCGGGGCGAGCGTGTCGAGCTTGACCTCGACGCCCGGGATCGGCTGGCCGACCGAGCCCAGACGCCGCGCGGCTGGGGTGTTGGCGGTGGTGCAGCCGCTGCTCTCGGTCAGGCCATAGCCCTCGTAGACATCGATGCCCAGGTTGTCGATGAATTCCGCCACGTCCGTCGACAGCGCGGCGGCCCCGGAGACGGCGAAGCGCAGCTCTCCGCCGAAGCGCTCCAGGATCTTGGAGAAGATCAACTTGTCTGCGAGTTTCAGCGACAGCCGCTCGCGCAGCCCCAGGGCGACGCCGCGCTTTTCCTTGGTTCGGGCCGTCATGGCGGTCTTGAAGAGCTTCTGGATCGCCTCCGGTCGCTCCGCCATCTGCTTCTGCACGCCGTCGTAGATGCGATTCCAGATCCGCGGCACGGCGAACAGCACCGTGGGGCGCACCTCCGGCAGGTAGTCGATGAGCTTGTCGTTGTCGTCGCAGATGGCGATGGCGCCGCCGACGGCCATCAGGGTGTTGATCTCGAGGGTGCCGCCGAAGACGTGGGCCCAGGGCAGAAACGCCAGGCAGCGGTCGCCGCCGATCACGGGGTTGACCTCGAGCAGGGCGCTGACGTTGGCCGCCAGGTTGCGGTGGCTCAGACATACGCCCTTGGGGTTGCCGGTGGTGCCCGAGGTGTAGATCAGGGTGGCCAGGTCGTCGTCGTCGGGTCGCGTCGCCGCGATGGGTTGCTCGGCGCCGCGGCGCAGCAGCTCGGTGCAGCCGGGGCTGTCGAAGCTGATGACGTGGGACAGCTCGTGCAGGTCGGCCTGCAGGTCGTGCACGCGCTTTTCGATGGCGTCCGACGACACCAGGCAGACCTTGGCGCCGCTGTCGCGCAGGATGTACTCCCAGTCCTTGTCGAGCTGCGACTCGTACATCGGCACGTAGACCGCGCCGCGCGTGTAGGTGCCGTAGGCGAAGTAGGCCCACTCCAGACGGTTGTCGGAGATCACGGCGACGCGATCGCCTGGGCCCACGCCGAGCGTGGCCAGCCCCGCCCGCGCCTGGTCCACCAGCCGGCGAAACTGCCCGTAGCGCACCCACTCCCAGCCGCTGTGGCGCCGGCTGCCGAAGAGCGGGCGGTCGGCATAGCGCGTGGTCACCTCGTCGAAGAGGTCGAGCAGGTTGCTGTAGCGCGGGGTGTAGGGCATGGGCCTGGGGGGACTGCGGCGCAACATACCCAGCCGCCTGTCCCTGGCAAGGGGTGGGTGGGAGGGGATGATGCCGTGCGGTGGGAGGGGATGATGCTGTGCGGAGGGCGGGGGTGATGCCGTGCGGAGAGCGGGGGTGATGCCGCTCAGCTCGCGTCGAGCAGGCCCTGCAGCTGCGCCGGTGGTACCGCGTACTGGGTGCCGCAGTACTCGCAGTCCATCTCGATCACGCGATGCTCGTCGATCAACTCCTGGATCTGCTCGCGTCCGAGGCTGGTCAGGGCTGCCATTACCCGCATGGCGCTGCAGCGGCACTTAAAGCACAGGGGGCTGTCGTCCAGGCGCGTGAAGTCCATGCCGTAGAGCAGCTCGTCGAGCAGGGGCTCGGGCTGGGCGTCGAGCCTGGCGACCAGCTCGTCGATGCGCTGAAAGTCGCGCAGGCGCTCGGTCATGATCGTCAGTGGTGCCCGCCCCACTTCCGGCAAGAGCTGCACCACGTAGCCGCCAGCGGCGATCACGCGGCCGGACTCGAGCACGCAAGCCACGGCGATCACCGAGGCCACCTGCTCCGAAGAGGCCATGTAGGTCATCAGCGCCTCGGAGATGCCTCCGCCCCTGGGGACCGCCACCACGCCGCGGTGCAGCTCGCCGGTGTAGAGGGTGCGCATCATTTCCAGGGAGCCGCCCTCGAGCTGCAGCTCGGCCGTGTCGGCGCTGCACAGGCCGCGGCTGCCGCCGTCGGGATGCACGTCGGCCACCAGACGCCCGCGCTCGTCGGCGCCGTGCAAAAGGCCCTGCACGCGGTGGTTTGGAGCCATCGTCTCGCGCACCAGGATGGCGCCGGTCACCAACTCGCCGAGCAGCTGGCCGGTGCGGCCGCTGGTCCCTTGGGCTTCGAGTACGGCAGCGACGGTGTCGGTGGTGCGGGCGGTGACCACGCGGAAGGCTCCGTCGTCGGTCATGGCCCGAAGCACGCGGTCGCCGGGGCGCGTTTCGTCCATGGCGGGTCCATAGCGCAAGGGGCGCGAAGGTGCTCGAAAAAACGCCGGGGTCTAACTGTCGGACAGGCGCCCGGCGATGCGCGCGGCGGCCTGTTCCCCCGAGCGCACGGCCGCGTCGATGCCCGAGCCGTGGAAGGCCGAGCCCGCGAGCCATAGGGGACCGGGCTCCATCGCGGCTTCGAGGGCGGCGACGGCGCTGTGGTGGGCCTCGTCGAAGGCCGGCAGCGCGTTTCCCCAGCGGCTGACCCAGCTCGCGTCCGGCTCGCCGGTCACGGCGATTACGCGGCGGAGGCCCGCCATCGCCCGCGCGACCCAGGCCGCGTCGTCGAGGGTTTCCAGCTCTTCGGCGGTGGGGCGGAAGAAGAGCCGCACCGAGACGCGGCCCTGTGCTGCCCGATCGGCGAATTTGGAGGTCGAAAAGGTGCAGGCGCGTAGGCCGTGCTGCTGGGCCTCGAGGGCGACCACGAAGCCGGTGGCATCGAGGGGGTGGTCGAGGGCTTCGCGTGCGAAGGCAAGCTCCACGGTGACACTCGATAGCGTCTTGCCCGCAGCCACGGCGCTGGCGAGCTCGCCGAAGAGCGGCTCCAGCAGCAGGCCGGCGGGGCGCGCGGCGGTGGCGATCAGGACCTGAACGGCGTCGATGCGCTCGCCGCCCTCCAGTGTGAGCCGGGCGCCTGGTCCTGCGAGTTCGAGGGCCTCGACCGCCCTGCCGAGGCGTACCGTGGCGCGCGCCTCGACCGCTGCCGCGAGCGCGTCGATCAGGCTGCCCATGCCGCGCCGCATGGTGCGGATGCCCTTGCCCAGGTCGTCCTTGGGTACCTGGAAGCCCAGAAACGTCGCAGCCTCACCCGGGGCCAGGGTGCGCAGCTGCTGCCCGTCGAAGCCCATGGAGGTCATCACCGCCTGCCCCATCAGCTCGTCGCCGATACCGAGGTCGGCCGCCAGTTTCGGGACCGCCTCACTGCGAAAGACGAAGCCCTCGGCGCCGCGCTCGATGACGTGGCCCGCTTCCCGATGGGTCAGGATTTGCCCACCCAGTCGGGGGCGCGCTTCGAGCAGCGTGACCCGGTGGGGGTCGCTCAGGCGAAGGGCGGCGGTCAGCCCGGCCAGCCCGCCGCCGATGATCACGATCTCGGACATGGGCGCAGCATAGCGCCGAGCCCGGCTGGCTTGCCAATGCAGGGGGCGCTCCTGGGCCACCCACGGCCGCGCCAACCCGGCCTGCGATGCGGCGGGATGTGTCGCGGCCGCGGTGCCCGTCGCTCCGGCTGGTCAGAAGCTGCGCACCGAGCCGGATGTCCGTGGATTCTTGGCTGGATCTTGGTGATCCGATGCCGCATCGCCGCATGAATTGAGTAACTCAGTTTCTCTAAAGTGTGATTTGGCGATTAGTTAAACTTGTGTGCCCGCTCACGTTTACCTCTAAGCCACTGGAATCACTTGGTATTGACCATGAAGAACCGCTTTAATTATCCGTTTGGTTAGTTTGTCAGTCTCTAGGACACTCCTTGACAAGCTGCCAACATCCGCGTTTAAGCTGTGTGCACAACGCGTACAGTTGGGTGGAGAAGAGCGATGAAACGGTACCCGTGGGTGAAATATCTGAAGCGCAGTCAGCCGGACCTGCCCTATGACACGCCGCTCTACCTGGGCAATCACAGCAACGGCGAGTACTTCCACACGCAGACGCCCTACGAGCGCAAACTGCGCGAGGAAATCCTCAAAGCCGGCGACGAGCGGGCGCGCAAGCTGGGTATGGACCGGCGCGAGTTCATGGCCAGCGCCATGGGCTTCGTCACCGCCCTGAGCGTGATCCAGCAGGCCTGCTCTTCGGAGCAGGGGCCGGGCGCAAACGCCGCCAACGGTGGGCCGGTGCCCCAGCCGATCGCCGGCAACTCGGGGGCCACTTCGAGCCCCGTCGCCAATACGCCCAGCGCGGCCCTGGCGCCAGCGCCGGGCACGGCGGGCGAGCCCACCGCCGGCAGTGAGGCCACGGCGGGCGCCAGCGCCGAGATGCCGACCGATACCATGATGAGCGGACCGGTCTCCGGCGGCGACGCCAGCCAGCCGGGCCAGTACTGCTTCGACGTGGGCGGCGGCGTCGACCCCACCATGTGCGAGGACGCGGCGCGTCAGGTCCTGCAGCACCCGACCTTCATCTTCGACGGCCAGACCCACTGCTTCGACGACGCCCCCGACGCCGCCTGGCGCTCGGCGCCCCCGGCCGGTTTCAACGAGTCGCTGGCGGGCCTGGTCGGTGCCCGCTGCAGCACGCCGGCCGATCCGGTCTCCTGCGTCGGGCGCGACGACTACGTGCGGCTGATCTTTCTCGAGAGCGACACCACCATGGCGGTGCTGTCGGCCTGGCCCTACGGCCAGGGTCCCAACGATCCCAACAGCAATCCCTTCCTGGCCGACACCCGCGACTGGGTCAACGTGGATCTGGCGGGCTCCCATCGCGTGGTCAACCACGCTTCGGTCGTGCCCTGGATCGGCGCGGTGGGCATGGATATGGCCGTCTCGAATTACGGCGTCGGTGGCTGGAAGCTCTACCCGGCGGCGCCTGGCAACGGCTTCACCATGGACGACAACGTCGGCCGCGGTTTCATCGAAAAGGGAATTGAACTAGGAGTCAAAACCTTTGCGATTCACAAGGGCCTGCCCATCGCCGGCTTCGACGTGGAAAAAAACCGCCCGCGCGACATCGGCATCGTCGCCAAGGACTACCCGGACTGTAACTTCATCGTCTACCACTCCTCGATCTGCGCGGGGCAGATGGGCAGCGGCTTTACCTGCACGCCCATGGAGGGACCCTACGTCGAGGGCAGCATCGACAACAGCGACGCCCTGATCACCTCGTTGATCGAAAACGGGATAGCCCCCAACAGCAATGTCTACGCCGAGCTCGGCGGCGCCTTCAGCCAGATGATGTTCAACCCGACCGCGGCCGGCCAGTGGCTGGCCAAGCTGGTGCAGTACGTGGGCGAGAACAACGTGGTCTGGGGCACCGACTCGATCCTGAGCGGCACCTCGCCCCAGGGTCAGATCAACGCCTTCATGGGCCTGCAGCATCCGATGCTCACGCCCGAGATCAAGGCCAACATCCTTGGCCGAAACATGGCCAAGTTGTATTGCGTTGACGTCGAGGCCCAGCGCTGCCAGGTGGATTCGAGCAAGCTGGCGGTGCTGCGGCAGGAGTTGAACCAGGAGTTTGGCGAGTACCGCAGTGTACTGCTCGGCCACCAGCGACCGCTGGGGCCGACCACGCGTCGTGAATTCATCCGCTTGCGCAAGTGGTACGACGCGATGGGGATGCCGGGGTGAAACGAGTTGGTTACGGGAAGAGAGTCGGGACGAGGGTCCTTGCGGGCTGGAGGTGTCAAATGCGAAATGCGATCAGGGTGATGGGAGCAGTGGGACTCGCGATGGGTCTACTGGCGTGCGCGAGTGAGAGCGATGGAGCGAACACGGCGGCCGGCGGACCGGTTCCAGTGGCAACCGGCGGTTGTGCGGGAGGGGCGACCGTGGCCTGCACCTGCGCCGACGGCAGCCCCGGTCAGGCCAGCTGCCAGGTCGACGGAACCTACGGCTTGTGCAGCAATTGCGGCCAGGCGACGGCGCTGGGGGCTGGCACCACGGGCAGTGGCGCGCAGGCGGCCAATGCAGCCGGCACCGAGGCCGGCGCCGCCGGTGCACCCGCGCCCACCGAGGCAGCGACGATGGAGGCCACGCCTTCGACGATGCCGAGCAACGAGCCGGTGATCGTGCCGCCCGAGGACGTGGCAGCGTGCAATCCCCTGGGCCAGCCGCCCGCGGCCGGCGAAGAGGTGGAGGTTCTCGAAATCCGCACCTCGGACGTGGTGGCCGGTGGCTTCGCATCGCAGGGCGGCACCTACTATGGCTGCTTCTGGATCGAGATCGACATGCCCGAGAAGCACCACATCATCGGCTGGGAAGGCGCCATCGCCGGCAACCCCTCGATTCACCATCAGCAGGTCTCGTTGGGCGAAAAGCCCTTCTACCTATTCAACCAGGGCGGTCTCTGCGGGCTGCCCTCGGTGGAGTTCACCTGGACCGGCGAAAAGCCCACCGAGTGGACCCCGGGCATGGCCGGCTATCCCATCGGCGGTCCCGAAAACGGCGGCAAGGCCCGCTTCCTGTGGCAGGTTCACTTCGAGGGCGGCGCGACCACCTACACGGGCGGCTTCAACGCCGTCATCACCAAGAACCTGCGCAAGTACGACGCGGGCAACTTCGAGCAGGGCGATGTGGCAGGGATCCTGGTTCCAGCCATGTCCTCGACGACCCACGTGGCCACCTGCACCAGCGAGATGACGCAGCAGAAGCTCACCCATCCGATCTACGTTTGGAGCACGCTGCTGCACGCCCACCTCTTCGTCGATCGGATTCGCAGCGAACTCTACCGCGGCGGTCAGAAGATCTTCACCTTCGACGACTGGACCACCGGACCTTTCGGTGCCCTGGCCGACCAGCAGTTCAAGCCGCTCAACCCCTGCGTCGAGATCCTGCCGGGCGACGAAATCGTGACGACCTGCGACTACACCAATACGCTCGCCACCGATGTCGTGGGCGGTGAAGCGACCAACCAGGAAATGTGCACGAACTTCATGCCCTACTTCCCGCGTCTGCCCAACAACAGCGCGAACTTCTGCGGTACCATCGACTCCTCCGGAGGTGGGGTTGCGCCATGATCGGCACGGGCCGCAGCAGGGCTTGAGCCGCCGGTCAGGGCGCTGCGCCGCCCGCGATCCAGCGACCCACCAGGTCGAGTTCTTCCACAGTCAGACTGAAGCCCGGCGGCATCTTCTGGCCGCCGCCGCCGACTTCCGTCTGGGTGTTCTGCATCTTGATCCACAGGTAGCTGTCGTTGAGACTGCCAGGTGCCACCAGCAGCATGGAGGGCACCTGTTGGGACGCCACATTGACGATGTTGCCGTAGCCTTCACCCGGAAGCAGGTTGAAGGGCGCGCCGAGCCCTTCCATGTTGTGGCAGTAGCAGCCCTGGTCGCTGATGAAGATCGGTTCGATGTCGGTGGCATAACTCGGAGTCTGGCTTGCGCCGCCGGCCGCACCTCCGCCCGCACCGCCGCCCCCGTCTTCACCGCAACCGGCCAGGGCCAGCAGCATAGGAAGTAGAGACATGGCACGGCGCATCGCTAGAGTGACTCGCATCATCGACGGTTTGCTCCTCGGCTGTGTTCAGGTCTCGCAAATTCGAGCGCTGCTGTCCATGCAAGTCGCGCTCTTGGTGATCTTTGGTGTGCACACCGCAAAGGCCCACGAGGCCGCTGCCGAAGCCCCCATCTTCGCCGAGGCTCCATGCGTCACCGTGGTCGACAAGAGCGTGCGTCCTTCGGTCTCCATCGCCTACAACATCGCCTACGACGACGTCATGCTCGAGGCCGGCGACATCCCGGTCGAAGACGCCAAGACCCATCAATTCTTCGCCTTCCGCGGCGCCATCTTCAAAAGCGGCCTGGGGCTGGCCTATTTCCCACACGACGCTCCGAGCGATGCGGGCGTGCAGCTGCCCCTGTGGATCACGCTGGCCGACGTCAAGCGCGCAGCCAACGCCAGCGGCGACGCCGACGGCACGGGGTTTTCCGAGCAAGACGTGCCCGAGGGCGCAGTGCTGGAAGATACGCCGCAGCTGGCCGAGCGCTGGCTGCGCATCCACCCCGACGGGGGCCGCCTGCCGATCACGCTGGAGCAGGCGACGCGGCCCGTGGTCTGGAACGTGAGCGATGTCCCCCCCGGCCTCTATACCGTCGTCACCTACATCTTCAGCCCGCCCTGGAACGGCTGGGCGCTGCGCCCGGGGCTGGTGAAGGTGGTCGACGGCACGGGCGACGGTGAGGATGCGGGTGCGGCAGGCGGCGCGGACCCGGCCGCGGTCGTCGACGAGGTCGACTCCTTCGTTTTCAGCTACCAGGGGCGACGGGTGGGTGGCTGCCTCGACGCCGCGCCGGGCACGGTCGTGCGCGGTATGATGCGCGTCGACGAGCGTGCCGAGCACGGTTGGCAGCCGTGGTTGGACGCGACGGAGGTCAGCGGTGAGCGCTTTGACTTCTGCTTCGTCAACCCATACCCCGAGTTGACAGGCTCGGTGCGCCTACGCTTCGACCTGGAAGCCCCCGACGGCACCACCACTTACAGTTATAGCCCCGACCTGCTCACCTATCTCAGCGGATCCGGCAGCTGCGAAGCCGATGAAGAGATCTGCTGCGAGGGCGTGCTCGAGGCGCTGGCGACGGGTGACGGTGGCGTTGGCGCTGTGGGCAAGGCCGTCGCCGATGCCCCCGGCGCTGACGGAGTTGGTGGCGGTCCGGAGCCAGCGTCTTCGGCGGAATGTGGCTGTCGGTTGGCGGGAGGCCGACCCATCGGCTCCACCTACGGGGCCTTCGGCTTGTTGGCGCTGTGCGCACAGGTCGCGAGACGGCGCCGCAAATGTTCGCGGCGTGCCAAAGAATAAGTGGCTCCCTTCGTTGCTTGACGGGTGATCGCCGCATGTGAGCGCAGCTTCTATCGCGGGCCGTCAGCCGGGGTGATGGCGGCGGGTCAGTGCGCTGTTGCCCGAAGGCATCTGCAGTGATGAAGCGCAGGCTCCGGTCGGTACCGACATGACCTGCGATCGGGGCCTTGGGCTCCGCGAAAGAAGTTTTCGATGTTCGCGCGCGCCGCGGCGGCGCAGCGTGCCAGCACGTGAACAACAGGCGAGTGGAAAGACGAGCGCGCGTTTTCGCTCGAGAGTGAAATGGTGGGGGTGGTCCGCCCGCGCCAAAAGCTGGCGGGCAAGGATGCCCCGGCCCGGGGGCAGCTCAAGTTCAGCGTGTGTTCGCCGGCCCGCTGCCAGACCGAGGAAGTCGACGTCGACACTGGCGCGCCCCGCTCGTGACGCGCACGGGCGTCGGCGGCGCGGGCTCGGCTGTCTTCACCCACTGCGCTGCCGGCTACTCGAAGCCAACCCCGATCGCGCCGCCCACGATGGGGGCGTCGAAGAGTGTGTCGTAGAGCAGGCTGCCTTCGACCAGGAGCTGGGTCTTGTGTCCGAGGGCAAAGCCCACCGTGGCGCCGGCCGCATGCCCGACCCGTGCGGCGTCGCTCGAGGCCAACATGCGTAGCACGTACTTTGGGGTGAAGTAGACTTCCGCGGCCTCATCGAAGCGGTAGCCCATGTTCAAGGGCACGTAGGCATCAAAGAGCGTTCCTGAGGTGTCCAGGATCTGAAAGGTGATTGGAGCGCTCAGGTCCAGTCCCGGCGAGAACATGAACCCCCCCTTGTCGCGATCGCCGACGAGCATGTACTTGGCTCCAACGCTCGCGCCAAGCGGCAGCCAGGCGATCGCGTGCAGCTCCAGCCGGTCGGTGACCCCATAGCGTCCCCAGAGCGTGAGCGCCGGCACGAGTAAATCCTCGCGTTCGGTTTCTGTGGTTTCGGTGGTCGCGCCCGTCGCGTCGGTCACGGTTTGGGTGGTTTCGAGTTCGAGCGCGTAGCGCGTGGCGGTGCCGCCCACGCCCAACTCGAAAGCGCGCGCCCGCATGGTTTCGGCTTCCTGCAAGCTGGCGTAGTTGGCACAGCCGGTGGCGAACGCACACGGCGCGATGACGAGCAAAGGCAGAAGTCGATGCATACGCGTCCCCATGATTTTGAAGTATCGATCACATGTACGGGCGAAGGCGACTACCTATTCAACCCACAGCGGCCGGTAGCGCCCCACGCGTTGGTTCCGCGGGTCCTCTTCGTCGTGACCTTGGCGATCTTGCGGCCAGCGCGATCGCCGGTTGGAACCTACTCGGGAGCGCCAGCTTCGATCCACGCGCGCAGCGCTGCGTACTGGCTCGAGTCGCTGGCGTAGCGCAGGCCGCCGCCGTGTTCGATGCCCGCGGCTTCGCGCAGCAGGGCGCTGGCTTCGGCATCGCTGAGGTCGAGCAATGCAACGACCATGTCGTAGTCCGCGACAGCGTTGCCCGTGAGAACGAGGGCGCTATCTTTGGCCAGGCCGCCCGCGCGATGGCAGACGTCGCAGTCGTCGACCAACATGGCGTAGATGTCGTCGCCGAAAGTGGGCGTCGGCGCGCCGTCGATGACGGCGTCGTGGCTCGCATCGGTGGGCTCTGCGTCGGGCGCGGCGTCGCCTGGGGTGGCGTCCAGTGCGGCGTCGGTTTCGGCGTCTTTGGGGCCGGCATCGTGGCCCGCATCGGTGGGCTCTGCGTCGGGCGCGGCGTCGCCGGGGCCCCCGTCGGCGGCGGCGTCGCCGGGGCCCCCGTCGGCGGCGGCGTCCTGGTCACCACAGCGTTCGGCGCGGCGCAGGCCCCCGGCTTCGATCCACGCCAGCACCGTGTTGTAGCGGGCCGAGTCGACCAGAAAGACGGTGCCGCCGCCGTGGCTGGAGGCGGTGGCCTTGGTGAGCAGGATGCTCTGGGCGGGTGCGGTGGTGTCGATGAGTTTTACGATTTCGCCGTAGTCCACGTCGACGTCGCCGCCGAGCACCAGGGCGCTGCTCGCGGTCGGCCCGCTGCCGCCGTGGCAGCCCTGGCAGGCCTCGAGCAGGAGCGGGTGGACGCGCGTGCCGAAGTCGGGCGCCGCAGCGCTTGCGTCGCAGTCGCGCGGGCGATCGGAGGGGCGGCCCCGTTCGAGTTCGCCGCAGCCCGAAAGTGTCAGCAACAGCGCCGGTAGGGCCCATGCGAGCGGGCACCCCAGCCTCCCCGGCACGACTTCAAAACGCATAGGAAAACCTCAGGCGCAGGAAGTCGTCGTCGATCTCGTCGCGCTCTTCGAGGCGCCAGAAGTGCTGTAAGCTGACGGTGAAGCCGCCGAATTGCACGAAGGCGCCGAGGCTGTGGGTGGTGACGTCCTTGACGTCGTCGCGCTCGCGGTCGCGCACCAGGGCTTTGCGGTTGTCGCGGGTGACGATGCCGCTGCGGGCCTCGAAGTGCAGCCAGTGGGTGGCGTAGTAGCGCAGCCTCAGGTAGTCGCCGAAGTGGTAGTAGTCTTCGAGGGGGCTGTCTTCGGCATCATTATCAGCGTCGTTTTCGCCGCCGAAGACGTTGGCGCGGATCACGCCCGCGGCGATGGCGAAATCTTCGAGTACCGGTACGTCGGCGAAGCGGTAGAGGCCGAGGTCCACGGCCTGCACCAGCAGCTGACGGCCGAAGCCGATGCGGTTGTAGTAGATGGAGTACCAGGCGGAGAGGGCGTCCCAGGACAGGCCGATGCGGTCGCCGACGGCCAGGCGGATGTCGTCGGTGGGGGAGAGGTCGCTCTGCAGGTCGATGACGGCGTCGGCCTGGGCGATGGCATGGCCCTGCACCAGGTAGAGGTCGTTTTGAAGGTCCACGTCGCCCACTCTTCGCTGTAGCTTCAGGGCGGCGCCATGGCGCGCCCAGACCGCCGGCAACATGCGCTGGTCGAAGCCGCGCACGCCGCCGTAGCTGTGGTGGAAGAGGGGCTCGTCGCCGAAGGGCACAAGCAGCTTGCCCAGCTCGATGCGCAGGGCCCAGGGGGCGTCGCGCTCGGTGAGCTGAATGCCGATCTCGTAGAAGGTGAGGTCTACGAGCTCGATCTTGATGCTGAAGGGGTCGCCGCGGGCCTCGCGCTGCAGGAAGAGGAAGTGGTGGTAGTTGCGCAGGGAGTCGCGACCGTCGCCGGGATCGTCGGTGTAGCCGATGCGTTCGTAGGCCAGGTCGAAGATGCCGTGCAGGCGCAGGTCGCCCGGTAGCTGCAGGCCGCCGGGGTGGCCGCCGGGGTGGCCGCTGCTTTCGTCGTCGTCGTCTGCGTCTGCGTCTGCGTCTGCGTCTGCGTCTTCGCTGGCGTCGTCCTCCGGCTCGTCGTGGCCCGCGTCATCGACCGACGTTTGAGCCTGCGCGTGGGCGGCGCCCTCGGCATCGCTGGAGTTGCCCGTGTCTGTCGCCACTGGCGCGGCCGCTTCGGCCGCAGCGGCATCGGCGGTGGGCTCCGCGGCTGGGGCCGCGTGCGCTGCGTCTTCGGTCGGGGCCGCCTGCGCTTGGTCCTCGGCCGGGGCCGTTTCAGGCGCTTCGGATTCCGCCGCGCCGGCTTTCGGCGTCTGGGCCTGTGCCTGTGCCGTCAGCGTCAAGAACATGACGAACGCGGCCCAGCAGCTCGCGATTCTCACTTGCGCCCCTTTCGGATCTTCCAGCGCGGTGGCCGGTGGCAGGTTTCGCACTCGACGTCGTCGTCATCGACGCCAAAGGCCGTCTTGCCGTCGTGGCAGCGCGCGCAGAAGCGCCCTTCGTCGAGGTCCTCGTGGGTGAAGCCCAGCCGGCGCTGCGGAAAGATGCTCGGATGGCAGCTGTAGCAGTGGTAGCGGCCGTGGCTCCAGTGGGAAAAGAGCGCCGCGTCGGGCGGGTCGCCCTCCCCATGCGGCACCTTCATGGGGATGCGCACGCTATTGGGCATGGTGGCCGCAGGCTCGGGCCACAGCACCCCGCCGAAGACGAGCGCGAGCGCTAGCACGAGCGTTACGCCCGCGACGCGCAGAAGTTTGGAGTCCGGCGTAGTGGAAGGCACGCTCTTGAATCCGGCTCCCGATACATCAACACCTGTCGAGCAGGCGCAAGTTTTCGTGTTCGGCCGCCCGGCGTCGCTTGCGTCCGCGGCGGCCGGGAATAGGTGAGCACCCGGTGGTCGAACGCAGCCAACTCGAGCCATGCGCGCGCCGGGCCCGTGTAACCCGCGGCTGGACGGCTGTACAGGCCACCTCTGGAGGCAAGATGGGAGCGATACGAGTACTCGTGGCGATCGCCTTGGGCGTCAGCATGGCGTGCACCGGTGCCACCGGACCCGATGGCGATCGCGGTGCGACCGGTGAGCCGGGCGCGCGCGGAGCCGAAGGGCCCGACGGCCCCGAAGGACCCCAGGGCGAAGAGGGCCCCGAGGGCTCACGCGGTCCCCAGGGTGAGAGCGGCCCCGAGGGGTCCGAAGGTCCCGCGGGCCCGGCAGGTGAGGCCGGACCCACGGGCCAAAGCGGTCCAGCCGGTCCCAGGGGTGAGCCCGGCAGCGCCAGCCTCCTGCCCGGCCAGAGTCCGGGCCTGTCGGTCAAAGCCAGCGCCAGCGCGCCCGCCAATGGCAGCCACTACGTCAGCGGCGAGCGCATTGCGCTCGTTTACGTGCTCGAGGACGCCGCCGGCAACCCGCTGGCCCTGTCGGACTTCTCGCAGACGCGCCTGATGCTTTCGGGCCCGCGCGACGTGCTCAAGACGCGCGCTGCGGTGGAGCTGCTCAACACCAGCGCCGATCGCAGCGACTCCAGCCACCACTACATCAGCCTCAAGGACACGACCAACGCAAACCTCGCGGTGGCCGGCAATGTCGTGACCTACACGCTGGAGGCGGTCGGCGACGAAGAGCCGGGCACCTACACCGCCGGGCTGTGGCTCGTCTCCGCCCTCTACGCGCAGGATCAGGACTTCGCGCTGCTCGACTTGCAGATCGGCACCGCCACGGTGGAGCCCGAAATCGCCGCCGGCTGCGACGCCTGCCACGAGGGCGCGGCCAACGGTCAGCTGTATTTGCATCACGTGGACCCCGGCTTCAGCCCCTACGGCAATCCATCGCTCGACACCCAGCCGCCCAGGGCCTGCCGCACCTGCCACAATCAGGACGGCTACGCGGCGGTGCGCAAGTGCGACGATGGCTCCAATCCCGTGCGCGACGCGGCGGGCGACTACATCTGCGAAGACGGAAGCCAGAATTGGAGCTACATGAGCGACCCGATCATTCGGCGGGTGCACGGCGTCCACAACGGCACCGGTCTGTCGCTGCCCTACAACGTCGATCCGGAGCGTGGCGATTTTCGCCACTACACAAACGTTACCTTTCCCGCTGACGTTCGAAACTGTCAGTCATGTCACACCGACGACGCCTGGAAGACCAAGCCCAGCCGCCAGGCCTGCGGCAGCTGCCACGATCACGTCGACTGGCCGAGCGGAGCCTTTACGCCGCCGCATTCGCTGGGTGAGCCCACGGCCGGCGCCTGCAGTGTCGACGGCGACTGCAACGCAGACTTCGGCGAGGGCAGCTGCAATACCGGCAGCGGCGAGTGCGAAATCACGACCCATGCCGGCGGCGCCCAGAGCAGCGACGCCGACTGCGCCACCTGCCACGGGGCCGACAGCGGCATCTCTCCGATCACCACGGCCCACGCGATTGCGCCGCGAACCTCGCCCTGGGAGCTGGAGTTGACGATCGCACCGCCACCGGCCAACGGCAGCCACTACGTCGCCGGCGAGGCGCCGGTGGTCTTCCTCGTCATCAAGGACCCCGACACCGGCGTGGCCATCGACCACACCACGGTCGCCAGCTGGAATCGCGCCTACCTCTACCTCAACGGTCCGCGCGCCGAGCGCATTCCGGCGTTGACCACGGCGGCCCGCGCCGAGGTTGTGACCGCCGCCGGCCCCTTCGACCTGTCGGCGGCGACGGCCCTTTCGCTGAAGGTCGGCGCGCTCGCCATCGAACTCGACCCGGCCGATGCCACCTTCGCAAACGCGGCCGCTGCCAGCGCCGCCGAGGTCATCGCCTGGCTCAACTCCGAGCCAAATTTCCTGGCCGCCGCCTACGCCGAGCCGCGCGCCGGCAGCGTCGTGATCCACGCCTTGCCCTCGACCTCGCAGCAGGCCCTGGAAGTTTTGACCAGCGACGTGGCGACCGCGCTGGGCCTGAGTCCGGGCCGCTACATCGCCCAGGCTTCTTCGGGGTCCTACGCGTCCAACGACCTCAAGGCCGACCCCAAGGTCACGCTGACCAGCGGCAGTGTCCAGTACCAGCTCGACGACGTGGGCACCGCGGTGCCCGGCACCTACTCGGTGTGGGTGCGTGCTCGCCAGGTGAGCGGTTCCTACGCCGTTGCGTTGGCGAACCTGCAGGTTGGCAGCGCGGTCGAGGAGCCAAAGGTCGCCACCAACTGCTACGACTGCCACAGCGACGGCTTCCACGGCGGCTACGCCTTCGACGCCGACGTCTGCGGCAGCTGCCACGACTACCGCCGCGCCGCCGACCCGCGCCTCGAGGGCGACCCCCTGGACGGCTGGGGCGCGAGCGCTGCCCCCGGACGCTCCAACGCTGGCTTCGGTGCCGGACCCCTATCGCGCCGCATCCATGGCGTGCATTTCGGCAACTACGTCAACTTCCCCTACGACATCCACGCCAGCTGGGGCGAGCACTTCTCGCACATCGTTTTTCCCCAGGACGTGCGCAACTGCGTCAAGTGCCACTCCGACAGCGACTCCTGGCGCCAGCAGCCGGGGCGCCTGGCCTGCTTCAGCTGCCACGACAGCGACGCCGCCTGGGGCCACGGTCAGCAGATGACCTACGACCCCACGCCGGTCGATCCCTTTAGCGGTGACGAGCAGGAGTCCTGCACCGTCTGCCACGGCCAGGGCCGCGACTACGCCGTCGACGCCATGCACGACATCACCGACCCCTACGCGCCGCCCTATCCGCGCGAGGGCTGGGTGATCGGCCCCCACGGCCACGCCGCGGGCAGCGAGTAGCGGTGGGGCGGGCGTCAATCCCGCCGCAAGCAGATCAGCGCTGTCGCCTGGGTCGCCTGTCCCTGGTCGTTGCAGGCCAGGGCGGTCTTCTTGAGCGCGGTCTCGAGGCAGCGGCGCAGGGGCCGCTCGGGCGGATGGTTTTGCTCGGAGGGCTCGGCGCGGATCTCGGCGGCGGTGATGCGACCGTCGGCGGCCACCGAAAGGCGCGCGTGTACCGCGACGGTCACGGCCTGGTTTTCCTTGACGTGTTTGGCGAAGCAGTCGGTCAGCCGCCCCTGGCTCTCGGCAGCGCCGAGGCCGCGCAGGTCGGTGTTGGGGTCTTCGGGCACGGCGATCGACACGCGCACGCCGTTGCTGGCATCGCGCAGGCCGTAGAGCGCTTCACGGGCGTCGCGCGGTGCCGGCGGCGGAGGCGGCGGTGTTTGCTCGGCGCAGGGGGAGGATTTCGGAGCCTTGGCGGTGCTCCCGCTTGCGCTTGCTGCCGATTCGGTGCCCGCCTCGGCGCCAGCGGTGGTCACTTCCGCTGCGTCGTCGCCAGCGCCCGCGCCCAAGAGGTGCACATTGGGGCGAAAGCAGACCTCGGGCCCCGCCGGCGGCGGACCGGCCGCGGCCAGCAGTTCGGCGTTGGCCTCGGCCTCGAGCGCCGCGGCCAGGCTTTCGGCCGCCTTGGTCTGCTCGCGCAGCCTCGCCAGGTGGTCGTGGCAGAGCTCGAGCCACAGCCCGTAGGCGGCGTCGGTCTGCAGCGCCGCCCCCTTGGCGCAGTGGAAAAAGGCGCGCTCGGCGGGCGTGCGCCACTCGGTGGCGGCGTCGTCCAGGCCCTTTCGGTAGTGGCGCTCGAGCTTGGCCTCGGCGGCGATGGCCGCAGGTGGCGGCACCGCGAGCAGCTGCGCCGCAAGCCGCTCGTAGATCAGCCCCACCAGGGCCGCGGCGACCACGTGTTCGCTGGGCGGTCCCTTCTGGACCGCGCCCAGGGCATCGACGGCGGTCCTGGTCTGCACGGCGCGCCCTTCGAGCCAGCCGGTGAACTCGCCCTGGGTCCAGGCTTCGTAGGCCGCGCGGTCGTCGGTGGGTGGCTGCCCCGGCCCGGCCGCGGCCAGCAGCTCCTGCGCAAGCCCGTGGCCGCGCCGGAAGTCCTCCGAGCTATGCTCGAGGGCCTGGGGCAGCGGCGGCAGCGCCACCGCACCCTTGCGCCCTTCCACCACCAGCGCCTGCTCCACCACCACGTCGTCACCGCCGCCGGAGGTCGTCGGCTGCGCCTGCCGCGCGCCGCAGCCCAGCAACAGCGAAAGCCCCTGTCCCAGCACCAACGCCCATGTTTTCGAGCCCGGGGTCCACATGGGCGCCATCATACCCATCTTTGACGCCACCGCCGCCTTGCCAGCGCCCTTCGGCGGCGCGTACACAGGTCGCAGCCCATGCCCACCACGGCCGACTCCAACCTCGAGCTCCGGGTCTACCTGGAGGACACCGACGCCGGTGGCATTGTCTACCACGCCAGCTACCTGCGGTTCCTGGAGCGCGCGCGCACCGAGTGGCTGCGCGCCATGGGCCTTCAGCAGAGCCAGACCTTCGACGACGACGTCTCCTTCGTGGTGCACTCCATGAAGCTGCGTTTCCTGCGTCCGGCGCGCCTGGACGAGCAGCTGGGCGTCAGCTGCGTGCCGGTCACCGTGCGCGCCGCCAGCATCGTCTTCGAGCAGCGCGTCAACGAGCTCGAGAGCGGTGAGCTCTGCTGTCAGGCCGAGGTGCGCGTCGCGTGCATTCGCCTACGGAGCGGGCGCCCGCGGCGCATCCCCGAGGCCATCGTGCGTCACGCCCTCTCCCAGCAGGGTAGCTGATTTTTCTAAAGTTCCGCACTCGGTCATCCGATGGCACTAGAGGCGGCCCTCGCTCGCTGCCCGCCCGCCGTTTCAGGAGTCGAGATGCCTACCCTCTGCCACCGTGTACCCCGTTGGATCGCTTTGGCGCTTACCGCGTTGGTCTTCGCTCTGGCAGCGACAGCCCTGCGGCCGCCGGCCGCCCAAGCCGGGATTCACTCCCTTAACGTCGTGCGCCGCGCGCTTGCGCAGTACGACCTCAACGGCGGAACCGTGCAGGTGTTGCGCGAGCTGGGTCAACGCATCGAAGGGGCCAGCGGTCACGAACGCGCGGAGCTTTCCTTCCTGCGCGCGGCGGTCTCCGCCGACCTGGCCATCATCTCGGCCGTGCGCGGCGATGAAAACCTGGCCTCGCAGCTAGCCGGCGTTTTCGGGGTCGAAGAGGCTGAGCTTTACCGCACGATTTTCGCAGAGCTGCGGGCTGCACCTGGCAGTTATGGCCTTGCGGGCCGCCACATCGCCGACGCCCTGGCCGTGCTCAAGGCGCCGACCATGGCCAAGACCGCTCAGCTTAGCGGCAGCCACGGTAGCCTCCTTCGGCTGCTTTCGTTGCTGCACGCCCTCGAACGAACCGGCGACGTGCCGGTCGTGCTGCAGCAGTTCGCCGCCGTCCGCTGCGCTATCGACGCCGAGTGTCCGGCGCAAGCGGCTGGTTATCGGCAGCGTGACGCCCAGGCGCTCGAAGGGCTGCGCCAGGCCGCCGCCGCGGTTGCCGAGCTGCGCCAGGCCGCCTCCCACAACGACCCGCTCAGCGACGCCCTGGCGCCCGACCTCGATGCCATGTTTCGCCGCCTGCGGGCGATCTCGCTACGTCCGGTGCCCCGGCTCGACCCTGCCCTGGGCTTGCCCGCGGCGGCAGGCGCGTTGGCCGGTCAGCCTGGACTGGTGATCGTGGTCGATGCCGAGGGCGTGAGCTACGGCTTTGCCCCTCGCCTGCAGCTCGACCCTCGCGGAGAGATCGTCGACAGTGCGCCCGAGCCCAAGCTGGCAACCCCGGCGCGCGTGGACTTCGGTCGCGCTGACGGCGCGCACATGCGTCCCATCGAGGCCTTGACCACCCTGATCGAGCGCGCCCTGATGCTCGACCCTGCACTTGTGGTGGGCGTGGGCGCGGTGGGCGGAACCGACGCCAGTCTGCTCGGCAGGGTGCTTTTGTCGGTGCAGGCCAGCGGTCGCGACGATGCGCTGCTGCTTTCGCGCGACGGCGCCGGCTTCGCCCGGGGCACACCCGTGGGATTCGTGCTGCACCGCCAGAAGAAGGGTGATCCGAACGCTGCCCCCCTGCGGCTGCGCGTGCGCCTGGGCGGCTACTCCCTACACCGTGGCGACGACTACCGCGACATCCCGCGCGTGCGCGCCGGGGAGAGTCTGCACTTCGACCTGGTCACGCTCGACGCGATCCTGGCCGAGAGTCGCGAGCCGGTGGCCGACATCAGCTTCATGTCCGGGGTGGGCGCCGACAACCTGGCTGCCGCGCTCTTCCGCGTCGCCCACGGCCAGCGCGCGGTGCGTTTGGTCTTGCCACAGTAAGGAGCCGCCGCAAAATAAGGTTACCAACTCGACTCCGAACCATCCCGCCCGGCTGCATTGCGCCGCCTTCAAATACATGGAGTATTCGCGCGGCGTCGCGCCTTGCCGGACGGGCGCCTCGAAGCCGACTTGGCAACCTTATTTCGCGGCGGTTCCTAAAGGCCCGATCGGGTTGTAACTGCGCGTCAAGCCGCAGCGGTCGTGCGCAGGGGCCAGCCGCGGCCGTAGAGGGCGGCGGCCAGCTCGCGGAAGCCGCCGCAGAGTTCTTCGATGCTGATGCGGTCGGCTGGCGCGCGCCGCAGGCCGTTGGCGATCAGATCGCAGAGCGGCGTCAGCGCCGGATCGCGGCGCAGGGTCAAGAGGCTTTCGGGATAGCCGTCGTGGGAGAGGTGGTTGTTGATGATCGCCAGCTCGCTGGCTCCGGAGAAGAGCGTTTGGCCGGTGAGCACTTCGTAGGCCAGGCAACAGAAGGCGTAGACGTCCGCGTGCTGGGGCAGTGGTTGATAACCGTCGGGTAGCAGGCCCCAGATCTCGGGCGCGCCGTAGGGACCGGTGGCGCAGCCGGGACGAATATGGCGGCCGGCTAGACCGAAATCCACCAACACGGGCGTGGGCTCGAGGCCCTCGTCGATGCGCGGCGTGCGCAGGATCACGTTGCTGGGTTTGATGTCCAGGTGTGCGATGCCCACCCGATGCATCTGCCGTATGCCCTCGCCGATGCCTTCGAGCAGCGAAAGGGCGCGCGGCATGTCGAGTTCGCCGCGCTCGATCACGCGCTCGAGCGTCGGGCCCTCCACCAACTCCATCACCAGGATCGGCTTGGGGCGGGCGCCGGCGTCGAAGGTGACGAAGGTGGCCAGGTTGCGATGGCGCGGCAGTCCCAGGAGCGTGCCGGCCTCTTCACGGAACAGCGCCAAGAACTCGTCCTCGGAGAGGGTGCGGGCAGCCTCGGCGTTGTAGACCGGCACCTTCAAGGCGAAGTTCACGGGACGGTCCATGTGACGTTCTTCGGCGCGCGTCACCACAAAGACCGAGCCGACGCCGCCGGTGCCCAGGGCGCGCAGCACGTAGAAACCGCCGAGAATGCGCCGCCCCGGCATCCATGGCGGCAAGGGCGCCTCCTTTGGGATGGGTGGCACGAAGCTGCCGGCCTCCATCGCAGCGCTGGCGGTGGCGGGCAAACGCGTCAGTCGGCCCAGGACCAGCCGCGCGGCGTCGGCCAGGGCCGTCGGCAGCTCGTGGCGCAGCGTCTCTTCAGCCGCTTCCACGACGTCGGCCAGCTCCTCGGTGCTGGCGCCGGCCCGGTGTTCGATGGTCAGCTCCACAGCGTTGAGTGCGGCGCCGCTGCTGGGCGTCGGCAGCTGCAGCAACGGGCGAATGCGTCGCCGTGCTCCAACTGTTAGTTGAGCGATGGTATGGGTGCACGATTCCAGGAGCGAAAGGCTGCGCGGCTCGCTCTCGGTCAGTTGCGAAAGCGCGCGGGCGCCGGCCACGGCTTCGAGCTGGCGCGTGAAGTGCAGCAGGCCCTGACGCATCGCACTGACGCGCAGGGTGCTGGCCCAGGGCAGGCTCTGGGCGAAGATCTCCAGGGCGTCGAGGGCGGTGCGTGCATTGCGGCCGCCGGGCTGGCTCGCCGAGGTACAGCGGGTGAGCTCGGCGTAGGCCGCCGCCGAGCGCTGGAAATCGAGTAGCATTGATGCTTCGGCCAGCGTCTTCTGATCGCGCACGTCGGGCACGTGGTCGGCCAGGGCCACGATCACATCGCTCAGATCGCAGATCTCGTCGCGTACCAGGGCGTCCAGGGCTCGGGCCAGCGCCGCGCAGATGATGCGGCGCAGGCTCGTGGGCGCGTCATCGCGGGCGCGCATCAGCAACATGCGCGCGGTGCGCAGCCGCCGCTCACGGCGCTTGCCGTTGATGTCCTCGCCGTAGCTGCCGTCGGCGTCCACCGTATGCAGCAGCGTGCGAATGCGGCGCATGCGCAAGGTGGCGTGGGCGATGTGCTCGCCCGGCTCCACCGGTTGGCCCTCGCGTTCGATCAACCAGTTGGTCATGCGTTCGAAGAGTTCGCCCAGGGGGGCGCCGGCACCGGCGGCCGAGCGGGCTGTGGCGCCCGCCGTCAGCAGGTCGCCCAGGGCCGAGGTCTCCAGCAGCGCCACGTCCAGTTCGCGCATCACGCGGAAGCTCTGGCGCCGTCCCAGATCGCTGTCGAGGGGTGTCTCCTCCAGCTTGCCGACCAGACGCTGGGCCTGAATCAAGGTCTGCTGGGCGCGGGCAAAGGCCTCGCGGGCACTGTTGTCGACGAAGGCGCCGAGGGCGTCGTCCAGCTCGTCCCGCAGCGTCGGCTCGCGCTGTTCGCGCGGCGAAAGCTCGTCGATCAGGGCCTGGCACAGGGCCACGCGGCCGTCGTCTTCGATGTGGTGGGCCCCGAGCCAGCCCGACAGCTTGTCGCGGGCGTAGTCGGCGGCGCTGCGACCCACGTCGCCCATGCGTTCGCGCAGCAGCTCGACCAGGGCTTCGGCTCCTTCGAAGCCGCCGATGCGCACGATCTGATTGCCCAGCTCCTCGGCCGCCTCGGGCTCCACCTCGGCGGCGCGGGCCAGCCCGAAGATCATGGTGCCGGCCAGGCCCGGATCACGGCGCAGGGTCTTGTCGGCCAGCACCTCGAAGCAGCGGGCGGTGGCGCGGTCGGGGGAAAGCGCGATCGAGGCCACCAGCGAGACGGCGGCGCGGCGCCACTCGGTGGGCGACAGCTCGGGGTCCAGGTGGCTGCGGATCTCGTCGGCCAGGTCGGGGCTGGCGGCCGACAGCAGTCCGCGGGCGTTGGCCACGTGGCGCCAGACCAGCGATTCGCGGTCGGCCAGCAACATGCGCCAGGCGCTTTGCACGGCGGGCTCCTCGAAAGCGCGCAGGCTGCCGGCGTCGCCCTGGGCCACGCGTCGGGCCGTCTCGCGGGCGGCGCGCTCGAGCAGGCGGGCGGCCAGCCGGCGCGAGGGCAGCGAGCCCATGGCAGGGTCGGAGAGCCACTCGCGCCGCAGATCGGGGCGCGAGATCAGGGCCAGGGCCAGGGCGTCGGAGGAGACCGGACTGCCCAGGGGCAGCTCCAGGGCCAGCGCCACACGGGCGCGGATGGGGCCGCCGGTGAGCGTGCGCTTGGACTCGGCCGCCAGCGACGTGGCCAGCACCACGAAGGTGGCGGCGTCGCCTTCGTAGAGGCGGGTCAGCACGTGGCGGCCCAGCTGGCGGCGCTGGTCGCCCACCGGCAGTGCCGCGGCCAGCTCGTAGATCGCAGCGGCCGCCGCCGGCGCCGACAGCCAGTCCAGGTCGTCGGTCAGGTTTTCGCGCAGGGCCACCATCACGCCGGCCTGCAGCGCCCGGGGATCGAAGCCCTCCAGGGGCACCGGCTGTTGCTCGAGGGCCGCTTGGGCCAGGGTGGCCATGGCCTGGCGCCACAGGGAAGTTCGCGACTCGGCGTCGGGCGCCAGAGGTAGCTCGAGGAATCCGCTCAGGTGGTCGGGGTTGTGCACCTACACCGTCTCCACGTTTTCGCTTCCGGATCCGATCGCCATGTCCTCCGCCATCACCAGGTCGTCGTCGGTGGCCACATCGATGCCCGCCAGGGCCAGCAAGCGCAGGGCGTTGCTCGTGCGAACCACACCGGGTTGCAACCGATAATCGAAACGCATTTCTCCATCGGTCACAACGTCAGTGAAGTGCGCATTCCGGATTTTTTTGTCCGCGGCCTGCTCCATGCGCGACAGGGCCACGTCATGGGTGGCCACCAGGCCCGTGCCGCTACGCTCGAGCAGGTGTTCGAGCACGGCGCGGGCACCGATATGGCGTGCCCGGGCGTTGGTGCCGCGCAGCAGCTCGTCGAGGAGGAACAGCACCGGCGGCCGGGCCTCGGCGTCGGCCACCACCGAGCGCAGCTTGCTCAGCTCGGCGTGGAAGTAGCTGGCGCCCTCCTGCAGCGAGTCCTGGATGCGCATGCTGGCCCGCAGGCGCAGCGGCGGCAGGGTCATGCGGGCGGCGCAGACGGGACCGCCGGCCAGGGCCAGCGCCGCGTTCAGCCCCAGGGCGCGCAGCAGCGTGCTTTTGCCGGCCATGTTGGAGCCGGTGACGATCAGGGCGCTGCCGGGACCCTCGAGCTGCAGGTCGTTGCAGACGCGCGCGCCCGGCTCCAGCAGCGGATGGCCCAGGGCCTGGGCCGACAGCGGGCGGTCATCGTCGACCACCTCGGGCAGGTGGGAGTCGGGCTCCAAAAAGCGCAGGGTGGCAAGGGCACACAGGGCTTCCAGCTCGCCCAGGGCCTCGAAGAAGCGCCCGGTGTGGCGCCCGACGTCGCGATTCCAGCGCTCCAGGCCGCGGAGCACATGCAGGTCCCACAGCGTCACGGGATTGATGAAAATGTAGAGCAGCCCCTGCTTGCGCAGCTCGGCGGCGCTGGCCCAGCTGCGCAGCCGCCGCATCTGGGCGGCGATGGAGCTTCCGTCGGGCGACAGCCGCGCTTGCATCTGTTGCATGAGCGGACTGTCGAAGCGCGCGGCTTCCACCACCTGCAGCATCTTCTCGAAGGCCTCGACCACGCCCTGGCGAGCGGCAGCCAGGTTGAAGGCCCGGCGCGTGGCGCGGCCGCTGGCGAACAGCAGCGACAGCTGCAGCGAAAGCGGCAACAGCCAGCTGGCGCCCGGGATTGCGCCCTGGGAGCCGAGCGCGTAGCCCAGGGCGGTCAGCGGCGGCAGCACGAAAATGGTCGGGGTGAGCCAGGGGCGCCCCTCGAAATAGGACGGCAGACGCGAGAACTGCTCGAAGCTGCTGCCATCGAGCTTCTCGTTGGCGTCGCCAGCGCGCGTGCCGCCGACGCCTGCGGCTTCCAGCTCCTGGCGCAGCTCCACGGCGGCGGCCAGTTCTTGCACCGCGGCCTGGCGTGCGGCGATCGTCTCGGGCTCGGCGGCTTCCCCGAGCCAGCGCGCCAGGGTGCGCTCGCCGTGGACCGTGTGGCTGACGTCGATGCGCTGGAAGAGCGAGCCTGGCCCCAGGAGATCGATGTCCCAGGCGTAGGCGTGGTCGGGGGGCAGCAGGCTCTGGCCGCGGTTTTGGAACTCGCGCCAGCCGAGCGAGAGGCGCGAAAGGTGGCGCTGGTGCAGATCGCGTCGGGCCTCGGCGGCGGCCAGGGCGTTGCTCACGCGGCGGTCCCAGACCACGGCCGCGGCGAAGCCCGCCAGCAGCAGCAGCCCCAGGCCGAGCTGCAGGCCCGAGCGTTCCCAGACCCCGGCCGCCGTCAGCACGGCACCGGCCAGGAAGGTCGACAGCCGTAGTAGGGCGATGCGGTGGCCCAGGCGCTCGTGGGCCTCGGCTTCAGTCGCGAAGCGCTGGTGCAGGCTCGAGTGCACGGCCGCCGGGCTGGGGCGGTCGTGGGGTTCGGCGGTCGGGTCCGGGGGGGGGTGTGCGCTCACGGTGATGGCGGCCGTGCCAGGCAGGGCAGGGGTGGGGGGATCTTAGAGCCTTGGCGGGGAGGAAAGGCCAGTGATTTGCGGTCTCGGCGGGTGCCCCCGGTGAGATGCTCGGGGATTACTCGGCCAGCGAGTCGCACAGGGATTGGGAACAGCCGACCTCGTCGGAACCGTCCTGGCAGTCCATTCGACCGTTGCAGTGCAGGTAGGTGGGGATCGCAGCGCCGTCGTCACAGGAAAACATGGGGCAGTCGGCCTCGTCTTTTCCATCGGCGCAGTCGGGCAGCCCATCGCAGCTCCAGATGGTGTGGACGCGCTGGCCATCTCCGCACTCCACGTAGCGCGCCGGGCAGCCGACCTCATCGGAGCCGTCTTCGCAGTCCGGGATTTCATCGCAGCGAAAGGCGTGTGGAATTGTTTGGGTATCGGCGCAGCTGAACTCGGCCGTGGCGCAGGCCTCGAGGCAGTCGAGGAAGTCCCCGCTGTAGGTGCCCAGGTCCACGCCGGGCACCAGCTCGGCGCAGACGGCGATCACCAAATCGGAACAGGAGCCCCCGACCATGCATTGGTAAATGCAGTGGGGGGCCACTTCATCGGGCTCGCGGCAGGGATGGGTGCCGGGCGTGAGGAGGCCGCACTCGGTCAGGCGAACGATGAGCCGCTCGCAGATGGGCGCGAGCATCAGGGGTTGGACGCTGGTGGCCGCGTCAGGCGTCGCAACGGGGGCGGAGGCCGCGTCGCCGGAGGCGCCCCCATCGAGGAACAGCTGCGACCGCGAAGTCACATCGCAGCCCCAGCCCGCCAGAAGCAGCGCCGACCACAGGAGCGCTGCTCGCCCGCCGGCAGCAGCCCGCGACCACCTTCGCAGCATCGGGTCCGGCCGAGCGCAATCCATGTGGGTCAGGAGCCTACTCTCCCACACCTGGGAGGTCGAGCGTTCACGCCCACATGCGCCGAAGCCGCCCCGCAAAAAGCTGCCAGGACGACCTTTTCACGGCGGGACGTTTTCACGGCGTCGGGGGAAGCCCGCAGCGGCGCCGTCGCGATGCGCAGAAAACTGCTCGCAAAACCGCCTTTCTGAGGCTGCCAGGACGTTTTCGGCATGCTATAGGCACGACCACAAACGTCCTTCTTTATGGACATCAGAGATCCGCAACTGCCCGGAATTCAAAGCATTTGTATTACTCGATTGACCGGCGGCAGGATGTAGGTTAGACACCTTCACGCAGCGCGAGCTGTAACAGCGTGCTTGCAGCGAGGAGTACTTCGATGGGAATCGGTAAGGTAGCGGTTGTGGGGTGCGGGATGATGGGGCGTGGCATCGTCGAGGTGACGGCCGCCGCCGGTATTGCTGTGACGGCGATCAAGGCCACTCCAGGTGACCTCGAGGGGCCGCGCTCCAAGATCGGCCAGTCCCTGGGTCGCCGCGTCAAGAAGGGCAAGATGACCGAGGAGCAGTGCCAGCAGGTGCTCGACCGCATCAGCTTCAGCTCCGACCTGGCGGCTGTGGCCGACGCCGACCTCGTGATCGAGTCCGCCGTCGAAGACGAGGCCCTGAAGGCCGAGTTGCTCAAGAAGGTCGAGGCCCAGATGCACCCCGAGGCGGTGCTCGGCACCAACACCTCTTCGCTGCGCCTGGAGAGCCTGGCCCAGTCCCTCGAGCGTCCCGAGCGCTTCGTGGGCCTGCACTTCTTCAGCCCCGTGCCCGCCATGGAGCTGGTCGAGCTCGGCGGCATCGAGGGCACCGCCGACTACGTCTACCAGCGCGCAGAGGCCTACTGTGCCGAGATCGGCAAGACCCCCGTGCGCATCAAGGCCACGCCCGGCTACGTGGTTAACCGCCTGCTGGTGCCCTACCTGCTACACGGCATCGAGACCCTCGAGTCGGGCATCGCCAGCGCCGAGGGCATCGACACGGCCATGAAGCTCGGCTGTGGCCACCCCATGGGCCCGCTGGCCCTGAGCGATCTGATCGGCCTCGACATCGTCTACGCCATGGCCGACACCATGCGCCGCGAGCTCAAGGACGAGCGCTACCGCATCCCGGCCACGCTCGAGCAGCTCCACAGCGCCGGTCAGCTTGGCCGCAAGAGCGGCATCGGCATCTACGACTACAGCGGCGAAAAGCCCGTTCTCAACAGCGCGATCAAGATCGACGCCTGAGAGCGCGCGAGCCTTCGCTCGCTTTGAACGGTCCTCCGTCCAACCCATACGCAAGAACGACGGCGCCATCCGGTGCCGTCGTTTTGCGTCCGTCCCCATTTTGCGGCTGCTGCAAATATGGGTGCGTCGCCGCTGGCGCAGCCCGCCAGTACGAACGGCGCAATAAGTTTCGCATCAACCTACAGAAACCTCCGACCGGTTCCCACAGTGCGCCCCACTGAAGGGACAGGTACTCGCTACGAGGCAATCACCTACTTTTGGGGCACGGGTCAGTACGCCCGGGCTGCAAAACCCCAACGGAGAGTGTGACGGATGATGCAAGTCGACCCCATCGATCGTGAAGTCAAAGAAGGTCCTCGCCGCCTGTGGGCGATCTGCCGCGCCGCCGAGCGCAACGAGATTGCGCGCGTTCTGGAGGAGCATTCCCAGAACCGCACCCACGCGGCCATGGCGCTGGGTATTTCGAGGCGGACCCTGCTCAACAAGATCAAGCAGTACAACCTGACGCCCCAGGCCTGCCGCGTCTTCCTCTCCGAGAGCATGCTGCCAGCCGCCGTTGCGGCTGCGCCCAACTGAGCCCGCGCTTGCCCAAGCCTCCGCCGCCGCATTCCGCGGCGGACGGCAGCCCATGGCCTACCGGGCGAGCGCTGCGGTGACAACCGCGGCGATCCGAGTAGGCTCTGTCCCCCTGCCCGCGCGCCCTCGTCTCCTCGTGCGTGGCCCGGTCGGTCATGAGCTACCGTTCGCTACGAGCCTGCGTCGAAGACCTGGAGCGCCACGGCCAGCTGCGCCGCATCGACGCCGAAGTCGATCCCGCACTCGAGCTGGCCGAGATCCAGCGCCGCCTCTACCGCGCAGGTGGCCCCGCGCTCTACTTCTCGCAGGTGCGCGGCACCGACTTCCCGGTGCTGTGCAACCTCTTCGGAACCCTCGAGCGCGCCCACTTCATCTTCCGCGACACGCTCGAAGCGGTGCGTCGCCTGGTCGAGCTCAAGGTCGACCCCGCGGCCTTCTGGCGCGCTCCCTTTCGCTACTGGAAGACGCCTTTCACCGCCCTTTCCATGCTGCCCCGGGCGGTGCGTTCCGGCCCTGTGCTGGCCCACACCACCACGCTGTCGGCGCTGCCGCAGATCAAGAGCTGGCCCGACGACGGCGGCCCCTTCATCACGCTGCCCCAGGTCTACACCCAGGATCCGGAGCGCCCCTCCTTGATGACGGGCAACCTGGGGATGTACCGCATTCAACTGGCGGGCAATGACTACGAAGCCGAGCGCGAGGTCGGTCTGCACTACCAGATCCACCGCGGCATCGGCGTCCACCACAGCGCCGCCCTGCGCCGCGGCGAGTCGCTGCCGGTCAACGTCTTCGTCGGCGGGCCTCCGGCGATGACGCTTTCGGCCGTGATGCCGCTGCCCGAGGGCCTCTCCGAGCTGACCTTCGCCGGCGCCCTCGGTGGCCGTCGCGTACCCATGGCTACGCCCCCCCCCTCCGCCAGCCAGCCCCTGCCGCTGCACGCCGAGGCCGACTTCTGCCTCGTCGGCAGCATCGACCCCAGGCGCCAAAAGCCCGAGGGCCCCTTCGGCGATCACCTGGGCTACTACAGCCTGCGCCATGACTTCCCGGTGATGCGCGTCGACGCCGTCTACCACCGCCCCGGCGCCATCTGGCCGTTCACCGTGGTGGGCCGTCCACCCCAGGAAGACACCACCTTCGGAGCCCTGATCCACGAGCTGACCGGCCCCGTGATCCCCACCGTGGTGCCGGGCGTGCGTGCCGTGCACGCGGTCGACGCCACCGGCGTGCACCCGCTGCTGCTGGCCCTCGGAAGCGAGCGCTACACGCCCTACGCCGACAGCTCGCGCCCGGCCGAGCTGCTGACCCAGGCCCACGCCCTGCTCGGCCAGGGCCAGATCTCGCTCGCCAAGTACCTCTTCATCGCCAGCGAGGCCGACGCCCCCGCGCTCGACATCGGTGACGTGCGCGGCTTTTTCGAGCACCTGCTCGCCCGCTTCGAGCCCTCCCGCGATCTGCATTTCCACACCCGCACCACCATCGACACCCTCGACTACACGGGCGACGCCATCAATGAGGGCTCCAAGCTGGTCATCGCGGCCCTGGGCCCGCCACGCAGGCAGCTCAGCAGCGAGCTGCCCACAGACCTCGCGCTGCCCGCGGGTCTGTCCGAGCCGCGACTGTGCCTGCCCGGTGTGCTCGCCGTCCGCGCCCGTGCGGCCAGCGCCGAGCGCGGTGCCGAGCGCGCCTGGCTCGCCGAGCTTTGCGCCCAGCTCGGAAGCACGCCGGCGCTCGCCGCCTGGCCCCTGGTCGTGCTCTGCGACGACAGCGAGCAGTGCGCGCGCAGTCTCGACAATTTCCTGTGGATCACCTTCACACGCAGCGATCCGGCCCGCGACGTCCACGGTGCCGGTGCCGAAGTCGTCGACAAACACTGGGGCTGTCGCCTGCCGCTGGTGATCGATGCCCGTATCAAGCCCCACCACGCGCCGCCGCTCTGCGAGGATCCGGAGGTGAGCCGCCGCGTCGATGCCCTCGCGGCCCCCGGTGGGCCGCTGCACGGCCTCTTTTGATCGCCCCCGGCCTGTGCGCTCGCGGGGATTGATCCCGGGCCCGGCCGCCGTCACTATGCGCCCGGCTGCTGCGCCCAGGCGCGGGAAGCCGTCCGGAGACAACGCGATGCTCAAGACGATTCGAAGGCTGTACCGCGCCGGCAAGGGCATGTTCTTCGCCCGTCCCGACAGCAACACCACCGTGGCCTATCTGCTCGAGCAGCAAGCCGCGTCCAAGAACGGCGGCAACACCTTCCTGCGCTTCGAGGACCAGAGCTTCAGCTACCGCGAGGCCAACGCCCTGGTCAATCGCCACGCCAGCGCCTACAGCGCCCTGGGCTTCGGCAAGGGCGACGTGGTGGCGCTGATGATGGACAACCGCCCCGAGTTTCTGTGGCACTTCTTCGCCGCCGGCAAGCTCGGAGCTGTCGCCGCCCTGATCAACACCCACAACAGCGGCGAGCCCCTGGCCCACACCCTGCGCATCTGCTCGCCCAAGGCCATCGTCGTCGGTGGCGAGCATGTGGAGGCCTTCCAGGCCATCGCCGATCGCCTGCAGCTCCCCCAGCACCTCTTCGTCGACGTCGAAGCGGGCCAGCAGGCGCCCGAGGGCGCGGGCCTGACGTCCTGGTCGGCTCAACTGGAAGGTAAGAGCGAGGAAAACCCGGCCCAGACCGGACAAAACCGTCTCTCGGATCTGGCCGCCTACATCTACACTTCGGGCACCACCGGCCTGCCCAAGGCCGCCCTGGTGCGCCACCTCAGGCTCTACGCCCTGGGCCAGGCCCTCGGTGGCGTGGGTTGGGGGCTCGACGAGAGCGACGTGATCTACAACTGCCTGCCGCTCTACCACACCAACGGCATCGGCGTGTGCACCGGCTCGGTGATCTCCTACGGCGCCACCATGGCCCTCGCGCGACGCTTTTCGGCCAGCCGCTTCTGGGATGACGTGCGCCAGCACGAGGCCACCGGCTTCATCTACATCGGCGAGCTGTGCCGCTACCTGATGAACCAGCCGCCGCAGCCGGGTGATCGCGACCACAAGGTTCGCGCCATGGTCGGCAACGGCCTGCGCCCCGACATCTGGCCCGGATTCCAGCAGCGCTTCGGGGTCAAGCGGGTGGGCGAGTTCTACGGTTCCACCGAGGGCAACGTCGGCACTCTCAACATCGACAACGCGGTCGGCTCGGTCGGAAGACTGATGGGCGGCGTGTTGGTGCGCTGGGACGACGAGGCCGACGACTTCCTGCGCGGTCCAGGCGGCTTCATGGTCAAGTGCAAGGCCGACCAGCCGGGCGTGTTGATCGGCAAGATCTCCAAGCGCGCCAGCTTCGACGGCTACGAGGACAAGGCGGCGACCAACAGCAAGATCCTACGCGACGTCTTTCAGAAGGGTGACGCCTACTTCAACACCGGCGACATGCTGCGCATGGATCGCGTTCGCCGCCTCTATTTTGTCGACCGCATGGGCGACACCTTCCGCTGGAAGGGGGAAAACGTCTCGACCTTCGAGGTGCAGGAACAGATCGCCAGCTGGTCGGGCACTGAAGAGGTCAACGTCTACGGCGTCCAGATCGAGGGCACCGAAGGCCGCGCCGGCATGGCCTCCATCGTGCTGCGCGGCGACTTCGACGCCGACGCCTTCCAGCGCCACGTGGACCAAAACCTGCCCGGCTACGCGCGTCCCATCTTCCTGCGGCTGCAGGAGCAGATGGAGACCACCGGCACCCTCAAGCTCAAGAAAGCCGACCTGCGCAAGGAGGGCTTCGACCCCAGCGCCATCGGCGACCCGCTCTACTTCCGCCATCCGCAGCAAAAGGTCTACGTGCCGCTGACGCCCGAGGTCTACGCGGACATCCAGAGTGGGCAGCTGCGGCTGTAGCGGCTGCGCGCGGTTGCGGCCCGCCCCTCGGGTGTTAACACCGGCTTCAAAGCGGGTGTCAAAGCGCTGTCATGGGTGAGCGAACCGGGGTGCGCGTGCGCCGACCTGTGGCGACAGGCCCCTTGCGCTGTGGTGGGAGATCGCAGCGGCCGTGCTACCCTGGAAGACCGTCTCCGATGGGCGAGGGGAGCGACATTGATGCGATTGGGAATGCTTTGTGGGCTAGGCTTTGCTGCGCTGTTGTCGATGTTCGGGTGTGGGGATGATGTCCGCACGCTCACGGTGACCACCGACCCCGACGATTCCACGGGTCGAGTGAACCGGCGCGACGACGCTGGCGCCTCACAGCCTGACGGCAGCGCCGCGGCGCCGGGCGCCGACAGCGGAGCTGCCGGCTCGGGCGGCGTGGATTCCGTCGTGGATGCCGGTGCCGGGTCGGCTGCTGCGCCTGTGGTGGAGATCCTCTCCCCGTCCGCGGCGAGCGATCCCAACGGGGACGAGGTCGTCACGACCTCGATGGTCAGCGTGCGTTGTGCGGTGAGAAAAGCAGACCACCCCGAGGCCAGGGAGGTCGATCAGCAGAGCGTGACCATCGAACGCGTCGACCTGGACGAGCCGACCGATTCAATTGCGGGCACGGTCGCGGCGGTGGGGGCCGAAGAGTTCGAGGCGACCTTCTTTGTCGATGAGATCCCCAACGGTCCGCTGCGCTTCAGGTGTTCTGCGGGCGACACCGGCAGCCCGAGCCTGCAGGGAACCGCGGAGCTCGACACCCTGCTCGACCTCGGCCCCAGCCTGCGGATTCTCGCTCCGGAGGACGGGAGCAACCACGCTTTGAAGCTGCCGGTGTTGATGAAGATCGAAGTGCTGCCTGCGCCGATCGCCGAGGGTGATCTCGAGGCTGAGCCCAAAGACCTGCAATTCCGCGTGCTGGGGCAGCTCTTCGAGCTGACGGAAGACCCGTCACAGGCCGGCATCTATACCACCAGCATCGACTTCGACGATCGCTCGCGTTTTCCCATGCCGCCGACCGACGTCGACATCGAGATCTCGGCTGCCAGCAGCCGAAGCCCCAGCGCGCCCAGGCGCTCGGTCACACATATGTTCAAGCTCGACGCCGAGGGGCCGACCATCGTGGTCAAGAGTCCGAAGGACTCGACCATCGTGCGGGGGCAGGTGGAGCTGGTGTTGGAGATCTCCGATCCCTCCGGGGTCGCCTCCGACACCGTCGTCGCCAACGTCAACAACGAGACGGTCCTGCTGACGAAGTGGGATCAGGTGGGCACGACCTACAGGGCCCGCTTCGACACCCGCATCGACGCGTTTCAGGATCGCACGCAGCTGAGCATCAACATCACCGCCATGGATCTGGTGGCAAACGAATCCACGATCTCCCACCTCTTGCTGCTGGACAACGTGGCGCCGATCTTGAGCCTTGACCCACCGTTAATTCGCGAATACTACATGCTCGACGAGTCGACGAGGGTGTGCTCGGGGGCCTTTGACCCGGTCGGGCCCGACGCCACCAACGACCTCGACGTGGTGCCCGGCCCGTCCCTCCATCGCGTTTTCGCGGTCGAACGTACCAACGTCTTGCCCGGTGAGAATGTTGCCCACCACGCCGGAATGAACGAGGACAGCGTCGAGCTCTACGTGCAGGTGCCCGATTTCGATCTCCTGATCGACACCGACGGCGACGGCGTTTGCGACGAGATCAACTTTGAAGACCTCGGCCTCATCGACAGGCCGGGGCTGCAGCGTCTGGAAGCGGTGGTGCCCGCCGGCTCGGCGAGCTATCTGGAGGGAACCGCCTTCTCGGAAGATGGACATACCGCGAGCGCCAGCTTGATGTGTACTTCGGGTATGGCCACCACCCTACCGCCCTATGTGTGCTCTGGAGCCAGCAGCATGCGCCGTGTCCTGCCGCAGCCCTATGGCGAAGCGGGACAGAGCTTTGCGGCCGTCTTTGCCTTCTCCTTGGGGACGCCCGGCGGCATCGCGTGCACAGGCAAGACCTGGGATTTGCTCAATCACGTGCCGGAAGGCTGGGCGTGCCTGGCGGCGCGCGGCGAGGACGCCATCGGCAATGTCGGGGTCTCGCCTCCGCTCAGGGTATGCATCGACGACGGAATCGACCAGCAGGGAACGGGGGTGAAGCCGTGCGATCCCCTCACCGACCCAATCCCAAAGTGCGCCGAGTGTACCTCGCCCGATAAATTCGAAGAGCACCGAACCTGGCGACGGCGTTAGACTCGACGTTGGCAGTTTGTGGCAGATGATCGCGAACTAGATGTGCGCATGGCCGAGGTCTTTACGGTGCGGTCCGCCGCATCCCAGAGGCCACGGGCGAGGCTGCTCATGAGGGCGAGAGGCGGCGGCGCATGGGCGGGCGCGTCGGGCTTCTTGCTGCATTCGAGGGCAGCGATGGCGATCGGCGATGGTCGAGCCGACCGACCCTGGCAGGGCGGCTTTGGCGCTACCCTGCAATGCGCATGCCTCGATTTGAAGCGCAGCGCACCATGATGTAGGTATGGCTGGATCAGAACCTCCGACAAGCATGGCCAAGGGGGGGCGATACGGCCGATGTGCTCGGGCGGCACTCGGAGTGGCAATGCCCGGCGCGAAAGGAAATGACGATGCGGAAACTCTCGATAGGTGTGGGCTGGAACGGCAAGAACACCGACAGTGTGATCCGCCAGGCGCAGGTGGCCGACGAGGCCGGGGTCGACTCGCTCTTCGTCGCCGAGACCTGGGGGCGCGACGCCTTCACCATCCTGTCGCTCCTGGCCCACCACACCAAGCGCATCCGCCTCGGCACCTCCATCGTCAATATCTACTCGCGCAGCCCTGCGGCCCTGGCCCAGCACTTTGCGAGCCTGGACGAGCTAAGCGAGGGGCGCATGATCATCGGCCTGGGTACCTCGGGGCCTAACGTGATCGAGCACTTCCATGGCGTGCCCTTCGACCGGCCCTTCACGCGCATCCGCGAGTACATCGAGATCATCAATGGACTGATGCGCGGCGAAAAGCTCCATTACGACGGCCACATCTTCCAGCTCCAGCGCGGCTTCACGCTGCGCTTCGACCCCTTTCGCGAGCACGTGCCGATCTGGGTGGCCTCGATCACGCCCAAATCGGTGAAGCAGACCGCCGCCATTGCCGATGGCTGGATCCCCATCTTCATCCCGCGCAGCCGCTGGAAGCAGCAGCTCGACGCCTTCTATGACGCGGTCGAGTCGAGCGGTCGGACGCGGGCGGAGGTGGAGGTGCGCTGCCCCAACGGCGTGACCGTCACCGACCGTCCCGAGCGCGCCGCCATGGCGCGGCGTGGCACCGCGGCCTTTTATATCGCGCGCATGGGTGACTTCTACTACGAGCACTTCTGCCGCATGGGCTACCAGGAGGCGGCAGACCGTGTGCGCGCGGCCTGGGACGAGGGGGGCTCGCGCGGTGGTGCTGCGGCCATGCCCGAGGTCCTGGTCGACGAGCTCGGCACCGCCGGCGATGTGGACACCTGCGTCGAGGCCCTGGCTGCAGCCGAGGCGGCGGGCTTTAGCTCCCACTCGGTCACCGTGGTCGAGCGCGATGAGGAAAAGCGGGCCCAGATCTACGAGCGGCTGGCGGGCTGAGCGGGGGCTGCAAAGCGATTTGCGCCCCGGGCCGTGATGGGGCAAGTTCGCTGCCCGTGATGGCAGCCACAGACGCGGAAATGGAGCCGCCCGATGAGGGCTTCGAGGTGACCTGCGCGGTTCCGCGCGCCGGCCGCACGCTGCTGAGCTTTCTGGAGAAGCTCAAGGCCTTCGGCGTGAACGCGGCCGAGATCGATGCCATCGCTGAGGTGCTGGCGCGGGGCAAAAAGCACAGCAGCACCGACATGCGCACGGCCCTTGCTTTCCTGGAGCAGGCCGGTCGCGAGGCGGCGCCGTGCCTGTCGATCTTCGTCGACCGCAAGCGCCCGACCCGGCCCTATCGCATCGGTTTTCTGAGTCACGAGTGGGAGATCGGCGGCATCCGCGTGCGGGTCGAAGGTGAGGAGCCCCACAACGGCTCATCCCTGATCAAGCTCGACGAGGTGGACGTGGCGGTGGTCGGGCTCGACGAGCTGCTGTCGATGACCCAGTACTACCTGCGCCAGCCGACGACGGTTACGAAGTGGGGCATGTTCAACTACAACCTCGAGCGCCCGACCAGCATTCGCGTCGCCGGCTCGGCCATGCTCGGCTACGTCAATGACACCCTGGGCAACGAGCTGCAGGACATCGTTGGCTTCTTCTTGATCTCCAAGGCCGGCCGCAGCCGCAAGCATCCCACCGATCTGCAGCAGCTGGCGGCCTCGGGGCAGCGCGTCTTCGTCAAGGGGCGCTACACCGGCGTCGTCAGCGCGGCCTATCCGCAGCTCAACATCGCCTCCGTCGACGACGTCGAGGACGCGGTGATGGCCTCGGAGCGTGGCAGCGTGGGCCTCGAAATCGTGCAGTCGGGCAATACGGTCAAAAAGAAGGGCCTGGAGCTTCACGGCGCGCCGCTCTTCCTTTCGGAGAGCCTCTACGTGGTCGACTATGACCGCTATCTCGAGAGCCGCCGACTGCGCGACTTCGTGAAGGTGCTGGGTCCGGTCGGCTACTTCGACGAGCGGCGCATTCAGCAGCTGGCCCGCTGGTACTACGCCCTGGAGCAAAATCTCGGCGACGCCTGGGTGGACAAGCCGCCGCCCGAGCTGATGCTGTGCGCCGATGGCGATGCCGAAAATGGCCTGCGCCCCTACCGCCTCAGGACCCGACACTGGAAGCCCAGTGACGATTACAAGCGCGATGAGGCGCTAGCCTTCGTCGAAGAAGCCAAGGGCAGGCTGCTCGGCTTCTACCGGGACCTCGGCAAGCCCTGAAAGCCCGAAGCCGGGGCCGCGGCGCCATCGCGCCCTGTGCAAGCTTCGAACGCATTGATAACTCCAGGTGTACGGCGTTCTGACGATGTCGTGACGAACGCCTAAAAACGATGCCAAGGGGCTCGGGCGGTCGGAAATTTATCCGTCCTGCAGCCATACTAGAAAGGGCAGGCGTGGTGCGAACGTCCGCGTCGCCATGTCCGGCACGCATCGGCGTGGCAGGAAGATTTGCGCGGCCCGCAGTCGCGTGGCCGAATACCGGAAGGGATCTGCATGAATCGCCAGGGAAATGCCCTCTCAACCCCATGGATGTCCGCGCTGCTTGTGGTCTTTGTGCTCGGCGCGTGCGGCGATGACGCTTCGGGCACAGGCGGCGACGACGGTGGCACCGTGGGGATCGATGGCGGAGCGCTCGGTCCGAGCGACGGTGACGGCGACACCGACGGCGACGGTGTGATCGACACCGTGGACAACTGCCTGAGCGACCCGAACGAAGATCAGGTCGACCAGGACCATGACGGCGCGGGTGACGTCTGTGACAATTGCCCACAGGTGGCCAATTTCCGACAGGAAGACACCGATGGCGACGGTGAGGGTGACGCCTGCAGTCAGGGGGCGGGCAGTGTGGGTGGTGGTGATGGCGACGGCGACGGTGTGAGCGACGCGACCGACAACTGCCCCACGGTGGACAATGCCGACCAACTCGATGCCGACGGCGACGGGCGGGGCGACGCCTGCGATAACTGCATGTTGGTCGCAAACTTCGACCAACTCGACGTCGATGCGGACGGGACCGGCGACAGCTGCAGCGCTTCGGCAGACGATGGTGACGGCGACTCCATCAACGACGCCTTCGATAACTGTCCCGGGCTCGCCAATCCGGAGCAATTCGACCTTGATCGCGACGGAGTGGGTGACGCATGTGATAACTGCGAGTTCGTTGCCAACTACGATCAGGCCGACGCCGACGGCGACGGAGTGGGTGACGCCTGTGGCGACCTCTCGAGCGGGGATGCGGATGCGGACATGGTGCCCGACGCCCTCGACAACTGCCCGGACATCACCAACGACCAGGCCGACCAGGACGGCGATGCCCGCGGCGACGCCTGCGACAACTGCCCCTCGGTAGCCAACTACGATCAAGCCGACAGCAACGGCGACGGCGACGGCGACGCCTGCGAGGGCGGCGTCTTCGCCATGAATGACACCGATGGCGACGGCGTGGGCGACGGCACCGACGTCTGTCCGCTGGTGGCCGACGACCAGACCGACACCGATGGCGACGGTGTGGGCGACGCCTGCGACAACTGCGTCGCGGTGGCCAACTACCTCCAAGACGACGTCGACGGCAACGGCGTGGGCGATGCCTGCCAGCTCAGCCTGCCGGCCGGCACCGACCTGTGCGTGGCCCAGGACGTGGCGGCCAGTCCGACCAAGACCGACCTCTACATCGCGCTCGACGTCTCCGGCTCCATGAACGAGCTACTCACCGACGCCAAAAACGCGCTGGATGCGCTCTCGACCGACCTGCTCAGCGACTTTCATCTGGGCCTTGGCGTTTTCGCAGCCAATACCCTCGATGGCGACAACCGCTGCGATCCGAGCCGACTCCCTCAGGAGGTCTTCGACCTGCAGGTCCGCGACACCTCCTCCGCGGCGGCACTCACGGCTGCCGTGGACGCCTTCAAGGCCAGCTACGCGGGGCTGACCGACGCCGGGCGCACGCCGACGGCCAAGGCGCTCGAGCAGATCCTGGCCCGCGAGCTGTTTGCCCTGAACGACAACGCGGGCGCCGATCCCAACCCCAAGGCCGTGATCGTCATCACCGATGGCAATCCAAATGCCACCAACAACAGCGGGGCCTTCTGCGACGCCGACCAGAATGGCACGTTGGAGACCGACCTCTACGACCCGGACGGCTCGGATGCCAGCCTCACCGGCGAATGCAATCGCACTCGCTACGCGGCCAAGCGCCTGGCGCAGGCCGGCGTACCCGTCTTCGTCGTCGGCTTCACCAACAACAACGTCAATCAGGACTGCCTGCAGGACATCGCCGTCGCAGGCAATCCCGCGGTGCCCGACATGAGCGGGGGCGGCGGTCAGAACTGGTACGCGGTGCAGGATCAGGCCAGCCTGATCGACGCGCTGCGGGCGATCTCGGCGCTGAGCCTCAGCTGTTCGCTGAAGGTCACCGATACCGCCGCGTTGAGTTCCATCGATCCGAGCCGCACCGAAGTGCTGCTGACGGTGACGGAGGCGGCAGGAGCCCTGGCCTCCGGAACACCCGGGGACAATCCGCACTACTTCGCCAGGAGCGACTACACCCTAAACGCCACTTCGGGCGTGGTCACGCTCGGCACCTCCGCCTGCACGCTGCTGCAGGATACGTTGGACGCCGCCGGCGCCGCGGGCCAGACGGTCTCACTCGACCTGAACATCGCCTGTCTGTCCTGCGAGGTATCGGCCGAGATCTGCGACGGCATCGACAACGACTGCGATGGCCTGGTCGACGAGGTCTGCTCGGCGACCTGCGCGGCCGAGGTCTGTGACGGCGTCGACAACGACTGCGACGGCACGATCGACGAGGGCTGCAGCGGTTGCGGCGCCGAGATCTGCGACGGCATCGACAACAGCTGCGATGGCGTCATCGACGAGGGCTGCCCGCCGCCCATGAGCTGCATGGCCACCGCCGAGGTCTGTGACGACGTCGACAACGACTGCGACGGCATGGTGGACGAGGGCTGCGGCGCGCCTCCGGGAGGCTGCGGCGCGGGTCCCGAGATCTGCAATGGCATCGACGACAACTGCAATGGCATGGTGGACGAGGGCTGCTGCACGGAGGTCACCTTCGAGATCTGCGATGGCATCGACAACAACTGTGATGGCGTCGTCGACGAGGGCTGTCCGCGGGTGGATTGAGAACAAAACACCGGCCCGGCGGACCGCGAAAGCACAGCGCGCTCGCGCTTGCGAGCCGGCTGGGTCGGTTCGTGAATGCCGGCCGACGCAGAACGCCTCGATGCCGAGGACATCGAGGCGTTCTGCACGGCAGGGTCCTGGCCGGCGCTCCCGGGCCGCCGCCCCGTCACGACGCGAGGTTGCCCTGCGGAGCGCCGCTGGGGGGCCTGTGGCGCGGGCTGAGTTTCAGCGTGCGGCGCGGCGGCGCCTGAGGCCCAGCACCGCGAGCGGCAAGGCCAGGGCCCACAGGCCGTGGGTGCCGCCGGTCTGACCACCGACGCTGCAGCCGCTGTCGCCGGAGTTCGCATCGGGGCTCGCGCTGTTGTCGCCTGGGCCTTCGGCTTCGGGACCGCCAGCGCTCGAAGCTTCGGGCGTGGCCGCACCGCCTGCGGCGCCCTCGTCGGCAGCCGGTGCTGCACCGCTCTCGGCCACCGCGATGCCCGACGAAAACGCCAGCGTTTCGTTGCTCTGGCAAGAACCCTGGGTTTCCTGCGCGGCTTCACAGTCGGGCATGTCGGGGGGGCAGTCGGCGACCGCCAGCTGGCGTGAGCAGACGAGATCGCCGCCGCCGCAGTCGGCGTCGGTGTCGCATGCGGTGCCGATCAGGGCGTCGATGCAGCTGCCGCTGGTCTCCGTCGTTTCGCACGGTGGCGTCTGGCAGCGCTCGAGGGTAAGCCCCATCTCGCAGCGCATGCCCTCGCCGCAGTCGGCGTCGCTCGTGCAAGGCGCATCCTGGGCCCATGCGCCGCTGGCCAGGAGCCACAGCGCGGTTGCGATCATCAAGTTCATTTTACTCATGCTCTTCTCCTTGTACTGCGCAGGGCGCAGGTGTCTTGCCGCGCCTCCAGGGACGCGCGCGAGTCGATAACTGCAAGTTGTTAGCTAGAGCGTCGCCGCTAACGGCATCCGGCGGACGCGGGTTCATCGAAGTCGGGCGGGGGCGCTGCCACCTCCATCACAGGCTCGTCGGCCTGCTCCGCGTCGACTCCCTCCATCGCCTCTTCGGAGGGGCCGGGAGCTGGATGCGTCTGTGCCCAGTCCACGCAGCGCTCGAAGTCGAGCAGAATCGCGCTGGCCTCCGACAGGTCTTGGGGCAGCGGCTCGCCGACGTCGAGCTGCAGGCGCTGGCCCGCGGGCACCAGGAAGATCTGCCCCTCCTCCAGCGGCGAGCCGGCGTCGGCGTCTGAATCTTGCGGCGGCAGGGGCGCGTAGAGCAGGAATACCGGGTCACCGGGGGCGACGGTGGTGGTGTCGGCGCAGGCGATCGGATGGCCCCAGAGCTCGTCGCCGGGCTCGACGGCCACGCGCTCTCCGCCGGCGACCAGCCCATCGACCACCGCATGGATGCCGCATTCGTCGGCGCTCGAGAGCGTGGCCATCACGGCGACCGCCCGATCGGCCATCGGGCAGGGACAGGGCACGAGCATGGTGTCGATGTGGGCCGTGGGCTCCTGGATCTCGCCGCCGGACTGACCGCCGTCCAATGAGCAGCCAAAGCCGCTCAGCAGCAGCGCCGTAACCAGGACTTGTATGCGGGTGCTCATGCCGAACTCCTGTCCTGCATTGTGCTCATAGACCGAGAACGCGCCACTCGGGAATTGCCCGGTAATGAACATATGGCCTGGCAGATATGGCGATAGATGTGCAAATATGGGAAAGTATTGCTTCGACGCGCGAATTTGAGATGAAAGCAGCGGACTCTGGCAGCATGGAGGTGGCGGCCTCCCAATTTCTGCGGGCCGTGCGCGGAGCGCGTTCTCAAGTGGCCTTCGCGCGGCGCCTGGGCTACCGCGCCAACCCCATCACCGACTGGGAAAACGGCCGCCGCTATCCGACGGCGGCGGAGGCGTTGCGGGCCTGCGGGCGCGTCGGCATCGATGTGCAGGCCGCCTTCGCGCGCTTCCACGCGGCGCCGGCGCCCGGGCCGGGCGAGACGCTGGCCGCCTGGCTCGACAGCGTGCGCGGCTCACTGTCGGTGGGCGAGCTCGCCGAGCGCTGCGATCGTTCGCGCTTTGCCGTGGGGCGCTGGCTGCGCGGCCAGGCCGAGCCGCGGCTGCCGGACTTCTTTCGCCTGGTCGACGCCGTCACAGGTCGTCTGCCCGATCTGGTGGCCGAGCTCACGTCCATCGAGGCTGTGCCCGCGCTGCGCGCCCGCTACCGCACCGCCGAAGCGGCCCGACGGCTGGCCTTCGAGCAGCCTTGGACCGAGGCGGTCTTGCGCCTGCTGGAGACCACAGCCTTTGCCGAGCGCCAGGGTGATGCGGCTTGCTGGATCGCCGCGCGTCTGGGCATCGAGTCCTGCGAGGTAGAGCGCGCGCTCGATGCCCTCGAGGCCGCGCACGTGATCGAACGCCGGGGCGTGCGCTACCGGGTGGCCGGAAACCTCACCGTCGACACCCTCGCAGACCCGGAGGCTGCACGCGAGCACATGGCCCGCTGGTCGCGCGTGGCCTTCGACCACTTCCTGGAGCAAGGCGCCACCAACCTCTTCGCCTACAACCTGGTCTCGCTGTCGGCCGCAGATCTGCAGCGCGTGCGTGAGCTATTGCGTGCGGCCTATCGGGAGGTGCGTGCCGTGGTCGCCGCGTCCGAACCGGTCGAGACCGCGGCGCTGCTCAACTTGCAGCTGGTGGAATTCGTCGCCAGCCGGGCGCAGCGCGACGGCTGAGCCTGCTGCCATCCCGTGCCGTGCTCAGAGCGCGGGCGCCTGAACCACGCCGCATTCGGCGCTGTCGCAGGTCAACTGGCAGTCGGCGGTGTCGGGGCAGTAGACGTTGGCGCACTCGGCCGCGGTTGCGCAGTGCACCTTGCAGGTCGAGCCGGCCAGGCATTCGACCATGCAGAGGTCGCCCGAGCCGGCGCAGTCGATCACGCACGTGGCGCCCTCCTGGCAGGTAAAGTCGCAGTTGAAGCCCGCGTTGCAACCGAGGTTGCAGCTGCCCGAGTCCACGCCGCAGGCGAGCGTACAGCCATCGATGGTGCAGGCGTCGCCCACGGTGCACCATCCGAACTCGCACACCAGGCCCGTGCCGCAGCTGCCGCCGGTATTGATCGGCACGGCCTCGCAGCTCTCGCGGTCCTCGTTGCAGACGCCGCTGGTGCAGGGGCTGTTCAACTGGCTGCAGTCGGTCTCGGCTTCGGGCACGCAGGTTCCTTCGATGCAGTGATCGAAGGCGGTGCAAAATCGTCCGTCATCGCAGGCGGTGCCGTCGGTCTTGGGGATCGTGCCGCAGCCCTCCTGGGGGTCGCAGGTGCCGATCTGGCATACGCCGGCCTCTTTCAAGCAATCGGTCTCCACCAACACGCCGTTCTCGCAGCGCGCGAAGACGCCGTTTTCGCACAGTGGTTCGTGACTGCAGCTGGAGCCGGCGTCGTCGTCGACGATGCCCGCTTCGATCGCCGCGTCGCGAGTTCCGGCGTCGCCGCGATCGGTCACGGTGGCATCGCCGCCCCCGTCGAAGCCGCTTGTCTGGCTCGAGCCGCTGTCGCCGTCGCCCTCATCCGATTTTTCGTCGTCGGATTTTTTTTCGTTGAGCGGTTCTTCGGCGACTTCGTCGAAGCCCACAAGTCCGCACCCCGCGTAGAGCGCCGCCAGTGCCAGGATCCAGGGCATCGCTGTTTTCGTTGCTCGATACTTCATTGAACTACCTCTCCACGCGCGTCGCCAGCGGCACCTTGAAGGTGATGGCTGCCTTTTGTGGGCCGAAGTCGATGGCCTTGGCCACGCTTTGGATGCAGCGGCCGAGGGCGGTGGCGCTTTGGGCCAAAGGAAGTACCTCCACCCGCTCGACGCGACCGGACTTTTGCAGCGCCATGCGCAGCGTCAGGGCGGGGGCCTCGGCGCCGCCGTGCTTCTTGAAGCAGCTGCCGATCTTGCCCTTGTGCTGCACGAAGGTGGCGCCCAGGCTGCGCGACGGTGCCTTGCGCCTGTGCTTCTTGGCAGGCGCTTGGTCGAGCGCTTCGGCTGCATCCGCCGCCGGTTCGTTGTCGGCCGTGGTTTCGTCGTTGTCGGTGGTGGCCGCATCGGGCGCCGCGGCCGCGGCTTCGGGGGCGTCAACGGCTTCGGCGGGCACGACCGGCGCGACCGGCGCGACCGCTTCGGTGCTTTCCGGCGGCGCAGCCGCTGCAGCCTGCTGCTCGAGGTGAAAGTCGGAGGCCTCCATGCCCGCCGCGACGCTGCTGTCGCGCTGCAGGAGCAGCCAGCCGCCAGCGCCCGCCGCGATCATGGCCACCGCAGCTGCCGTCCACAGTCTTGCCCGTCGCCGCCCGGGGCGTGAGTGCCGTCCCTCCACGGGTGTTCCGTCGAGGGTGTCGGCCGTCGCAGCGCCATCGCCGCCGCGGCCACGGGCTCGCCGCGAACCCTCCTGCCCCGGCAGGGTGATCGCCCCCGGTGGCGCCACCGAGATGGCACGGGCGACGGCGCCGCCGAGGCTGCGCCGCGTGGCGGCGATCAGCTCGGCGTGCATGGTGGCCGCGTCGGGGAAGCGGTCGGCGGCGGACCTCGAGAGCGCGCGGTCGAGGAACGCCGACAGCGCCGGGCCGATGCTCGGCTCCAGCTCGATCGCCGGCGTGTACTGGGCGGTGACGATGCGCACGATCAACGCGCCCACGCCCTCGGCCTCGAAGGGAAGCCGGCCCGTCAGCGCCTCGTACATGATCACGCCCAGGCTGTAGAGATCGGTCCGCAGGTCGATGTTGCCCTCGCCTTCGGCCTGCTCGGGTGACATGTACTGCGGTGTGCCAAGGAGCTGGCCGGCCTGGGTGGTCAGGGCCGAGCGGCGCTTGCCCTCGCCGTCGAGGCTGCGCGAGATGCCGAAGTCGAGCAGTTTCGGATGCAACCGGGTCGCGGCCCTTTGCAGGTAGATGTTTTCGGGCTTGAGGTCGCGGTGGACGATGCCCGCGTCGTGGACTGCTGAAAGCCCTTCGAGTACGCGCGCGGCGTAGTCCACAACCTCGCTGGCCGGCAGTTTGCCCTTTCTCTCGATGCGCTCGCCCAGGGTTTCACCCTCGAGCAACTCCATCACCATGTACGGGATCTGCTCGCGACCGCCCAGGGTGCCGAAGTCGAGGATGCTCACGACATAGGGGTGGCGCACCGCGGCGGCGATGCGCGCCTCCCGCGAAAAGGCCGTGGCCATGCGCTCGCGCATCTGGGCGTCGGCAGCGTAGAGAAATTTCACCGCAACGGGGCGCTCCAGGGTTTCGTCCACGGCGCGCCACACGCGTGCCATGCCACCTGCGCCAATGTGTGACTCCAGGCGATAACGCCCACCAATGCGTTCGCCGGAATTAAGCTCGTCGTATTCCACGCCGTCCTTTGCCGTGAAATTGTAGCTGCAAAGGGGGGGCCGCGGTAGCGCTCGTATCAGGGCGACAGGCGCCGCAGGTAATAATGCACGCGGCCGCCGCTATCGACCTTGATCGCCACCGCCTCATGGCGACCATCGGGGGTGAGCTCGACCCGAAAGCGGCCCTCGGCGTCGGTATGCACCGGTTTGCCGTCGACTGCGACCTTGGCTCCGCTCATGGCCATGCCGGCGATGGTCGCCGGTTTTCCGCGTGCCAGGGCAGCATTGGCCGGCGTGGTGAGCGATGCGGTGCGGGCGGCGTTGTCGAAGGCGATTTTTACGCTGCCGCTCGCACTGCGCCCGCCGTCGGCGCGAATCGTGAAGCTGTGGACGCCTTCGCCGAGGCCGCCGGAGGCAAAGCTGTGGTTCGGCCCCTGCAGCTTCGACTTGCGCACGCGACCCGACCCGGACTTCAGCTCCAGCGTATAACGGGAGGCCTTGGGTGCGTCTGGCCAGCGCAGGGTCACGCGTGGTAGCCGGTTTTGGTAGCGCACGGTGTAACGGCGTCCGTCGGCGTCGACGGTGACCGTGGGCGGTCGCTTGGGCAGCTGCCGGGTCGCCGCATCGCGGCGGATGTCGATGCGGCCCTTGGCCACGATGGGGCCGCGCTTGTCCCTGTCGGCGGCGCAGCGGATGCGGTAGCTGTGGGCGCCACGCTCGAGGCTGACGATGGCCCGCTCTGGACTGCCCACGGGGGCCTTGCGAAAGCCCCCGCGGCGGCCACGGACCTCGAGTCCGATGTGTCCTTCGCACGCCGGCAGCGCGATGCCCACCCGCGTGGGCGGCGCCGGATCGTGGATCGCGGCCGACTCACCCGCCGCGATCGACAGTTCGGCCACGCTCGGTCCAGCCGGCTCCGACTCACCCTCGTCCACGGCATCGCCGGCTGCCGCGTCTCCGGCGCCCCCGTCGCTGCCCGCGTCCTGTGCCCTGTTGCCGGCATCTGGCGCTTCGACTTCGACCACTGCCACTTCGGTGGCGTCGTCGCCTTCGATGCGAATGCCGCCGATGTCGAGCACCAACTCGTCGCCCGCGTTGGCTTGCACGCGCTGGCCGTCGTGTTCCACCACCAGCTCGCCCACCAGCACATCCAGGTGCTGGCCGTCGTCGCCGGCGCGCACCCGCACGTGGTCGCCGGCTTCGATCTGCACGGTGCCGATCAGGGTTTCGAGCGACAGTTCCGCGCCCTCCACCTCGATGCTGCCGACCTCGACCTGCATCGACAGCCCCTGGGCCTGGCCCGCGCCGGCCTTGAAGCGCACCACCGAGCGCTCCTGGATCGTGACCTTGCCGCGCCCCCGCAGCTGCAGCGTGGCGCTGGCTCCCGCGGAGGTGCGCAGGCCGTCACCGATGGCGAAGCCATCACCCTTTTCGGTGCGGCTCCAGGCCCCGGGCTTGGCCGCCCGGTCGCGCGCAACCTCTCCGCTGAAAACCAGGAGCTTGGCCACGTAGGGCGGCCCAGAGCAGCCCAGGGGCTCGCACGCCAGGGGCAGCTGCTGGCAGCCGAGGGCGAGCAAGCCCAGCGCCAGCAGGCGCGGGGTACCGCGACTGGGGCTGCGGTGGGCTGAGGTCCTCACCGGCCCTTCCTCTTGAGCTCGATGATCAGCACCGTCACGCCCTGATTTTCCACCACGGCCGGTCGCTTCTGCACCCGGTAGCCGGAGGCCTGAACGCGAACCGTGTAGCGCCCCGGCGCCACGTCGACTTCGAAATTGCCATCGGCGTCGGTCTCCAGCGTCAGCCCACCGGGATCGATCTGCACCTTGGCGCGCACGCCCTGCGAGCGAAAATCGCGTACCTGGCCGCGGATGTGGCCCTCGGGCAGATCGCGCTCGAGTGTGATGGCCAGCTCCTGGCTGCTGCCGGCGGTGAGCTCGAGCGGCTGTTCATGGGCGCGCATTTCCGGCGCAGTCACTATGAGTTTGGTCTGTCCGGGCTGCAGATCTGCGAACGCAAAGCGACCCTCGGCGTCTGTTTGGGTGGTGGTCACGGGGGGGGGCAGGCGGGAAGCCGGCGCGTCACCTGGCGTGGCTTCGGTCGCTGGCGCGGGGTGCAGCTCGACCTGGGCGGCGGCGATGGGGGTGCCGTCGCTCCGCAGCACCTGGCCCGTTAGGCCGGTCGAAAGCGGCTTGAGTTCGATGGTGAGCGGCGTCTTGGGATCGGCAGGCACCTGCACCGTGAGTTCCTCGGGTGAGAGGCCCGGTGCTTGCACGCGCAGGCGTTGGGCGCCGGCCGGAAGCCCCTGCAAGCGAAAGCGGCCATCGGCGTCGCTGGTGGTGCTGACCTTGGGGTCGTCGACCCAACTCACCGACGCGCCCGAAACCGGCGCTCCGTCCGCACCGCGCACGCTGCCCTCGACGGCATGGCTGGCGCTGTCATCGCCTGCCCTGGCGCTGGCCCGAGGCGCAGACCACTGCAAGCCGGTGCGCAGCCACGCCCTGGGATCGACGACACTGAGGGGGACATCGGGCTGACCCGGCGTAGCGACGATCGCGTCGGGCCGCGCGCTCGGGCTGACGCTGGCAGAAAGCACCCAACGCAGGCCCTTCTTGAGTTCGAGCTTCAGACCCAGGGTGACCCACATGGGCGCGCTCAGTGCCTTCTGGGCATTGCGACCGACGCGCGGCTCCCAGCTCACTTCGCCGAAGGGCGTGAGCGACCCCAGACGGTAGCTGGCGCCCAGGCCGAGCGGCAGGCCCGTGGCATCGGCGGTGCCCAGGGCGATGCGGTCGGCGCCGCTCAGACGGCGGGGATCGTCGATGGCCTCGCCGGCCCGATCGAGGCGGATGCCCGCGTTGGCGGCGAGCAGTAGGGGGCCCGAGGTATGGGTGGCCATCAGCGACAGGCCCGCACCGATGGCCGTGATGGCGGCGGCGGGCGACGCGGCAGCGGGCAGCTCGACGGCCAGCTCGGCGCCCAAGGCGAAATCGTCGGTCAGCGTCTTGCCGGCGCGTAGTGCAAAGCGGCTATGGATCAGAAACCCCCCGTCGCCCGCGTCGGTGCCGCCGACCTGACGGTGCAAGCGTCCCTCCAGCGCGTAGCCCAAGATGAGCCAGCGCAGTGCCTCATAGGCCACGCCCGCGCGTAGCGCCAGGCGGTGGTGGTTCTCGTCGTCTTCGAGCACATCGCCGGTAAACCCATAGCCAAGTCCACCGGCCAGGCTCAGCCGCCCCGGTGTCGCCGTCCCCGTGAGGGCCACCGCGGAGAGGCCGGGTAGGGCGTCGTCGCGTCTCCCGTGGGCATCGATCGGCGACGCCTCTTCTGCAGCGGTGCCATCGCCGGTGTTGGCGGCGGTCGTGCCGGTGACCTCCAGGGCGGTCGCTTGCGCCGCGGCGGGGCCGGAGGCAGCGAGCGTGGCCAGCAGCGACAGGGCCACGATCACTGCGGTGGTCGCAAGATAATCGCGTGCGGGTCGTGGCACGGCTGCTTCGGCGTGGCGGCGCCAACTGCAGATGGTGCAAGCGTCAAGCATGGGGCCAAGTCCTCCGAAGTGGAGGGCCGTATGCGATCATAGCCTTTTCCGCACGCGTCTCGCACCTCTGGCGTGTCTGCCCTCAGCTGTCAGCTTATGCGACAGCAGGCTACAGGGCGTGACATCCTGCGCACTCTCAGTTGTAGTGCGCGCGTCTCCGTACTACGCGTGCCGGGTCATTCGCGCTATGCTAATCACCTGTGTCGGTAGTTCTGGGTAAAACTCGGCGAGCAATCGGCGGCCCTCGGCGTGGCGAATCGACGAAGGACATACAGAGTATATTCGAGGAGATAGCCCGAAGGGCGGTCGACGCGGCGACGGCCGTCGATGGCCGTCGAGTTGTACCCAGAACTACCGGCACAGGTGACTAGTCAATGGTGGCCGCCGATGGACGTGCAGGGGGGCAAGTTCGCCGACCTCGCAAGATGTCGGCTCGGCTCGCCGGTGTTCTGGAGCATGACAAGGTCGAGGCGATCCGGGCCATGGGCAGTGCCCTGGCATCGCTGATCGCCACTTCGATCAACCGCGATCTGCTGGCTTCCGGTCACGCCCATCGACTCTTCGAGCTGTGGCTGGAGCGCGACGATCGGTGCGTGCGCTTTGAGCCTACGGAGCTTCGACTGGCGGATAAGTTGCTGATGCCGGCCGACGGCGATCTCGGCCGCTTCGTCTTTCCCCTCTACAGCGAAGGGTTGCGCGCTTTGCAGCCGCTCGCGCGAGCTTCCGAGGCCGATGTGCGCGAACTCGGTCGCCGTCTGGCTGCGGTCGTCGGCGGTGAGCAGAGCTACCACGAGCTGGCGGAGCTGCTGTGGAGTGGCAGCCTGGCGGGGTTTGGTGCCACCTTTGCCGAATCGCGACGGGCCCACGGCCGCTACATCCTGGGCGGGGCACAGCAGCCTGCGCCGGGTGCGCAGGAGGTCTTTGCCGAGCGCCTCGGTTGGGGCATCGAGCGCTGGAACGACGCGGCCTGGGCCGCCGCCCAAAGTCTCGACGCCGCCACGCTGCAGCTGCGCTACGGGCAGGCGGCCGCGCGCCTGTCGCAGCGCGCCGCGTCGGGGCAGCTCGCGCTGGGGGAGCCGCAGCGGATGGCGCTCGAAGCGGCCGCCAGCGATGCCGACCTCATCGGCAACCTGGAGTTCCAGGCCGCGCTCACGCATCCGGAGCTGGTGGGTGACATTGGTGCCGGTGTTGTCGGCGAGTTGGTCGGCGCCATGATCGCGCGCGCGCAGGGGCTCGATGCCCGGGTGGTCGACGCGCTCGGGCGTCTGTTCCGGCAGGCACAGGGCGTAGGCAGCGCCCTGGACGCCGAGGGTGTGGGCTCGTCGCTGGCGCTGGCCGTGGCCGAGCACGGCTTCGAAGCGCCCGCGCTGTCGGGACTGTGCGGGCTTTTGGGCGCGCGTGCCTGCTCTGAGTTCATGGCCGAGCTATTTTCGCTGGCGCCCTACGAAACCCAGGCCGAGCGGGCACTGGGCGCGTTGCTGGTCGCCCAGGGACCCGAGGCGTTTTTCGATGCCGTGGATGCTGGCGCCCTGTCGCCGGCGCTGATGACGGCGCTGCTGCAGCAGGCCCTGGCCGCGGGCGTCGATGCGCACAAACTCTTGGCCGTGCTCGAGCGGGATGGGGTGGCGGTGGAGAGCGCTGCGGCTGCCCTGGCGAGCTTGCCGCGCCTGCGCGAGTCGGCGCAGGACCTCATCGAGCATCTGCTTGCCACCCGGCCGGTGTCGTGCGCGGTGTTGATCGAGGCCCTGTGCCGGGACCGCAAGACGGCAACATGGGTCGGTGATTCCTTGCTTCAGAGTCAAGGACGCGGTTGGAGCGAAGAGCTGCGCTGCGCCACCATGGCTTCGCTCTTCGATGCGCGGCTCGGTGAGCGCTATCTTCTGCCGCTGTTTCGCGATCGAAACGCCGCCGTCGATGTGAGGCTCTCGGCGCTCGCCGCGATGGAGGCGAGCGCCGGACTTTGCGAAGAGGCCACGCGGCGACGTCCGAGCGATCTGATGGAGCCGGTGGAGATCCGGGAGGCCGTCAAGCGCTTGAGGCGGGGATCGCGATGAACGCCCAGGCGTCCGACGCCGAGCTATTGCAGCGCACGGCGCGGCTGGTGATCGAGTTATGCGCGGTGCTGAGGGTGATCGGTCCGCGGGAGGTTAGCGGGCGCGAAATGCGTGAGGCGCTCGATGGGTTAAGGGACACGCTCGCCGGGGCGCAGCCGCCCTTTGCCTTGAACGTGGTGCGGGGCACCCTGCTGCGCGATCGCCTGCCATTGCCGATCGATCTGGAGGCCTATCGCAAGACTCGCCAGCTGCCCGGTGCGCTGCGGCAGTACGGCCTGCAGTGCCTGTATTTCGAGCGCGTGCTGGACCACGAGGAGCTGCTTTTGCTGGCCCGTGCCATCATCGACGCCACCCATCGCTCCGGCAGCACGCGCGCGCCGAAGATCCCCGGAGTTCGCTTCGAGCAGCTGTCGGTGCTCGGCCAGCGTGGCACGCGGGCCGAAGTCCATGCCGACGTCTTTGCGACCCGCGAGCTCGCTGCGGCCGAGGCGGAAGTGGCGGCCTTGCTCGGGGCCAGGGGCGATCGGTGGCCGTGGCAGCGGGGCCGGGAGCTGGTGCGCGGCTTCGAGCGTTGCTTCGCGGTGGGCCGCGCGGTCACGCTGCGCGCGCTGGAGCTGGCGCCGGTGCAAGATCCGGTCGCCCGACGCGTGCTCTTTGCCGCGCTCTCCACCGCCGACGCCATGGAGCACGTGGGCGTGGATGCGACGACCCGGCGTGCCGCGGTTCATGCGGCGCTGCTGCTCGGCGTTCACGGGCTGCAGCCCCAGGCGGGCCTTGCCGCCGAGGATGCCGCGGCCGCGGCCCTGGCAGCGGCCCTGTCGGGCACGGCCCAGGGGCGCCAGCAGGCCGACCGCCATCGTTTGCGCACCAGCGCGCTTCTGCACTCCATGGGCCTGGCCCCCGAGCGCCAGCATCCGGTCGCCGAGCTGTTGCGCCTGTGCTACCTGCTTTCGCTTCTACGGGCGCCGGCAGGGCAGCAGTTCGAGCTCACCAAGATCGACCTGATGGCCTGGCTCGCCGAGCAGCTCGCTGGCGGCTACGTGCACGCGGGCTGGGCCCGGGCGTTGCTTTCGAGCCACGGAGCGCTCGCACCGGGCAGCCACGTGATGGCCCAGGGCCGGCTCGCGGTGGTCGCCGGTCCCGGTGAGCAGCCCCTGCGGCCGCGGCTGCTCGGGGAGGCTGAAGCGGCAGCTGGCGAAGCGGTCACACCCTATTCGCCCCTGGGCAACAGCCCCTGGGCCAAGTAGTTCCCATCCCGGAAAGGGCACGCGCCCTTTCCCCCGTCGCGGCGAAGCCACGCCGGGTCCGAAAGGCGTCGCGACCATTGCCGCAGGCGCCCCGATTGAGGACACTCGGGGCGCGATGGCGGACGGCTACCGAGAGATCCCCGAAGACATCGATCGCATGCCCTCGGGCATTCCCTTCATCATCGGCAACGAATTCGCCGAGCGCTACAGCTTCTATGGCATGAAGGCGATCCTCTTCACCTTCATGACCGAGTACCTGCTCGGCGGCGACGGCCAGCCCTCGCCCATGGCGGAGCAGGAGGCCACGGGCTACTTCCATTTCTTCACCGCCGCCGTCTATGCCACGCCCTTCTTCGGCGCCATCCTCTCCGATGCGCTCTTTGGCAAGTACCGCACCATCGTCACCATCTCCGTGCTCTACTGCCTGGGGCACCTGGCGTTATCCCTGGACGAAACGCGTCTGGGCTTGACCGTGGGACTGACGCTGATCGCCCTGGGAGCAGGCGGCATCAAACCCTGTGTTTCGGCCCACGTGGGTGACCAATTTGGGAGGAAGAACCAGCACCTGCTCGAGCGCGTCTTCAGCTGGTTCTACTTCTCGATCAATTTCGGCGCTTTCACTTCGATGATCCTGGCGCCGATCATGCTGCACGAGGTGGGGCCGAGCCTGGCCTTCGGCGTTCCCGGGGTGTTGATGGTCGTCGCCACCTGGTGCTTTTGGCTGGGCCGTCGGCGCTTTGCCCACATTCCGCCCGCCGGCCGCGCCTTCGCCCGGGATGTGCTGAGCGTCGATGGTTTGAAGGTGGTGGGGAAACTCCTGCCGCTGGTGGTCTTCTTCGCCATGTTCTGGGCGCTCTTCGACCAGACTGGCTCGACCTGGGTGGCCCAGGGCAAGCGCCTCAACACCGAGGTCTTCGGCGTCATCCTCTACGCCGAGCAGCTGCAGGCGGCCAACCCCTTGCTGGTGATGGCCTTCATCCCGCTCTTTAGCTATCTGGTCTACCCGGCCCTCGATCGCGTCTTTGGGCTCTCGCCGTTGCGCAAGATCTCCATCGGTTTCTTCGTGATGGTGCCGGCGTTTTTGATCCCCGCCTACATCGAGGCCGAGCTCGGTGCCGGCCGTCAGCCGAGCATCCTGTGGCAGATTCCTGCCTATATCGTGCTGACGGCCTCGGAGATCATGGTGAGCGTGACGGGCCTGGAGTTCTTCTACACCCAGGCGCCCAACCGTTTGAAGTCCTTCGTCATGTCGCTCTTCCTCGGCGCCGTGGCCCTGGGCAATGCCTTTACTTCGGGCGTCAACTTCTTCCTAAAGAATCCGGATGGTACGCCGGCCTTGCAAGGCGCGAGCTACTACTTGCTGTTCGCTGGGCTGATGTTGGTGACGGCCGTGCTCTTTGTCTTCTACGCCATGGTTTATCGCGAGCAGCGCTTCGTTCAGGGCGCCGTCGACATCGCCCCCGGCGAGGCCGTCGGCGATGCCGTGAGCGCTCAATGAGCTTCGAGCCGGCCCTGCGCCAGCGGGTCGAGGCCTATCTGCAGGATGAGCCCGACCCCGGCGATCGCCAGGAACTCGAGGCGCTGCTCGCCGCCGGTGACGCCGAGGCCCTGGCCGAGCGCTTCGCACGGCCGCTCACTTTTGGCACCGCCGGTCTGCGTGGGCCACTGGGCGCGGGGCCTTCTTGCATCAATCGCGCCACCGTGGCCCGAGCCACCGCCGGGCTCTGCCGTCACGTGCGCGAGAGCGTGACCGATGCCGCAGCCCGCGGCCTGGCCATCGGCTACGATGGCCGCCACCGCAGCGCCGAGCTGGCCGAGGAGGTCGCCGCCGTCGCGGCGGGTGCGGGCCTGCGGGTGATTCGCTTCGTGCAGCCGGTGCCGACGCCGCTTTTGGCCTATTGCGTGCGCGAGCATGGGGCGGCGGCGGGCGTGATGGTGACCGCGAGCCACAACCCGGCCACCGACAACGGCTACAAGGTCTACTGGGAGCACGGCGCGCAGATCACGGCGCCCATCGACACGGCCATCCTCGCGGCCATGGACGCGGTCGACAGCGTGCGCGCGCTGCCCCGGCTCGACGCCGTGGCGCGCGCCGAAAAGGGCCTGGAGCAGATCGTCGGGGCAGAACTCGAGCGGCGCTACCTGGCGCTGCTTCAGGGCCTGGTCGGAAACGGCTGCCAGGGCGCCCCGGAACTCACGCTCGCTTACACGGCGCTGCATGGCGTGGGCGAACGCCTTGTGCTCGCGGCATTGCAGGCTGCGGGCTTTGGGCGCGTCTTCAGCGTGCCCGAAGAGGCCCATCCCAACCCCGAGTTTCCCGGCATGCCCTTTCCCAATCCCGAAGAGGCCGGGGTCATGGATCGGGTGCTGGCGCTGGGCGAGACGCAGGCGGTCGATCTGGTGCTGGCCAGCGATCCGGATGCCGACCGCCTGGCGGCGGCAGCGCGCGGCGGGGCAGCGCGCCTGCGCATGCTCGACGGCAACAGCATCGGTGCATTGCTGGCCGATGCCTTGCTCGAGAGTTATGAAGGGCCGGCCACGCCGCTGATCGTGGCCACCATCGTCAGCACGCCCCTGTGCGCCCGCATCGCAGTCGAGCACGGCGCCCGCTTCGAGTACACGCTGACGGGCTTCAAGTGGATCGAGGCCCGCGCCCGCGAACTCGAGCAAGACGGCGATCACCGGCTGGTTTTCGGCTTCGAGGAAGCCCTGGGCTACGGCGTGCCGGGCGTGAGCGACAAGGATGGCATCTCGGCGGCGCTCTTGCTGGCGTGCCTGGCGGCCCGGGAAAAGGCCGCGGGCAGGGGTCTCTTGCAGCGCCTCGAAGGCCTCTACCTGCGCCACGGGCTGCACAAGAGCCGCCAGCTGTCGCTCAGGCTCGAGGCCAGCGCGGCCGGCCGCAAAAAGCTCGAGGCCATGATGCAGCGGCTGCGGGCACAGCCGCCCGAGCGCCTTTCGGGGCTGCGGGTGATGGCGCTTTCGGATCTGAAGAGCGGCCAGCAGTGGGGTGAGCCTCGGCTGCCCCTGTCGCTGCCGCCGAGCGATCTGCTGGTCTTCGAGCTGGAGGGCGAGCATCGGGTATGCGTGAGGCCGAGCGGGACCGAGGCCAAGCTCAAGTGCTACCTCGACGTGCGACTGCCGCTGCGCGAGCGCGCCGAACTCGCGTCCGTCGAGGGCGAGGCCGAGCGGCTCTTGGACGCGCTGACTTCGGAGCTGCGATCCCTGCTCGGGGCCGATGGCGTCGCTTGAAGTCGGCGCTTTGACTCCCGCCGGTGGCCGGGTGTATGTGCCCGGCGATGTCCGAGATGATTCAAGTGCTGCGCTCGTCGGTTCAGACCTGGGAGTGCGACCGCATGGGCCACCTCAACGTTCGCCACTACTTCGGCAAATCAGGCGAGGGCGTGGCCTACTTTGGAAGCCTGCTGGGGCTGTCGCCGCGCGAGCTCGATCGCAGGGGCTGGCTGCTCGCGCCCCGGGACCAACACGTGCGCTTCTTGCGCGAGCTGCGCCCGGGCGCGCCCTACACCGCGAGTGCTGGCGTGCTCGAGGTTTCGAGCGAAGGGCTGAAGATTCTGACGCTGCTCCGCCACGGCGTCGATGGGCCGCCCGCCGCCACCTTGACCACCGACTATCTTCTCTGCGATCGCGACGCCCGCACGCCCCGCCCACTTCCGGATGAGGTCCGCCAGCGCGCCCTCGTGCATCGATGCGAGCTACCCGAGTACGCCGCCCCGCGCGGGCTCGAGCCCACGGCGCCCGCGCCCGAGCCGACCTTGCAAGAAGCTGAAGTCCGGGGCCTGGTCCCCGCCTTCCTCGGGCGGGTGCGTCCCGAGCTCTGCGATGCCAGCGGCCATCTGGCGCCCGAAGGCCACATGGCCGCGGTCTCCGACGGCGTCACCCACTTCTTCCTGCACACCGAGCGCCCCCAGCCACCCGGCATTGGCGGCGCCGCCCTCGAATACCGCTTCGTCTACCGCAACCCGATCGCCGCCGGCGACTTCCTCAGCGTGCGCTCGGGTTACGCCGAGGTGTCGGAAAAAACCATGCGCATCGCCCACCAGCTCTTCGACGCCGTCAGCGGTCGCTGCGTGGCCACCAGCGAGGCGGTGGTCGTCAACTTCGACCTCGAGGCGCGCCGCGCCGTGGCCCTGACCCCGGAGCAACGGGCGCAGCTTCAGGCCCACGTGATCGCCGACCTTCGGATCTGAGCCCGCGCGGGCGTTGCGCGAGCGTGCGTCGTGCGTTCGATGACGATACCCTCGGCCCGTGGAGGTCTCTCGCAGCTATCTCTTCGATGGCTACATCGCCAGCTTGCAGAGCGCCCTGGTTCGTGCACAGCCGCACCGGCATGCGGCCTACCAGTTGACGCTGTCGCTGGACGGCAAGCCCCACCGCCTCGGCCCGAGCCTGGAGCGCGCCCGGGCCGGTCTAATCCATCTCGTGGGCTCGAACGTGCCCCACGCCTTCGATGGCGCCGATGGGGAGCAGCTGCTTCTGTGGCTGCCGCCCGAGAGCGCGCTGGGACGCCGGCTCGGTCATACGCATTTGCAGCGGCAGGACATGGAGCTGCTGCCCCAGGAGCTGTTCGCGGGCCTGCCGCTGGACGAACTGCGACAGGCGCTGCACGGGCCGGCGCCGGCGTCGCGCGTGCGGGAAGATGTGGACCGCCTGCTGTCGGCGCTGACCCAGGGCACGGCCCGGCCGCCCCAGGCCGTGCATCCGGCCGTGCGCAAGGCCGTCCGCATCGTGGGCTCACTGGAGAGCGCTCGAATCTCCGCCGATGAACTCGCCAGTCGCGTCGGCCTCTCCAAGAGCCGGCTTTTGCACGTCTTCAAGGAAGACATGGGCATACCGCTGCGGCCCTATCTGCAGTGGCTGCGGTGCATCGACGGCATCACCCTGCTGGCAGGCGGAACCAGCGTGACCGACGCCGCGTTAGCCGCCGGTTTCACCGACGGCGCCCACTTCAACCGCGTGCTCAAGCGCTACGTCTGCCTCTCGCCCTCGGCGTTTACGGGTGAACGCCTGCGGGTCGTGCGGGGTGTCGAACAGACGCCCGAGTGATGCAGACATTTCGCAGCACGTTCGTACCAGCGGCGCCGGCGCGCAGCGCGTAGAGTCGAACGCGAAAGGACTGACAACATGTCGCAACTGGAGACTTCCGTGAACACCCTCGTCGTTGGAGCTGGACAGGCGGGGCTGGCCATGAGCCGCTGCCTTCAGCGCGAGGGCATCGAGCATGTCGTGCTGGAGCGTCAGAGCGTCGGCTCGAGCTGGCGCGAGCGCTGGGACTCGTTTCACCTCAACACGCCCGGCCGTATCAATGTTCTGCCGGACGCCGATGTCCCCGGGGCCGCCGACGCTTTCCTGCACCGCGATGAATGGGTCGCGTACATGGATGCCTACCGGGCCAAGCACGAGCTGCCGATCCGCTGCGACGTGGAAGTGCGGGCGATTGTTCCCGCGGGGGCGCATTACGAGGTCGAGACCCAGGACGGTCTGCTCAGGGCGCGCAATGTGATCCTGTGCAGCGGCGATCAGAACGCGCCACGCGTGCCCAAACTCGCGGCCAAACTGCCCGAGGACATCGAGCAACTCCACAGCCAGCGCTATCGCTCGGCGGCGAAGCTGCCACCGGGGGCCGTGCTCGTGGTGGGTTCGGCCCAAACCGGCACCCAGATCGTCGAAGACCTGCTCGAGGCCGGCCGCAAGGTCTGGCTGTGCACCAGTGAGGTGGGACGCCCCCCGCGGCGCTACCGGGGTCGGGACATCACCGGCTGGATCGATGCCCTCGGCATGGCCGACCAGCGCCCCGCCGACGTGCCCGCCGAGGAGCGCAAGGCACCGCAGGGCATGATCTCGGGAGTCGCCGGCGGTCACTCCGTCAGCCTGCAGCTGCTGGCCCATTCGGGTGCCAAGCTGCTCGGTCGTCTCGCCGGCATCGAAGGCCGCACGCTGCACATCGGTGACGAGCTGATGGCCAACGTGGCCGTCGGCGATGCCAGCGTGGCCAAGCTGCGCGCCGGCGTCGACATGGCCATCGCGAAGTTGGGTCTCGACGCGCCGGCCGCGGAGCCCGACCCGGCCGACAGGCCCTATCCCGGGCTCGAAGAGATGGCGGGCGTGCGCAGCCTCGATCTCGACGCCGAAAATATTCGCACTGTGATCTGGGCCACTGGCTTCGGCGGCGATTTTTCGTACCTGCCGGGCGAATTCCTCGACGAAAAGGGCCTGCCGCGGCACGAGGGCGGCGTGATTGAGCCGGGGCTTTACTGCCTTGGCCTGATGTGGCTGCGCCGGCGTCTCTCCGGGTTGATCGCGGGCGTCTCCGGGGACGCGGAAGCCATCGTCGAGCAGCTCAAGCAGGCCGGTCGGACATCGTAGCGCGAGCCACTAGATGTGCTCGGCGGAAGTGCTGAGCCGATGATCGGGGTCGATACGATGCCAGATGCAAGGACGGCCTCCGCCGTAATACTCCGTGTATTTCAAGGGGGCCGGACGCCGCAGCTGGCGCCGTAGCGGTCCCGAGAGCGGATCATGACTCCCGCCGAGCACATCTAGGCAGGCATCGAGGACGAAGCGCCCAGCGCGGTGCCGAAGTAGAAGTCGAGCATCGCGTCGAGGGGCGCCGGGCTGCGCCGCAGGCGACAGCGCAGGGCGGCGCCCTCCCAACAGTTGATGAGCAGGGCGGAAAGCTCCTCCGGGTCGGTGTGGGCCGGCAGCTCACCGCGCGCGCGCGCCGCTTCCAAACACGTCGCCACGTGCGCGCCGATGTCGGCGAAACAGGCTTCGATGCGCTCGCGGAAGGCCTCGCTGACACCGGCCAGCTCCTGCCCCAGGCCCCCGAGCATGCAACCCAGGTAGCCATCGCGCCCGTACTTGTCGCGCGTCGCCTCGAAGAAGCTGCGCACACGCAGAAGCGGTGGCAGCTGCTCGTTGGAGAGACAGGCATCGAGGCCCGCGTGCACCTCGACCATGTAGGCGTCGACCACCTGCAGGGCGAAGTCCTCCTTGCTCTCGAAGTGATGGTAGAAGGAGCCCTTGGGAGTGCCGGTCTCCTTGAGCAGGCTCTGGATGCCCAGATCGTTGTAGCCGCGTTCGAGCAGCATTCGCAGACCGGCTTCGAGCAGGCGTCGTTTGGTCGCTTGCATGCAGTAGCTACCATTGCGCGGCCGAAGCGGGCCTGCAAGCCGCTCCGGCCGCGGGGGTGCTCAGAGTCGAACCACTTGGGGCTTGAGGGAGTAGCAGATGGCGAGCACGTCTTTTTGCGTCTGCTCGTCGATGGCGTGCTTTTCCAGGGCGGCCATGATGTCGTCGACGGCAGCCAGGAACTCGTCACCGCTGATGTTCATGCCGAAGTGGGCATCGGGCATGCTCTTGCCCGTGTAGCGGGCCACGCCACCTGCGCCTTCTTCCAGGAAGTCGCAAAGGTGCTGGGCCACCGTCTTCATGCGCTCGGGGTCCTGGGCCAGGGGGCCGAAGCGCTTGGCGATGGTCGGATTCGCGAGGTGGTAGCCGACGATGGTGTCCACCAGGGCGCCAATGCCCTCGGTGGCTCCGAGACGTTCGTAAAGCGAGCTCATGCTGTTGTCCTTGCTTGCGTCGGGCGCGCCACAGCGACGCTGAACCGACCGGTCTAATCCTATGAATAGACCGGTCGGTCTGTCAACGAAAAAAGGCCGCGCAGGCGTCCGTCCGCCCGTTCATCGACGCTCCAGGAACGCGGCGGTGCGACTTTGGGGGTCGTGAAGCGTTCTTCCGCGGCCTCTTCGGCCCGTTGGCTCCTCGTCGCCTCGATCGGGCTCCAGGGCTGCCTGAGTGCCGGGCACCTGCCAGCGGCGCAAGCCCGTGCCATCGCAATGGACGTCCAGGCGCGGCCTGTCACGGGGACTCTCTGTCGATGCGTTCCGGCCGCCGGCACCGCCCTCGGTGCGCGCGACCAGGCCGGAGCACTCGCTGCAGCAGTAGGGGTTATGGCTCGCTCGGCCGAAAGGCGACGCAGTCTTCGAAGGCCTGCAGTGCAGTGCTTGTTTCCAGAAGAACCTGCTGGAGCGGCGCTTTCAAACCAGCGACCAAGAGGGTCATCCGGACGCGCTAAACAGTTTAGCCTGGGCGGTATTCGCTGGTATCGAATATGAAGTGTTCAATGGTACAGGCTACAGTCGTTGGCTAAACTGGACCGATGGGAGTTGGGTTGGCTGATTCCGAAACCTGTCGACGTGCCAGGGTGCGAAATGCGAGCCGTGCTGTGCGCACGTGCGCGCTTGCGAACCAGGAGGATGCTCGGTGAAGGCCGCTTCAATTGTTGTCGCAGAAGATCGGGAGGCGATGGCGAGCCGCCTCGCCGCCCAAGTTCGGGCCATGGGACACACGGTAGCCGTGATCGTTCAGACCACCGACCAAATACTGGAGCAGGTTCGCAAGCTGAAATCGAAGCCAGACCTCTGCCTCGTGACCACCGGTCTGAAGGGATCGTGCAGCGCGCTTGAACTCGTAGGAAAGCTGCGCGAGGAGTTCGCGCTGCCAGTCGTTTTGTTGGCGACCCCCGGAGACGGCATCACGCTGCAGCAAATACAGGACTGCGATCCAGCAGGCTACCTGCCCAACCCCGCAGACGATCGCTTCCTGTGGGTGACGCTACGACGGGCGGTTGAGAGTCCTCGGGTTGCGTACGGGCTGGCGCCTACGCCGCAACCTCTTGCCGCCGAACAACGGGCGAAGCGTTCGCGAGGTCCATTGTTGGCCCCCCCCCCCCCCCCCCCCGCGCCCCCCCGGCCGCCCCCCCCCGCCCGCCCGCCCCCCCAGGGCGCCCCCCGGCCGGAGGCGCCCCCCACCGCGCGGAGGTCTTGGGGG
>JAOUOP010000132.1 GCA_029880325.1 Myxococcales bacterium | reverse complement strand
TTCGCTTGCCCTGCTCGTTGACCACCGCCAACGTGCAGCTCGCCTTGTGAACATCCAGACCTATATAGCGTGTCATTGCCGTCCTCCCGGGCCGCTGGCGTATGCGGCCTCTTCGGGGTCAGTATTCTTTCGACCAGACGACTCAGCAGGCACCAACTCAGGCGCACAGCACGAGCTGGCAGCAAGATCAGGCCAACCACCTGGAATAACAGCGAAAACGCTCGCTTGCCGAACAGCAACTCGGACGCCACATTCCCACGATTCCTACGGTCTGCTCCGCGCGCCGCTTTAGCTCGCGCGCTCACCTCGCCGGCAGCGCCAGCCGCCGCCGCGACCTGCGATCCTGCCCCGACGCCCATGGACGGATCCTGCGGATCCTGCGCAGATTCCTGCGCATCCGACCCTGCCCCGGCGCTCATGGACGGATCCTGCGCAGTTTCCGGCGTCATCGCCGGGGCGACCAAGCCCGAGCAGATCGAGAGCAACGTGGCTGCGGGGGGCTACCGTCTCGATGCGCGGATATGGCGGTGGTCGAGAAGATGCTGGCGTAGGTAGGCGAGGTTGTGCCTAAAAGTTGGCCGCCGAAAGTTCCAGCGCGTCCCGGGGCCTGAAAGCTCACGGCGCTGTAGTTCCCCCGCCGTGCCCGTGTCGCCTCGTCGGCGTTCGCTTCCCATTGGCAGCGCTTCCAGCGCGATTATCCCGCGGCCCGGCGCGATGGCCCCTGGCTGCGCCCTGTAACTATCCCAACGTCGGGACTGGTGTCGGGCTAAAGCTCTGATTATGGTCCTGCCATGATTGGGGCTGCACATTGGGGCCGGGGAAGGCTCATATCCGTCGCGATGGCCGCACTGCTTCTGTGGGCGTGCCAGGCTGAACCGGCTGACGAGGCTTCGGGCCGCGTCGATGACGAAACGACGTCGAGTGCCGAGCCAGCAATGGCCGCATCCGAGAAATCCGATGCCGGCGCGGCTGCTGAGCCGTCTTCGCCTGTCGATGGGGGAGGGGGAGGCGACGAACCGGCTTCCGCGGTTCCCGCTGATTGTGGCTGCAGCGACGAACTCTGCGGCGGCAATGGGCGCTGTTTCTGTGATCCCATCGCGCCTGTTTGCCTCTGCGATGCAGGTTACCAGGGGCGCGAGTGCGACGCCTGCGCGCCGGGCTTCGCCACAGACGGGGACAGGTGCCTTAGAATGCTGGAGGAACTGCGCACCGAGCCCGCAGGCGCCGATTGTGAAGCGGGTGGGCTGGGCGTGTTCGCCGGGTTGGATGCCGACGGCAATGGGGACCTGGGGCCGAACGAGGTCGAGGAGACGACCTACGTCTGCAACGCCGTGGCGGCCGATCCCATCGCCGACCCGACCGCGGTGGCACCACCCACCAGTTGCACGGGCGCTGGCTGCTGTGAGTCCACCAACTGCGGCGCCGGCGGCTGTATCGACACCAGCGGCTATCCCGTCTGCGTCTGTCCCAGCGGTTACGTCGGGGTCACCTGCGAAGAATGTGCGCCCGGTTTTATCGTCAGCGCGAGCGACGGTTCTTGCAAGGTGCCGGAGCGGGTCGTGGTCAATGAGCCCGAGCCCCGCGGCGCCAACTGTGAGCAAGGGGGGCGGCGCATCACCGCGGGCACGGACTTGAATGGTGACGGCATTCTCGATCCGGGCGAAATCGAGCAGCGCTTCTTCGATTGCCAGCCGAACTCGATTCTGGTCGGCAACGTGTCGGTCAACAATCAGGCTGCCCTCAATGATCTGCGAGGGGTTACCGAGATCCAGGGCAGCTTGTTCATCGGTGCCCAGTACATCCAGGATCTCTCACCCCTGTCCAGCCTCTCGGCAGTGACCTCGATTTTGCGAGTTGCGGGCTGCAAGTCGCTCACGAGTATCACGGGTCTCGAGGCCGTGAACTATGTGGGAGCGCTGGAGATATACGGTAATGACTTGCTCGAGAGCATCGCCAACCTCTCCGAGCTGCGCCGGGTCGATGGCCAGGTGACGGTTGTCGACAACCCGAAATTGAAGGCCATCGACGGGCTGCAGCAGCTCACCAATATCGGTGGGCAACTGATGGTCGCACGCAACCCGGAGTTGCTATCCATCTCGGGGCTTTCGGCCGTCGATGCGATCGTCGGCGGCCTTGGCCTTCAAGATAACGCCGTGCTGCCCAGCCTTGCCGGGCTCGAGGCGCTCAACGCCGTGGGCGGTAGCCTCAGCATCGTGAGAAATCCTGCCTTGGCACATGTCGATGCGCTCGCGAACTTGGTCGACGTGGGCGGACTGCAGGTTCAAAGCAATGCCGCTCTCCAGGACCTGGCTGGCCTGTCGGCCCTGCGCAGCATCCGTGGTGACGTGTCGCTACAGGACCTGCCTCTGCTGACTGATCTCGGCGGTTTTCCGGCGCTGCTTGCGGTCGATGGCCTCCTGGTGATCGCGACCACAGGGATCGTGGACCTGGGCGATTTTCCTCTGCTTCAGAAGGTGGGAGGGGATGTCACCATTCGGGCCAATCCTGACCTCGAAAGCCTCGGTGGCTTCGGTGGCCTGGAGCAGAGTGGCTCGGTGTTGATTCATGCTAATCCGAGCCTGCTGAGCATTGATGGTTTTTCGCAGCTGACCCAACTGGGTACTCCCTGTCCGTTGCCAGAGCCGCCGGTACCGCCATACCCCTATCCGCCCAGCTGCGATCCGCCCGTGCGCACTTTGAGGATTCTCGGTCACGCAGTGCTGCAGAGCGTCGACGGTTTTGGCTCCCTCGACCAGCCGTCCGGACACCTCGGGCTGACCGTGGACTCGAACCCGGAACTCGTGCGTGTGGCTGGAATCGGCGCACCGGTTTTGTCGAACGGTATCGCCATTACCAAGAATCCGAAGCTCGCGAGCTTTGGGGGGCTGGAAGCTGTCGAGTCCATCGATGGAGTGGTGACCGTCAGCGACACCGCACTGGGTTCCCTTTCGATGCCGCTACTCACTTCGATTTCGGGCGATTTGACTCTGAGTTTGAATCGCAATCTCAGCTCGGTCGACTTCGCGAGCCTGACGCGGATCGGCGTCGGCTGGGCGTCCAGCAACGCGAGTGTGGTGGTTGTCGGTGACAACCCACTGCTGCCGGATATTTCGTTTCTGGCAGATGTGTACTCCGCCGCAGGCCTGACCTTGCGTGCGCTTCCGCTTTTGCCCGATCTCAGCGACGTGATGCCGGTCCGCAGCCTCGCGATTGTCGATTGTCCGAAGATAACCTCGCCAGCGCTCCTCTCGGGCAATACGAGCATCCAGTCCCTGTTGCTGGAGGGTTCGTTCACCGACCTCACCGGCATCCCCACCTCGGTCACCAACCTTCAAGTCGTCGGCAACGGCGCACTGGTCGAGCTCACCGGGATTCCCCCCTCGGTATCGGTTCTTCGAATCGTCGACAACGACGCGTTGACAGATCTCGCAACGTTGCCGATCGCCAGGCTGAATCAATTGGCGATCGGCGAAAACGACGCGCTGACGAGCCTGGCGAATAGCAGCTTGCAAAGCACCAACAGTTTGAGCGTGTCGAACAACGCCACATTGACGACGCTTGAGGGAGTCTTGAATGGCACCGCATTGTCGGCCTCGGACTTGGTGGTCTCGGGCAATCCCGCTCTGACGTCGCTGGGAAGCCTGCCCTATGCGAAGCTCTCATGGCAGATTTCCGTTTCTGACAATGATGCCCTGACATCGCTCGCGGGTTTCCCCCCGGGGCTCACGCAGCTATATGCACTCAATGTGCGCGGGAATGATAATCTGGCCGCACTGACAAGCGTGACGCCGAATATCACCTCGACCCTGCAGGTTATCGATAACCCCGTGTTGCCAACCTGCCTCGTGACCGCCTACAAAGCGGCGACCACCGCACCGACGCTTTCGCAGTCGGGCAACGACGACGCGGCGGTATGCGGGCCCTAGTGATCTAGCCGCCCAGCGCATCCGCGGATTCGACTGCACGCGCCTTGCTCCGCTGCCAGCGCTCGAGTGTCGCCCGCGCGCCGTTGTGCTGCAGGTCCATAGCCTCGGCATGGTTGTCGCAGGTCGCGGTCAGCTCGACCGCGCAGCTCCAGGTACATCCGAACCACCGCCTGTGCGATTCGATCCGACACCGTCGGTATTCCCAGGAACCTTTCTCCACCGTCCTTCTTCGGTATTGCTACCGCTCGGACCGCTGGAGGGAAGTACGTGCCGGACGACATGCGATTCCAGATCTTGTAGAGGTTGTTCTTGAGGTCTCCCTCAAAATCCTCCAGCGACTGGGCATCGACGCCGGCCGCTCCCTTGTTCGCCTTGACGCGCTGGTACGCCTCCCAGACGACCTTACTTGGAAATATCAAACGACCTCGCTTTGCTCACGGGCTCCTCCCACTTACTGGTTGACCCATGAGCTCCGCTGGATAACACCGCGCCTTCGCTCCACCGAGTTTCCCCGGCTTCATCGCTACTACGAGCGGCTCCGCCCCTTCGCTTCGCATCGGTACTCTCATCCTCGTGGGTCCTCCACTTGGATTTCTCCCTTGGCATCGAAGCGGAAGGTTCCCACGTTCCGCACAACAGCCTGGTCAAGATTCACGCCACCTCTATGCCGGGCGCCGCTCAGGCAGTAGACAGGTGCCCCCTGAGCTCGTCCCAGGTCAACGACTCGCCCTGGTCTCGACGCCATTCCTACGCTTTCGACACGTTGCCGGTGATTCATTCGCTTCGTCTCTCTTGACCGCACCTGACGCAGTCTAGCCACGCCTTTTGCCGCCACGCTCACCATCATGGCTTTTGACCACAGCAGCTGACGGTGGTTTGAAGCCTACTCCTGCAAGCCGGCTCCGAGGGAGCCTGCCCTCATCAGTTGTGCAGCAAAGCTGCCTCTAGGTGGCCATCATGGCCCTCCTTTCCGCGCCTTCGTGGCGCACAATCGCCCGCGAAACCAATTCGACGAATTCTTCGAGTGCATGCGCGAGGAGTCGTAGCACGCGGGCTCTCGGGGCCCTCGGGGAAAGAAGTCGGTCGCCCGGACTCCGATCCGCCCGGCCGCTCGCAGCGCCGTGCTACCTTGTTTCCACGATGATCACCCGCTTGCGACAGATCGTGCTCGTGGCCGAGACGCTCGAACCCGCCGTCGGTCAGCTCTGTGAGGTCTTCGGGATCGAGGTGGGTTACCGGGATCCCGGGGTGGCGCACTTCGGACTCGAGAACGCAGTCATTCCCATCGGAACCCAATTTCTCGAGGTGGTGGCGCCCACGCGGGTGAGCACCACGGCCGCTCGCCTGCTCGAGCGCCGCGGCGGGGCCGGCGGCTACATGGTGATCCTGCAGACCGACGACATCGCAGCCGATCGCGAGCGCTGCGATCGGCTGGGCGTGCGCCGGGTCTGGAACGCCGACCTCCCGACCATCAGGGCCAGCCACCTGCATCCGCGGGACATCGGTGGCGCCATCGTCTCGCTCGACGAACCCCTGCCTTGTGACTCCTGGTTATGGGGCGGTCCCGGCTGGCAGGACAGGGTGCACACCGAGGTTGTCGAGGGAACCTGTGGGGTGGAGCTCCAGGCCGCTAATCCGGCGGCCATGGCGCAGCGCTGGGCCGAAGTGCTCGGGCTGGCCTGGGATGGGTTGTCGTCGCGGAAGGCGGGCGAGCGCTGGACTTTGATGCTCCCAGGGGCGGAGCTGCGCTTCGTGCGCGATTGCGACGGCCGTGGGGACGGCGTGCGCTGCTTCGATCTCAAGGCGTGCGATGGGGCCGCTGCACGGGCGCGCGCAGAGCGGCTCGGGCTGATGCTCGACTCCGGGGCCATCGCGATCGGTGGTGTCGAGTTCAGGCTCGTCGCGCGGTAGAGCCCTACTGTAGCTCGAGGGCCAACTCCGACATGCGCTTGCAGTAGCCGCGAACGCGGCGTGCCGTGGTGCCGAGCTGCATGGCGGAGCGACACAGCAGCTCCTGGACGGCGTAGACCCCCGAGTGGCGCTCGGCCAGGGCCTCGATCCGCTCGAAGACCTTGCCTTGTTCGCCGGAAGCGACTGCGCCATCGAGCTCGGCGAAGAGCGCCCGGTCGGCTTCGTCCAGCGCCGAGAGGTCCGTGCCCGGCCGCGTCGGCTCGGCGGTCGTTGGCTCGGCTTCGGCGCTGGAGGCGCCGGCCTCGCCCCCGGCTTCCAGCTGCGACAGTTGCTGTTCGAGCCGCTCGCGGTCACCCGTGACCCAGGCCGCCGCGTGTGCACCCGCCAGCACCTCGCGCAGGGAGGCCGCCAGCTGCTTCGAATCCAGCGACTCGCGGCGGGCCTTGATGGTCGCGCGCATCAACTCCAAGTTTTCAGGTGCAAAGTCCTGCATGTCGTGGTGGTAGGAGGGGTGCATGATGAAGCCCTTGTCCCGGGCGTGCAGGGCGCCGAGCGCGTGGCCCAACTCGTGCAAAAAGACCACGCTTTCCTTGTGGCGCTTGCGACTGCGGTAGAGTTCGGCGCGTTCCTCGGTGCCCAGGGCGTCGAGCCCCGCTTCGATGGCGCGGCGTTCGCTCTCGTCGTCCATGGCGCGGATCAGCATGTGTTTGCCGAGTAATGCGGCCCGGCCCAGGTTGTCGAAGTTCACGAGGGTCGCGTCTTCGCCGCCCACGTAGCCGATGACCAGATCGGCGCCCTCGCCATCGTCGACTTTTTGAAGCGCCCCGATGGCGGCCTCCATGTCGCCGAGCGAGCCCTCACGCGGCCAGGGCTCGAGTCCTTCGATGTCGAGCCTCACGTTGAGCGTGCGCCGTAGCCACTCATTGACGCGCTTGATCTGCTCTTCGATGGCCGGCTGCCAATCCCGGCGCTGTCGAATGTAGTCGGGGCCCACGTGGATGCGCACACGCAGGGCGGTGGCGATCGACCAGGAGTTGTCGCCCTTCGACAGCTCGGCCGGCGCCAGGCTCTTGGCCTGGGAGCGCTGCCACTCTCGTTTCCGATCCTGAGGCGCCTGGCTTTCGAAGCGGCACGACGTGAGGCAAAGTGCGAAAATCCCCACGGAAAAGACGGCTACTGTTCCCCAGCGCATATTCTCCGAGTCTCCCGGCCTGTGATGTGGGGCACTCTACCAGGGCGGCGGTGTCGGGCAAAGGGGCGGAGCAAAGCAAGATCCATCGAAGCAAGATCCATCCATGGGCCTCGGATCCATCGCGATAGTAGATCCATCCATGGGCCTCGGGGCAGGATCGGAGGTCGCGGCGGCGGCTGGCGCTGCCGGCGAGGTGAGCGCGGGAGCTAAAGCGGCGCGCAGGGCAGAAAAACGTCGCTCCAACACGCACCCAGACTACAAGTTTACACCCCCAACCAGCCTCCGGACGCACCAATGCGTGCCAGGCCTCGAACCAGGCACGCGATTGACCGAAGCTGCGCCAGAGTTATGGAGGCGGGTGACAGCGACACCGATGGAGCACCCTCATCTTCCACGTTCCAGCTGGCCAGATGACGTCTCGATCGCCGGCGCGCCACAGCGCCTTGCATCGGGCATATTCGCTCAAGAACTGCGCGCGAGCTTCGCGTGCCTGTTCGGCGGCCTCGGGATCGCCGCCGGTGGCGAAGGTCGGGTTCAGCGCGCCGAAGACCTCATGGCTGCTCGACCGACGCGTGAACTTTGACTGTACGGCGCTGGCCGGGGTGCCATAGGCGAGCCCGAGCTGGTGGCGCCTGGCGCGCACCTCCTTGGCCAGCTCTTCGCAACGCGGTTTCAGCGCCCGCTGCGCTTCCTCGAGGCCGCCGTACTCGAGCAGCAACACCTGGGGCATCACGATGCACAGCTCGATCTCATCCGGCCAGTTCTTCACCTTGTTGTTCGGGTCGAAGTAGACCTCGGGCCTCTTGACCACGAAGACCTTCTCTCCGGTTTCATTGGGGTGCGGATCCTTTGATGCGACGCTGAAACTCAACATTTTCGAGCAGTTGAGCGTCAGGCGAGGATGAAAGCGGGGCTCCTCCGGGGTATCTAACCAGTGCCTCATGGAGCGTGGATCAAAGAAATCGTGCGACCTGACCGGCGAGGAGCGACGGCTGAGCTGCGAGGGCATCGAACGTTGAGCAGAGAGCCGCGTCGCGTTCCTCAGTAGTTCGAAAGAAGCGGTTGTGGGTCGTCCGCTTCTTGGTCTCCTTCCACGCGCCCTCGATGGCGTTGAGATTCGAAGAATAGGGCGGGAGTCGGCATAGCTCGATGCGATGCTTGTTGTTGCTGAGCCACACCTTGCCTTCCGGCTTAAGGTTGTGGCAGGGGCCATTGTCGATGATGAGGAAGATCTTGCGGCGAAAGCGG
>JAOUOP010000082.1 GCA_029880325.1 Myxococcales bacterium | reverse complement strand
GCGCCCCCCGCGGCCGCCACCACGCCCGCCGCCGCCGCCGCCGCCGCCGCCGCGCCCGCCGCCGCCGCCGTAGCCGCCGCTGCTGCCGCCGCCGTAGCCGCCGCCGCCTCCGTAGCCGCCTCCGCCTCCGCCGCCGTCGTAGCCGCCGCCGCCGCCGCCGCGCCCGCCGCCGTAGCCGCCGCGACCACCGCCGCGACCACCGCCGCCGCCGCGCGCACGTTCGTGGGCTTCGTTGACGGTGAGGCTGCGGCCGTCCAGCTGCGAGCCGTTCATCTCCTCAACGGCACTGAGCGCCGCCGCATCGTCGGCGAAGGTCACGAATCCGAATCCGCGCGAGCGGCCCGTCTCCCGGTCGAGTACCACGACCGCCTCATCGACTTGGCCAAAACGCTCAAACGCGCCGCGCAGGCCCTGTTCATCCGTGGCCCATGCAAGGCCGCCTACGAAAAGCTTCTTCGCCATCTTCCTGTTTTGCTCCGAATATCGCGCGAAGTGCCCGATTCCATCGTTGTTGCCGGGTCCATAATTTCGCGTTCGCGAAGATCTATCACCAGTCCCGGCACCACGGAAGGTGGGATTCCCACAGAAGCGTAGACTCTGCCACGGGCAGATTGCGCTACACTGGCGTACATGCCATGGTACGCGCCCCCGGGGCGCCCCGGGCGAGAAGGCTCATGCAGAGGGTCCGTCGGGGACCGATCGAGCCAGTACCAGCTAGCCGGAGTCAAAGGATGGCGACCCCCTCAAGAGCGACCCGTTACGAGGTCTGGAGCCGCGACGACAACGGTGAGGTCGAAAAGCACGGCGCCGCTTTTGGCCTTACTTTTGAGGATGCATGCAAGCACCTGGCGTCGGAGTCGATCGACTTCTGGACGCATTTCGACAAGGGCCGCTACCGGGGGCGCCCGCTCTTTCACGACCGCGAACAGGCCCTGGCGGCGTCGCCGCCCGCGTCGAAATAGCGTCGCAGGCCCCGTTTTTCGGAGGCGTTCCGGGGGATGGTGCGGGGGCGGCCTGTTGACGGCTCAGCTGGTTTGACCCCAATTCGAGACATTGATGCAACTCGCGCTCGATCCCACCACCCGCGTCGACTGCCCGCGCTGCCATCAGGTGGTCACGCCGCTCAGGCCCTGGCGACACTGGAAAACCGTTCGCATGGCCTATTTCGGCGGGCTCGGGCTGGCGTTGCTGGGCGCGCCCGTGATCCTGGCCGACGGCTTCGTCCTGATCCCCACGCTGATGCTCTACATGGTCGCCATCGGGCCCATCAACACGCTGGCCGGGCAGCGAGCGGTGTGTTCGCGCTGCAGCTGCGTGCTCGAGTAGCGCGCGTCAGTATTCGGCCAACCAGTCCAAAACCTGTCGATCGAGCGGATCGACACGGCCGTTCCTGAAGCGCACGCGCGCGGGAAAGCTGACGTGGCCGCCCAGCTTCAGGCTCTCGTGCTGCACCCGGGGTAGCTCGCGCTGCAAGTGGTCCCGGTAGCTCCAGACGGGGACCATGGGGTCGTGCTCGCTGTGCACGATCAGGGCCGGTCGCTGCAGGGCGTGGAGCTGCGGTCCGGCGCTCATGGTCCCGTAGTAGTGGTCCACGTTGTCGAAGCCGTAGCGGGGCACCACCGTCAGCGCGTCCCAGGCGCGGATCGTGGTCGCCTGCATTACTTCTTCGACGGGCGTGGGTACCGGGCGGCGGGCTGCCACCGCAGCGTAGATCTCGTTCAGGCCCGAAAGCACGTGGCGTCGGTAGACCACGCTGCGGCGCTGGTCGATGCCCTGGGCGCCGCGCGCCAGATCCAGCGGCGGACAGACCGCCGCCAGCGCCGCCACCCGTCGATCTGGCGCGCACTGGCCGTAGCGCAGGCACAGGTGGCCGCCGAGGGAGTAGCCCAGCAGGTAGATGCGCTCGTAGTGGGCCAGCTCGGGGCTTGTGACGGCGGCGGCCAAATCCTCGACCAGGCCGGCATGGTAGAAGTCGTCGCCGCCGCGGTCGGCGCCGCGCAGGGCCAGCCGCAGGCACGACCAGCCGCGGGCTTCGACCGCCCGGGCGGCGGCGACGCAGTAGAAGGTGTCGGTGGTGCCGCCCAGCCCGTGCACCACAATGGCGCAGCGATCGGCGCCCGGGACACGGCGGTAGAGGCCGCGCAGCCTGACCTGGCCCTGGTCAGGGTCGATGAGGGTGGTCGCCCAGGGCATGGCCTCGGGGGCATGGGCGGGGCGTACGCGATGGCGCAGGGAGGCGCCAATCGTCCACAGGTGGCCGCTGAGGGGCATGGGTGGCGATTCTGGTGCGCTGGCCCGCAAAGTCGCAAGCCGATTGCGCGGTTTCCTTGCGGCGCTCGGTACGCGCTACGATCGCGTCATCGAAAGGGGGCAGATCATGCTCACCCCGCACATTTGCAATGGGCCCGATTTTAGCGCGCCGCGACGGCTGCGGGCGCTCTTCGCTGTGGTGTTGGCGGTCTTCGGGCTGGCGGTCCCGGCGCTGGTGGCGGCCCAGCCTTCGGCCGCAGCGCCGGTCGCGGTGCCGCCCCAGCTGCAGCCGTGGGTGCCGTGGGTGCTGTCGCAGCATCCGGAGCTGCGCTGCCCGCTGATCGCGGATCAGGCCGTGTGCCTGTGGCCAGGGGAGTTGAAGCTCGAGCTGGATGCGCGTGGGGGCGGCTTCGAGCAACAGCTGGCGAGCGACCGGGAGCTGGGCGTCGCGCTGCCGGGCTCCGAGGCCCAGTGGCCAAGGGGCGTGACCGTGGACGGCAAGCCGGCGGTGGTGCTGCAGCGCGAGGGGCGGCCCTTTGTGTGGATGGCGGCCGGAGTTCACCGCGTCGCAGGCCGCTTTGCCTGGAAGAAGCTGCCGGAGGTGCTGCGCCTGCCGCCGCGCACGGCCCTGGTCGCCCTGCGCGTTGACGGCAACGAAGTGCCGCGGCCGCGCCGGGAGGGGGAGGAACTGTGGCTCGCCTCGGGGCAACAGGCTGGTGGTGACGGGGAGAGCCTGGAGCTGTCGGTGCAGCGCCACATCGCCGACGGTGTGCCCCTGCGCATCACCACGCGCGTGGAGCTGCGCGCTGGCGGGCGTGCGCGCGAGGTGGACCTGGGGGTGGTGACGCTGGCGGGCTCGCGACCCACCTCGCTCAGCGCTGACCTGCCCGCGCGGCTCGACAAAAACGGCAGGCTCGAGGTCCAGGTGCGGGCCGGCCGCTTCGAGGTCCGGATCGAGTCACTGCAGCCGAGGCCGCCCTCACAGCTGCGCGCGCTCGAAAAGGACGGGCCCTGGCCCGAGCGCGAGCACTGGGTTTTTCAGGCCGACGACAGCGCGCGCCAGGTTGCCCTCGGCGGTGCCCCGGGCGTCGATCCCGCCCGCACCGACTTGCCCGAGGCCTGGCGCGCGCTGCCGGCGTTTGCGCTCGGCCGCGGCCAGGCGCTGCACATGAAGACGCTGCGGCGGGGCGAGCCGGAGCCGCCCCCCAATCAGCTTTCGCTGCAGCGCGACCTCTGGCTCGACCTGGACGGGTCGGGTTTCACCGTGCGCGATCGCATCGAGGGTGAGCTCAACCAGGGGTTTCGGCTCGATCTGCGCGGGGGCGAGCTGGGGCACGTGGCCCAAAACGGCCGGGACCTCTTGATCACGCGCTCGGCGGACGGCAAGGCCAGGGGCGTGGAGTTGCGCGAGGGGCGGCTGTCGCTCACCGCCGAGTGGCGCGGCAAGGGCACGCCGCGCTCGCTTTCGGCGGTGGGCTGGTCGCAGGACCTGCATTCGCTACATACGGTGCTGCGTCTGCCCCCGGGGTGGACGCTGCTTTCGGCGCGCGGTGTGGACAAGGCCGAGACCTGGATCGGGCGTTGGGACCTGATGGACTTCTTTCTGGCGCTGATCGTGGCGCTGGCCTTCGGCAAGCTGCTGGGCCTGGGGTGGGGGCTATTGGGGCTTTGCGTGATGGTGCTTTCGATGCACGAGCGGGATGCACCGGTGTCGATCTGGTTGCCGCTACTGGCATTGCTCGCGTTGCTGAGGGCACTCGAGGCGGGGCGCGTGCGGCGCGTGACCTGGGGGCTTTTCGGCGCGGCGGTTTTCGGTTTCGCGGCGGTCGCGCTGCCCTTCTCGGTGGACCAGCTGCGCACGGCCATGCATCCGCAGCTGGGGTTGGGCCGTGATCGCGGCGGTGCGGACGGTTTCCTTCGCACGCAGATGGCTCCTGCCGAGCCCGTGCGTATGGCCGCGACCCCGATGGCCGAAGAGCCGGCCCAGGACGTACGACTGGAAGATGAATCTGATGCCGCCGAAAGCGAGGCGCCCGAAGACGCAGCGCCCGGCCGCGTGGGGCGCAAGCGCCAGGTACCCTCTTCGCTCTCCCTGGACCGCTCGGGCTACTCCGGTGGCCTTGCGAAGGGCTGGTTGGGGAGTTCCATGGAGCAGGATCCCAATGCCGTCGTGCAGACCGGCCCCGGCGTGCCGACCTGGAATTGGCGCGCCGAGCACCTGCGTTGGTCGGGACCGGTGCAGCACGACCAGCGCATGAGCTTGCAGTTGATTTCGCCGCCGTTGAACCGTTTGCTCAACGTTCTGCGCGTGGCGTTGCTGCTCGTGCTGGCTTTCGGATTGTTGCGCGCGGCCCGGGCTACCCAGACGGGGCCGGGCACTACGGCCCCGGGGGCCGCCGCAGTGGCGGTGGCGCTGTTGCTGGCGCTGTCATGGGGGCTCGCTGCGGCACCGGCGCAGGCGGACGTGCCCGGCAGGGAGTTGCTCGATGAGCTGGGCCGGCGCCTTGTGCAGGGAGCCGAGTGCCGGCCCGACTGCCTGTCCATCGCCAGCCTGGAGCTTTCACTGGGAGCCGATACGCGGCAGCTGACCATGGGCATCGAAGCCCATGCCGGCGAGGCCGTGGGGTTGCCGCTTCCGGGACCGGCCGCCAATTGGCTGCCCGATCGCCTGCTGGTCGACGGCCGTCCTTCCAGCGCCATGGCGTTGATGGAGGACGGCTTCATCTACGTTCGGCTCGAGCCCGGTCGCCATCGGCTCGAACTCAGCGGTCCGATTCCAGACAGCGATGCGCTCACGCTCTCGTTTGCGCAGGCGCCTCTCGACGTGAGCGCCGAACTCAGTGGCTACCGCGTCGACGGCATCCGCGAGGACGGCCGCCCGGGGGCGTCGATCCAGCTCAGCCGTTTGCTCGAGGAGCAGGGCGAGCAGCGGCTCGAGGGGACGGCCCTGCCACCGTTCTTTGAGCTGACGCGGCTGCTGGAGATCGGAACCAGCTGGAAGTTACGCTCCACCCTGCGACGCGTCAGTCCAGTTGGGGCGCCAGCGGTCGTAGGCCTCGCGCCCCTGCCCGGCGAAGCGATCACCGAAGAGGGCTTCGAACTCGACGAGCGAGGTCAGCTGCTTTTGGCCTTCGGTGGTGATGAGAGCGAGCGAAGCTGGACCTCCACGCTCGACAAGCGGCCCGAGCTGCTGCTGCGGGCGGCCGAACAGCAGCCTTTCAGCGAGCTGTGGGTGCTGCGCTGCGGCTCGATTTGGCACTGCCAGGCCGAGGGTATCGCGCCCATCGCCCACCAACAGGAGGGCCGCTGGGAGCCCCACTTCCGTCCGTGGCCCGGCGAGTCCCTGAAGCTCAGCTTCCGCAAGCCCAGCGGGGTCGAGGGCCAGAGCACCACGGTCGACTCGGCCGAGCTGGACGTCAGGCCCGGACTGCGCATCACCGACGCGCGGCTGACGCTGCATGTTCGCAGCAGCGTGGGCGGCGTGCACAGCCTGACCTTGCCCGAGGGGGCGCGGGTGCAGAGCTTGCTGCTCGATGGTCGCGATCGGGCGATTCGCCACAGTGGTCGCAAGCTGAGCTTCAACCTGGCCACCGGCGCGCAGCGGGTCGAGCTGCACTGGCAACAGCCCCAGCGTCCGGGACTGCTTCAGCGTTTGCCCCGCGTGGATCTGGGTGCCGGCGCTGCCAACGCGACGCTACGCTATCAGGTGCCCGACGAGCGCTGGCTGCTGTGGGTGCGGGGACCCAATTGGGGGCCGGCGATCCTCTTTTGGGTCTATCTCCTGATCATCGCCGTCGGCAGCACCTTGTTGGCGCGCGTGGCCGACAGTCCGCTTTCGCGCGCACAGTGGTTCATTCTCAGTCTTGGGTTGACCCAGATTCCCTTTCTCGCCCTGAGCGCGATCGTGGGCTGGTTTTTTGCCATGGCGCGACGGGCGCGCAGCCAGCCCCAGAGCGTCGGCTGGCACAATCTGGTCCAGGTCGGGTTGATCATGTGGAGCGTGGCCGCGCTCGGCGCGCTCTACGCAGCGATTCACATGGGGTTATTGGTGCAGCCCGACATGCAGGTGCAGGGGGCTGGCAGCGATGGGCAGTCGCTGGTCTGGTTCGTCGACGACGTGGCAGGCACGTTGCCGCAGCCGCAGATTTTTAGCGTCAACATCTGGGTGTGGCGCATCGCCATGCTGCTGTGGGCCCTGTGGCTGGCCAATCGGCTGCTGTCGTGGATGCCCTGGGCCTGGCGGTGTTTTGGCGTGGGTGGGCGTTTTCGCAGCAATCCCAAGCCCGCGGTGGCGAGGGTTGGAGCGTTCGGGGCTTCACCCGTGCAACCGAGCGTTGTCGAAAAGCGTGCCGAGGCGGGTGCCGAGGCGCCGTCTGGGGATCAAGCCGCTGCCCCAGTCGAGCAGGAGGTCGCCGACGGCTCGGATGACTCGGGTGAATCGGATGACTCCAAGTCAAGCGAATGATCGAGCGCCCGTGAGAGAACGGTCGTCGGTGTGTAACGCGCGGTGATGATCTGGTGGGTTGTCCCACGTTGGGCGACTCATTTTCCTCGGGCAGGAAGCTTGCGGGACAGGCTTGACGTACAATGGGGGCGACGGGATGGAAGGTGCGCCTCCTGTCGAGGAGTTAGAGAATGTACGAATTCGGCAGTTGGGCCGATCGGGAGCGCTGCCGCACCGACCTTCGCGCTTCGGGCAGCGGAGTGGTCTTGGGCGCGCGCTTCCTCGCGGGTTTTGCGGTGGCAGCGTCATGCGCTGTCGTGGGTTGTGCGGCGGGCAGCCCGGTGGGCGTCGACGAGGTCGCCGGAGTGGGCCAGCCATCCAACCCGCAAAACGCGGCGGGCGGCAATCAGGTGACGGGCGGAAGCATGGCTCCGACCACGGCCGGTACGGGGGCAACCGGAGGCACGGGAGGCACTGCGAGCAATACCGGCGGGACCTCGGGCAGCACGGCAGGCGATGTCGCGGGTGCCGGTGGTAGCGGCGGTGCTTCCGCCATCGATACCGGCACCGATGCTGGCATCGACGCGGCGGTGGTCGTCATTGATGATCGCTGCGCCGATGGCATGAAGAACGGCTTCGAGAGCGACACCGACTGCGGGGGGCCGGACTGCGCACCCTGTCCCGATGGCGACACCTGCGTGATCGACAGCGACTGTCAGGTGGGCACCTGCACCAGCAGCATCTGCGGTGTCGATCAGTGTCCCAGTGACGCTGCCAAGACCGCACCTGGCGCCTGCGGCTGCGGCAATCCCGACACCGACAGCGACTCCGACGGAACCGCCGACTGCATCGACGGCTGTCCCAGCGACTCCAGCAAGGTCGAAGCCGGCGCCTGCGGCTGCGGCGTCAGCGAGGGGGCCGACGCCGACTCCGACGGAACGCCCGACTGCACCGATGGCTGCGTCAACGATCCGAACAAGGTTGCGGCAGGCGTCTGTGGCTGTGGCGTTTCCGATGTCGACACCGATTCGGACGGCACGCCCGACTGTAACGACGGCTGCCCCGAAGACGGCTTCAAGACCAGCGCCGGCCAGTGTGGCTGCGGTTTCTCCGACGCCGACTCCGATGCCGACGGCGTCTCCGACTGCGACGACGGCTGCCCCAGCGATCCCGACCGCACCACCGTGGGCACCTGCGGCTGCGTCGGCGGGCCCAGCCCCGCGGCGGCCGGCACGCCCTGCAGCGACGGCGTCTGCCCCCTGAGCAGCGTCTGCGATGGCGCCGGCAGCTGCGGTTCGGCCAGTGATTGCACCCCGCCGCATTCCTCCTGTGGTGCGCTCGAGACCTACAACGGACACGGCTACTACTTCTGCACCGCGGGCCAAAGCTGGCAGAACGCTCGCGACATCTGCCGCTCCCAGGCCGGGCTGGACTTGGTGCACATCGACAACGCTGCCGAGAATACCTTCGTCGACGGCAACCTGGTCTCCACCACCTGGATCGGGGGTAATGACCAGAGCGTGGAGGGCGTCTGGCGTTGGTCCGATGATGACAGCCAATTTTGGTCTGGCGACAGCGGAGGCTTCGCAGTCACCTACGCCAATTGGGGCTCCGGGGAGCCGAATAACTCCGGCGGCGAGCACTGCGCCGAGATGGGCACCAACGGCAACTGGAACGATCAGACCTGCAGCACCTCGCGGGACTTCGTCTGCGAGACCCGGCCCAATCTCTGCCCCGACGATCCGTTCAAGTACGATCCCGGCCAGTGTGGCTGCGGCTACCCCGACACCGACACCGACACCGACGGAAGCGCCGATTGCGTCGATGGCTGCGTGGAAGATCCGGCCAAGACCGCACCCGGCACCTGCGGCTGCGGCGCCTCGGACGGCGACAGCGACGGCGACGGTTGGGTCGACTGCCAAGAGGAGTGTCCCTTTGACGGCACCAAGCAGAGCCCCGGGGTATGCGGCTGCGGGCAACCCGACGACGACTATGATGGCGACGGGGTGCTCGATTGCAACGACAGCTGCCCGGTGGATGCGAGCAACGGTCCTCAGTGCTTCGGCTACATTCCCGCGAACTTCAACGCCACGACGGTGAATTTCGACGCCGCACCCGACGCCACGCTCGATTGCGGCACCACCACCATCGACACCACCGGCACCGTCACCATCACCAATTGGTGCGGACCCGTGCCCGTGCCGGTGATCCAGGCGCAGACGGGCGGGCCCAGCGTGGTGATCATCCCCCTGAGCGGGCTCAGCCAGGCCAACGGGCATACGCTGCGTCTGATCGGTGACAAGCCCGTGATCTTCGCGGTGCGTGGTGACGCCACCCTGGATGGGCTTGTCGATGCGAGCGCCGTGGGCTCCACCCCCGGCGCCGGCGGCAACGTCTCCTGCGATTTGAGCACCGGTCGTAATGGTACCGGTAGCTCCAGCGCTGGCGGCGGAGGCGGGGGGGGCGGTGGCTACGGCACCGTTGGCGGCAATGGTGGCTACGGCGACAACAATGGCAACCAGGGGGCGGCGGGCGTCAGTCGCGGCGACCCCGCGCTCGAGCCCCTGGTCGGCGGCTGCGGCGGGGGCGTGGGCGGTGGCTGCAGCAATGCCGGCGGCGCGGGCGGCGGCGCGATTCAACTTTCAGTGAGCGGCACATTGACACTGGTGGACCCGGATAACATCCACGCCAACGGCGGTGACGGCATCAACGGCTGCGGCAGCGAAGGTGGTGGCAGCGGCGGTGGCAGCGGCGGCGCCATCCTGTTGCAGGCCGCAGGCATCAGCTCATCCGGGCTGGCCCTGAGCGCCAACGGCGGCAGCGGCGGCAACGGCTCCAGCGGTGGTAGCGGCGGGGCCGGCTCCACCAGCGCCGCCAGTGCCGGCACCAATGGCCAATATGACAGCGCCGACGGCGGTGGCGGTGGCGGCGGCGGCTACGGCCGCATTCGCATCGATTGAGGTGGAGGCCAAGCGCCGGCCCTTGCCGTGCCCGAGATGGTGTCTATCTCCGGGTGCATGAAGACACCTTTGCTCGCTGGGCGTGATGGACTCTGGCTCCTGTCGATATCGGCCTGGGTGCTTTCTTGCACACCTGCCGAGCCTGCGGCGGAGGCGAGCGCGAGCAGCGGCGGTGAAGCCAGCGACCGCAGCTCGTCGCTGTCGCTGCACATGGACAACAACCTGTGGCTGGCGCTGGAGTCGCGCGACGCCCTGATCGCAGGGGACGTGGCTCGGGCCAAGAAAAAGATGGCGCAGCTGGCCGCGCAGGAGTACCGGCCGCTGGTGCCGGCGGCATGGATCGCCGACATGGAGGCGATGCAGGGCTACGCGCGCGCTGTGGCTGAGGCCCGCGACCTGCAAGAGGCCTCCCGCGCCATGGCGGACGTGGCCGTCAGCTGCGGCGGCTGCCACCAGAAACTCTTCGGTGGGCCGCTGGGCGACGACACGCGAGCGCGCGCCCCCGAGGAGGGGGTGGAGGATGTGGCCGGGCGCATGAAGCGCCATCAGTGGGCGGCCAATGCCCTGTGGTTCGGTCTGGCACGCCCCTCGGAGCGCGATTGGACGGCGGGCGCGGAGGCTCTGGTCGATGCGCCCCTGCTGCCTCCGCGCCAGGCAGAGGGCGGCGTCGTCGATCAGGAAGGGCACGCGGCCATGGAGCGCATTCGCGAGCTCGGCCAGGACGCCCAGGTCGCCGAGGAGCCGGGCAAGCGCGCGGAGGTCTACGGCGAGATCCTGGCCAGCTGCTTCAAGTGTCACGCAAGCGACTGAGGAGGCGGCGCTTTTGTGTGGCTGCGGGTGCGACCGATCAACTGGGGTAGTCGGGCGCTCTTTGTGACGTAGCCCACACCATGCCGGCGTGGTAACTTTGACGCTGACAAGAGGCCTATGCCCTCGGTCCGCATCGCGTCTCTCGCCGACGGGTGCGGGCCGGTGCCCGTTGAGTTTCGTCGGATTGGCGAGACAACACAGGGTATGGATAGTGCGCACGGCATCGACGCGGGCTTCGCTGTAGGTCGGCCGAGATGGCGGAGCGTACGGAGTGAGAGCGCTGTCGGTGTTGTGACCGGTCGCGCCGTTGCTGGAACCGGCGTTGAGGAGCGCCTCAGATGCGTTGCCACATGGCCAAAGCGGCAAAAGGTTCGGCAGGTGTCGGGCCTCGGCCAACCGTGGACAGCGGTGGTGCTCGGTAATATGCCAATCTCGCAAAGTGAGCATCGGGCCTCGCCCGACTTCGCGGCATTCGCCTGCGCGGTACACGTCGACGCCGTGATCGAGTACTGCCGAGGACAATTCCCGCGCAACTGCGGTGTGTGTGAGCATCGTTACGAGTGCTTCGAGGATTTTCTCGGCGACACGGTGCCGCTCGGAAGACCCCAGGTTTACGACGAACTCGAGCTGATCCAGAGCGAGCAGCTCATCGGAACGCTCTCCATGGTTCAGTGTGCTTGCGGTACCAGCTTGGCCGTTAGGTGCGGCGACATCCGCAGTCGGGGCTATCTCGACCTGCTGGCGGCGCTCGCCCGAGACGTCGAGCGTACGGGGCTCAGCGTTTCCGAGATCCTCCAGTTGATGCGCCAGGAGATCCACGCCCGCTGTGGCATTCGCTCGTCCGGGGTGCGGGTTCGGGTCTGTTCGATCATGCGCTCCAGGTAGCAGGGCGCGGCTTTCGGAGCTGGTCACGCAGCCTCTGAACACCGAGGTCATGCACGTGGCACCATCACGCCTTTGTGTCTCGAGCCGTAGGGCGGCGTGCTATACTCTCTACACTGAGGGTGAGATCATGTGCGTGTCCCGACGGTATTTCCATTCATCGTGTTTGCTTGTGCTGCTATCGGTGGTGAGCATCGCGTGCAGCGACGGGCCCACGGCGCCGGCGCCAGTGGGCGGCGAAGCGGTGGATACCGGCGGCGCCGCTGGTACAGCCACGGCACCGTCGCCAGCCGGTTCGTCGGTATGCAATGTGGTCGAGATCGACGGCTCGCAGGTGATCGTCCGCGAGGACAACGTCGTGGCGACCTTCACCAAGAGTGATTCAATCGACAGCATCGTGATGCTCTTTGGAGGCATGGCGGTGGACTTCGACGACGCCGTGAGCACGGTCAGCATCATGGGCCTCGATCAGGCCGACGCGCTCGAGGCCGCCATGATCTACCCGGACTTCTACCTCTGCAGTTCGGTGGGCGGCGACGACCAGGCCATCGAAGCCAAGATCCATCAGATGGATTTTGTGCCCGCCAGTTGTCAGGTTCACGAGGCGATCGTCGCGGCGCTATCGCAATTTCGCGTCAATGCAGGCAGCGGCGGCGACCGCACTTCGCTTCGACTCCAGGGCGCGATGCTCCAGCTCGATTCGGCTATCGTCAACGGCAGCGGCGAAGACGTGACCGCGCATTTCGCTGGCCTGAACTTTCAGCTGGTCACCGACGTCGATCAGCTCACGGGGCAGTCGGTGCTCGAATTTGGCACGGCGGCGTCGGGTAGCAACTGAGGTCTCGCGGGCCCCTAGCCGCTCTTGGCCAGGCTACGTACGGCGGCACCGATCGTCGCGTCGTAGGCGAGTTCGGAGTCCATCAGCTCGAGTGGCAGCCACTCCACGCCGACCTGGATGGCGTCGGCTTCGACGGGCTGGGCGTCGTCACGCGATCCAAGCAGCTGTGCGCGGAAAAAGTGGGTGGTGACGTCGATGACGATGCCGGCCCAGGTGAAGGGGTAGCGCTCGACGCGTTCGGAGCTGATATCCACCACCACGCGATGGCCGGTTTCCTCCAGCGCCTCGCGGGCGGCTGCCTGGGCAGGGGTCTCGCCTGCTTCGATGCCGCCGCCGGGGGGAAAGAGCTTGGTGGCGCCGCTTTTGGGATCGCGCAAGCGTACGCAAAGCAGGGCGCCTGCGTCGACGCATACCACGGCTGCCCGTTCGCGCGTCGCGTTCATGCTCCGCGAGTGTAGCGAATCGACGTGCTATCGCCAGCGCGCCCGTGGATTCTTGCGGGCTGCTTGAAGGTCAGAAAGACCGGCTGCTGCTCGAGCTGCAAGGCACCAGGTGCGCCACTTGCGCCTACAGCCCCTCGAAGCTAATGATAGTCACCCCGTCGCCGCCCTCGGAGCGCTCGCCGGGGCGCCAGTGCTTCACCTGTGGCACTTCCCGCTCCAGGTGCTTGCGCACGGCGTCGCGCAGGGCGCCGCTGCCCAGGCCGTGGACGATGCAGCCCGTGGGGTGTTCGCTGGCGTAGAGCCGGTCGACGAAGCTTTCGACCATGCCCAGGGCGTCGTCGACGCGTAGGCCGCGCACGTTGAGGGTGGTGTCGGCGTCGGCCAGCGCTGGCGTGCGAATGGCGCCGCTGCCCGACGCGCGCGAGCGTTCGCCCGCCGCCTCCGGCGCCAGCGCGCGCAGCTCGTGCGCATCGGCGCTCAGTTTCATGGCGCCTACCGCGATGCGCAGTTTGCCCTTGCGCGGTGCTTCCACGACGGTGGCTTCGCTGCGAAGCCGCGGCACGTAGACCCGCTGTCCGACCTCGAGCGCTTCGGGATCCACGGGCCCACCGTCCCGGGTCCTGCCCACGTGGGGCTCGGGTTCGGCGCGTTCGGCCAGGTCGCCGCCCAGGGCCACGCGGGTCGCCACTTCCGCGACGGCGGCCTCCGCCCGTGCGAGGTTCGCCGGCTCGCGCGGGCTCTGTTTCAGTTCTTTGCGCGCGGCTTCGAGCTGGGCGCGCGCTTGCACCACGGCGCTGCGCAGGGACTGTACCTCTCGGTTGATCTCGTCCTGGCCCTTTTTACGTAGCGTTTGCAGCTGATCCTGGAGCCGCAGCCGCTGATCCCGCAATCGCACGCGCTCCTCTGCGAGCGCCGCTTCCGTCCGCTCCAGCTCGTCGAGTCGTGTGATGAGCTTTTGGTTGAGAACCTCGAAGCGGCTGGCGCTCTCCGGTAAGAGGCGCTTGGCCTCTTCGATGACGGCCACCGGAATGCCGAAACGCCGCGCCACCGCGAGCGCGCTCGAGGCACCGGCCACCCCCATGCGCAGGTGAAAGCTCGGTTCCATGCGCTCGACGTCGAAGCCCATGGAGGCCGAGTGCAGATGGGGCGCTTCCAGCGATAGTACCTTCAGCGGTTCGTAGTGGGTGGTGACCGCCAGCGCTGCGCCGCGTTCACACAGGGCCTGCACCAGCGCGCAGGCCAGGGCGCCTCCCTCGGCCGGGTCGGTGCCGCTGGCCAGCTCGTCGAGCAGCACCAGGGCCTGTCCATCGGCAGCGCCGAGGATGGCGCTGAGATTTCGGATGTGGGCCGAAAAGGTGGAGAGGTTGTGCACCGTCGACTGTTCATCGCCCAGGTCGGTTAGCACCCGCTGCACGAAGCCGAGGGAGCTGCCCTCGGCCGCAGACACCGGCAGCCCCGCGCGCGCCATCAACGCCGACAGGCCCAGGGCCTTGAGTAGGACGGTCTTGCCGCCGGCATTGGGGCCGGAGATTACGAGCCCTTCACCCGCCGCGAGCGTCATGTCGTTGGGCACCACCTCGACGCCATCGAGCACCAGCAGCGGATGGCGCAGCTCACGCAGGTCGAAGTGCGTGCCTTCGACCAGGCGCGGCACGCTGCCACCCAGATCGCCGGCCAGGCGCGCGGCGGCCTGGCGCAGGTCGGCGTGGTCGAGGGCCTCGGCGGCGGCGCGCAGGCTGGGCAGCGATTCGCTTACGCGCTCCGAGAGCGCCAAGAGGATGCGGCGCTGCTCGCGCTCGAACTCCGCCTGGGCCATCTTTAGGCGGTTGCCGTGGGCTACGATGGGCTGCGGTTCGACGAAGACGCTGGCGCCGCTCTGGCTGGTGCCGTGCACGATGCCCGGCACGCGCTCGTGGGCGTCGCGGCGCACGGGAATCACGTAGCGGTCCTCGCGCAGCGTGTGATAGCGGTCCGACAGCACGTCCTGGTAGCGCTCGATGAGTTGACCCAGGCGCCCCACGATGCGATCGCGCAGGTTGGTGATTTCCGTGCGCAGCGATCGCAGCTCGTCGCTGGCGCGGTCCGAGAGCGTCCCGTCGGGCTCGATGGCGACCGCCAGTTGCTGTTCCAGCTCGTCGAGGGTTGAGTCGGTGCTGCAGGCGGCCTGTAGCGCCGGCACCCGATCGCGACGCGATACCAGAAACTCCCGCAGCCTGCGTGCATTGCCCAGGGTGGCCAGGATGTCGCCGAGGGCGCTGGCCTCCAGCGTTCCGTGCCGCTCGAGGCGCTCGAGGTGTTGCGAGACGTCGCGCAGGTCCGAGAGCGGCAGCGGCCCTTCACCGGCGCGTGTCAGCGCTTCGATTTCGGCGCTCTGGCTCAGCAACAAAGCCGCCGCCTGCGGCTCGGAACACAGGGGCACGCCGCGCCGCTTGGCCGATGCGCCCGAGCAGCGCGCCAGCACCGCGGCGACCAGCCGTGGCCATTCCAGGTGAAGGCCGGCGCGCGGCAGCCAGTCGGGCTCCTGTGGCATGTTCTCGCTCACCTCGGGCGAAGTCTGACCTGCGTGCACTGACCTTGCCGCGACGCCGGCTCTAGAACTTTTCGTAGGGGGAGTCGTCGCGCGACTCGCCAGGGCTCGAGGTGGGTCGAGAACGCACGCTGCGCTTGCGGCGCGGACGCCGCTTGACCTCGGCGCTGGCCTGCTCGTTGGGTACGGGCTCGCTGGGCAAGGGCTCGAGCCGGACCATGCGCTCCTCTTCGCCCGAGGTCAGGTCCAGGGTCAGTGGCTGATAGCCTTCGTGGTCTAGCTCCAGGCGCAGAGCCTCGCCCTCCGGTACCTCGACCCGCAGTGGCGTCTCTCCCAGCGTGCGTCCGGCGTGCACGATGCTCGCGCCCTGGGGCTCGCTTTGCACCAGTACCTCGGCGCTTGTCGGAGTTTGCGCCGCCGGGGGCGCCGCCGCAGCGGTCGCCTTTGAACCCGGAGCATCTGCTGCGAGCGCCGTGTCGGCTGCTCGATCGCTACTTTCGGTCGGCCACGCCGAGCTGAGCCCAAAGGCCGCCGCGGCAAAGCCCGACAGGGCTAGCGCCGATAGGGTCAGCATTTTGCGATCGCGGCCCAGTCGCGTGCCGAACTCCAACAGCGGCTGTAGGCGCAGGGTTTGCTCGCGCTGGCAGGTGAGCAGCGCCTGCTCGAATTCCTCGGCGCTTTGAAAACGCTCGGCGGGGTCCTTCGCCAGCGCCCGCGTGACCACTTTTTGCAGGCGACTGGAGAGTAATTCGCCGCTTTGACTATGAGTGATGGGCGGCGCCTGGTCGCGGATGTGCTTGGCCATCACGACCACGGCGTCGCTGTCCACGAAGGGCGGGCTTCCGGCCAGCAGTTCGTAGAGCACGATGCCCACGGCGTAGAGATCGCTGCGTGGATCCAGGGGTCTGCCCTGGGCCTGTTCGGGCGACATGTAGCGCGGCGTGCCAAAGACGGTGCCGTCGAGGGTTTCGAATTGATCGATGGCGTGCTCGCCGGCGACCGCCTTGGCGATGCCGAAATCGAGCACCTTCACCAGCGGTTCGCTGCGATGGGGCTCCTGGGCCAGGTAGAGATTGTCCGGCTTGACGTCGCGGTGGATGATGCCCTTTTGGTGGGCCTCGGCCAGCGACCGCAGCACCTGGCGCGACCAATCGATGGCCTCGCGCACGCCGATCAGTGGTGCCCGTTCCAGGCGCTTGCTGGCAGCCTCGCCCTCGAGCAGCTCCATGGCCACGAAGAACTTGCCGTCCTCGGTGGCGCCGAAGTCGTAGACGCGCACGGTGTTGGGGTGGGTCAGCGCGCTCATGGCCTGGGCCTCGCGCTGGAAGCGCGCCGCCACGTCCGACTGGCTGCGGGCGCCGGCGCTGAGCACCTTCAGCGCCACCGAGCGCCCCAGCTCCACCTGCTCGGCACGATAGACCGCGCCCATGGCGCCGGCGCCGATCGCTTCGATCACGCGGTAGCGGCCGGCCAGTTGCGATCCGATCAGTGGATCGTGTTCTCCGATGGGACGGTCTCCGGTGGGGCGGGGTCGCAGTCCCCGTTATCGCGCGAAGTCTAGCACGGATCGATGGGCCATAACCGCTTGCCTGCCCCGCCACCGAATTGTCAGGCTTTTCCCATACTCCAGCGATGATCGGGGGCGACCGCCCCGGGGTGCCTCAGAGCCGGCCGCTGAAGCTCAGCAGCAGTCCGCCGCGACCATCGATGCCGATGGAGGCCCGGGGCCGTGACTCGATCTCGGGCTCGCGCAGCAGCAGCAGTGCGGCCGAGGTCACTAGCAGGGCCGTACCCCCGATCAGCATCACGTCGGAGGCCAGGGCGAAGCGGTCGGCCTCGGTCACCAGCTGGTTGCGCTCCGAGAGGCTGCCGTCGTTGCCGGCCACGAAGTCCGCCACGGCGTTTTCCCGCTCCAGCGCCAGCACGCCCGTGGCGGCGCCGCCCCCGAGCAGGGCCAGCCCGCCGGCGAAGGAGAGCCAGAACCAGGTGTCGCTGGCGCCGAAGGGCGGCGGCTCGCCCGCGTCGCCCGGTGAGCGCAGCTCCTCGTGGCGACGGGCGGCGTCGGCGGCGGCCTCGACGCGATGGCCCTCCAGGCGCCGCAGCGTGCCCTGGATCTTGGTCCGCTCTTCGCTCTCTTCCTCGGGTAGCGCCACCAGGTAGCGCCGGTAGTAGTGGATCGCCGTGCCCAGGTCGCCCAGCAGCTCGCTGGTGTAGGCCACGTTGTACATCAGGTTCGGCGAGTCGGGGTCGAGCGCCAGCGCCGCCTTGAGTTCGATGATCGCCATGCGGTAGCGGCCGGCGCTGAAGTGCTCGCGGCCCCGTTGGTAGCGGTCCACGGCGGCGTTGTTGTCGTCCTCGGCCCGCGCCACGGCGGGCATCTGGGCCAGGACCAGGCTGGCGACCAGCAGCGGGATGACGCAGCGCATGGCGCGCCACGCTAAATGAGAGGCTGGAATTCGGCAATGGCGGATCGCGCCGTGCGGCGGGTCGACACCCGGCGCCCCGGCGTCCCGGCCTTTCTGAACCCGCCCCCCAAGTGGTATTGGGGAGCCATGCTTCGCATCGCGGCACTGCTGCTGGCGTCGGGCACGCTGCTGTCGACGGTCGTGGCCAGCGCCCAGCGCGCCGACGCCCCCCTGCATCGGGCCACCGATCCGGTTTGGGTCCCGGCTTCCTCCACCCTCGAACTCGACGACGCCATCGCCCTCGACGTCAATCCGGCCGGCCTCGGCATGTTGCCGGCCTACAGCCTGGCCTACGTGCACGCCAGTGTGGACGCGCCGGGCGAAGACGACTGGCTCAATAGCGGCGACGCCGTCTACCTGGCCGGCCCGATCGTGGGTCCATTGGCCGCCGGCTTCACGCTGCAGAGCATTCGGCCGGGGCTGCGCTCGGCCGGCGCGCAGCTCGGCGGCCCCGGCGACAGCGACCGCGCCATGGCCGCCCTGGGGCTGTCGCTTTCGGCCAGCCCGCGCTTTTCCCTGGGCGTGAGCTTTCGCGGCATCAGCTCCGGCCATCCGGCCTTTGACGGCCTGAGCAGCGTCGACATCGGCATCCTGATGCGGCCGAGCCGCCTTTTGTCTTTGTCCCTGGTGGGGCGCGACCTCTTCACCTCGCGCGAGGGCCAGGGCACCAGCGGCCTGGACCTGGGCTCGAGTATCCTGGGCTCCATCGGCCTGCGCCCCTTCGCCAGCGACGCGCTGGGCCTGGACTTCGGGCTGGCCGCCCACGCGCTCGACGCCGACGCCATCAGTGGCCGCGCCGGCCTGAGCCTCGCACTGCCGTCGGTGGGGCGGCTGTCGAGCCTGCTCGAGGTGGACGGCCTGGGCGACTCTGACCAGGCCCTGCGCCTGATCACCGAGCTGGTGGTGCAGCTGGGCCACCTGGGCGTCGGCGGAGGCGCCGTGGTGGCGCGGCCGGCATCGGACGCCGCGCTCGGCTGGTATGGGGTGATGCGCGTGGAGGGGCGTCCCCGCTCCGGTCTGGATCTGGACCGACGCGTGCTCGATCTGCGTTTCGGCGGGCTCTCCCCCCGCGGCGCCCTTTCACTGTCGCTGTGGCTGGAGCGCGCCCGCGTCGACGAGCGGGTCGCCGGCGTCCTGCTGCGACCGAGCGGGGGCATGGGTTACGCCTACGCCCAGGAGCTGCGCATGCAGATCCGTGAGCTGCGCGCCGCGGGCAAGCCGGTGGTCTGCCACCTCGACTCGGCCAGCGGCGGCGCCTATTACGCCTGTGCGGGCGCCGACCGCATCCTCATCGACCCGGCCGGCGACGTGCGGCTGATGGGCACCGGCATGTCGGCCATGTTCTTCGGCGACGCCCTCAAGCGCTTCGGCGTGCGCGCTGACTTCTTGCGCATCGGTCCCCAAAAGGGCGCGCCCGAGCAGTACACCCAGGGCGGCATGGGCGAGGCGGCCCGCGCCCAGACCCTGGCCCTGCTCGACTCGGTGCACCAGCGGGTGCTGCAGGACCTCTCGGGCGATCTGAAGCGCACGCCCGCGCAGGTGGCGGAGCTGATGGACGAGGGGCCCTACCTGGCGCCGCTGGCCCTGGAGCGCTCCCTGGTGCACGCCGCCGCCGACGGCGACGCGCTCGAAAACGGCGACCTGGAGATCTTCAAGGGCGCGAGCCTGAGCAAATCGCTGCCGGCGCCCGAGGAGCACAGCTGGGGCAAGCAGCCTTCGGTGGGCGTCATCGTGGTCGACGACAGCATCGTCGACGGCAAGAGCGTGGACATCCCCCTGCTCGACATCCACATGACGGGCGGCGACACCATCGTCGAGGCGCTTGCGTCCATGGCCGCCGACCCGAGCATTCGCGCCATCGTGCTGCGCGTCGACTCGCCCGGAGGTGCGGTCCTGGCCTCCGATCGGATCTGGCGTGCCGTGCGCCGGGCGCGCGAGCGCAAGCCCGTGATCGCCTCGATGGGGGCGGTCGCCGCCAGCGGCGGCTACTACGTGGCCTGCGCCGCCGACGAGATCTGGGCCGACCCCTCCACGGTCACCGGCTCCATTGGCATCTTCTACGGCAAGGTCGACGTGCAGGAGCTGGCGGCGCGCTTCGGCGTCAATGTGGAGCACTTCCAGCGCGGTCGCCGCGCCGGCGCCCAGTCCATGTGGCGCGCCTTCACCGACGAGGAACGGGCGGCGCTGGCCGAGACCCTGCGCGTCTACTACCGGCTCTTCCTCCGCCGCGTGGCCGAAGGGCGCGACATGAAGGTGAGCGAGGTCGACGCCGTGGCCCGCGGGCGCGTGATGAGCGGCGATGCGGCCGTGGGGCACGGTCTGGTCGACCACCTGGGTGGCTTCGCATCGGCCCTGATCCGGGCGCGTCAGCGCGCGGGGCTTCCGAAAGACGCCCCCATCGTCATCCTTCCCGAGCGTGGTGGCGGTTTGCTCGACCTGGTGCTCGGTGGCGCCCAGCTGGGCGCCGGGAGCGACCCGCATACGCCGCCGCTGCCCGACGACGGCCCCGGCCCGCGCTTGAGCCCCGAGTTACGTTCCGTGCTCAGCGCCGCCGTTAAGCTGCAGCTGCTCGGCGGCGGCGAGGCGATGGCGCTTTTGCCCTATGAACTCGATTTCTGAGCGCCGTCTCGAACACCGGAGAGCCTGCCTGTGACCATCGCCTTCTATGACGTCAGCGTCGCCAGTTTCCTGCAGACCACCAAAGCCGTGGCCCGCGTCCTGGACAAGGCGCGCGCCCACTTCGAGCAGCAGGGCAGCGACCTGCAGGACATCGTCGGCGCCCGTATCTACGACGACATGCTGCCCTTTCGCTTCCAGATCGCGTCGGTGGCGCAGCACTCGCTGGGCGCCATCGAAGCCCTCGACAAGGGCCTCTTTCTGCCGCCAAGAGCGCCCGAGAGCCTCGACTACCCGGCGCTGCAGGACCTGATGGCGCGCACCGTTGCGGGCCTCGGTGAACTCGACGCCGACGCCGTCAACGCCCTCGAAGACCGAGAGTTGATCTTCAGGCTTGGCCAGATGGAGCTCCCCTTCGTGGCCCGGGACTTCATCCTTTCGTTCTCGCTGCCCAACTTCTACTTCCACGCCACCACCGCCTACGACATCCTGCGCATGAAGGGCGTGCCCCTGGGCAAGGTGGACTTCATGGGACGGGTGCGCATCAAGCGCTGATGGGGCAACGACGCTTCTGCGAGGCGTCGTTCGCGGCCTGGCGCATACTGCCGCCGTGATCCCGACCGCAGGGAGCCGGCACGCGCATCGGGCAGCGGTCGCCACGGCGCGCGTCAGTAGTTCAGGCTGCTGCCGTAGCGTAGGTTTAACTGGGGGGTTGAAGGTCGATGTGGGTCGCGTGGTGGATACGAGCCACCGCGGAAGCCGCGGATCCACCCGCGTATGACGCTTGTCGGCTAGTGCGACTGGCGTGTATAATTTCAACTACGGCGCACAGTGTTCCCCAAGCGCTGTAGACTTTGCCAATCATGGTTCGTTGCACGGAGTGCGGGGCCCGTCTCGTCGATAGCGCGCCGTCGTGCGTGGCTCACGGAGCGACGGCCAAGGCCGAAGAGGAGTCGAGCGCGTCGGGCGATGCGGAGGGCTTCGACGCGGCCACCGAGGCGGCCATCCAGGGGGGCCTGCGCGAGCTTGGTTACGACATCGAGGGCATCCTGGGCGGTGGCGGCTTCGGCCTGGTCTATGCGGCGAGTCGTCCCGGCGACGATATGAAGCTTGCTATCAAGGTGGGCTTCAAGGACGGCGCCGACGCCATCGCCGAGATGGAGCGCGAGGCGGCCATGATGCGCGCGGCGGCGGGGCCGGCGGTGCCGGCGGTGCTGTGGCAGGGCAGGGTGCTTTCCAAGCCCTGCCTGGTCCTGGAGCGCGTGCAATATCCGACGCTGGCCGCGCGCATGGCCGAGCGCGCGGGACAGCCCTTCGAGTTTGCAGAAGCCGCGCGCTTTGCCGAGGGGCTGCTCGATGCCCTCGAGGCGGTGCACGCCGCCGGCGTGCTGCACCTGGATCTCAAGCCCGAAAACGTGCTCTGCGACGACGCAGGAAGCACCATGCTGGTCGACTTCGGGCTCTCCCGGACGCTGGGTGAAGAGCGCCGCTCGGCGCCGGAAGCGGGCGAGGGCGAGGCGGCGGGCACGGCGGAGTACATGTCGCCCGAACAGTGCAAGGATGTGCCGGATCTGGACCTACGCGCCGATGTCTACAGCGCGGGCATCCTGCTCTACGAACTCTTCCGCGGCGCGCCGCCGTTTTTCGGCAAGGCCGCCGACGTGCGCGAGGCCCAGCTAAGCCGCCGGGTGGCGCCGTTGCCCTCGCGCCCCGATCTGCCGCTGGAGCTCGACGCTGTCGTGCGCGGTTGCTTGAGCAAGGATCGGGAGCCGCGCTGCGCCAGTATCGGCGAGCTGCGCGCCGCCTTGGCTCGGGCCAAGGCCGGACCGATGCCGGAGGCACCGCCCGCCGCCGCCGACAAGCTCGCGACCGCCCGCGCCAAGAAAGCCAAGCGCGCCGGTCGCGCCGATCGGGCCGATCGGGCCGCTTCGCGTGGCACCAAGGAAAAGCGCAGCGTCGGGCTGCTCTTCTTCGAGTCGCGCTCCAGCCTGGCGGCGCTGCAGAGCGTGGTGGGCGCAAGCGGCGGTGAAATCGCTCAGAGCAAGGGCACCCGCTACGTGGTCGCCTTCGGGCATGCGGTCAGCAGCAATCCGGTGCGGCCCGCGCTTTCGGCGGCCCATCGCCTGATCGGCTCGGATCTGGCCAGCCGCGTCGTGATCGACGTGGCGCAGGTGACCGTCCAGGTGCGTCCGGATGGCTCGCGGCGCTTCTTCGGCGTGGTTTTGAGCGCCCAGGACCGCTACCCCGAGCCCACCGATGACGCGGGCGTGTGCCTGACCGAGGCGGCCACCCAGGTGCTGCCCGAGCTTTCGTTTACGCTTGTCCCCGGGCGCAGCGATCGTTTCGTGATGGGGCAGCAGGCGGCCGGTGACCACGAGTTGACGGCGACGGCCTTCGGCATGGATGAGACGCCGCTCATCGGCCGCACCGAGGTTCTGCACCAGCTCGTCGATGCCGCAGGGGCCGCCACCCAGGGGCCGCAGCCCACCATCTTCGCGGTCACGGCCAAGAGCGGCTACGGCCGCACCCACCTGGCCAGCGCCCTGGCCGAGGGCGCGCCGCGCACGCTACCCGACTGCGAGGTGCTGCGCCTGGCGCCGCGACAGGATGTGCTGGGCGCCCAGGGCCGTGTGATGCCGGAGATGCTGCGGCGGCTTCTGGACCTACCGCTCAGGGCCGAAGCCGACGACGCCAGGGCCATGTTCTGCGAGCGCCTGGGCGACGAAATCGGCGACGAGGTCTGGGCCGCGGCGTCATTCACTATGGGTTACCTCGACGCGCGCCATCCGGACGTCGATCGCCTCTCGGCGGCGCCCGGTGCGCTGCGCTGGGCGGTGGCGCGCGCCGGTGGTGAGGCCCTCAGGCAGCGGGCGCGCATGAAGCCGCAGCTGGTGGTGCTCGACGACGCCCACCAGGTCGACGACGCCGTGCTCGACGCCCTCGAATTCGCCACCCTGGCCGACCACAGGGCGCCGGTCTTCGTCTGCGTGCTCGCTTCCGAGAACTTCGGCGAGCTCAGGCCCCACTTCGGCTCGCGCGCGGGTCACTTCGAGCAGCTCGAGCTGGGCCCGCTGGCCCAGGAAGACGCCATGATCCTGGCGCGCCTGCTCTTGCATCCGGTGGAGCACGTGCCCCAGAGCGTGCTGACCACGCTGGCCGAGCGCACCCAATGCGTGCCGCGCCTGCTGACCGAGCTGGTGCGCGGCCTCAAGCGTGAAGGCATCGTGCGGCAAAACGAGGCCGGCACCATGCACTACATCGCCACCGACGAGCTCGACAAGCTGCCCGACTTGCCCATCGTCCAGTGGAACGCGCGGCGCGAAATCGAAGCGCTGCCTTCGCAGCTCGAGGGCCACGCGCGCCTGGCTTCGGTGCTGGGCGTGGATTTTTCGGTGGGCGAGATGGACGCGCTGGCCACGGCCCTGGAGCGCTCGGGGCACCTGGACGTGGTGCAGCTCGACCCCGCCGTGGGCATCACGCGCCTGGTCGAGGCCCGCATCCTCAGGCGTCACAAGAACGGCCGCTACGACTTCCGCTATCCGCTGCTGCGCGACACCATTTACGAGACGCAGCCGGAAGCGCGCCTCAAGGCCCTGCACGCGGCGGCCTTCCAGGTCTACGACGCGGCCACCGACATGCCCGCCGAGCGGCGCCGCCCGCGCCTGGCGCTGCATGCGGCCCGCGGTGGTCACCCCGAGCGGGCGGCCGAGGAGTACCTGAGCCTCGGTAAGGAACTCGGCGAGGCCCAGTCCTATCTGCCGGCCGAAGCGGCCTTCGGCTCGGCCCTGGAGCTTTTGGGCGAGGCCGCAGACCTGCGCGCGGTCGAGGCCGCCAGGGGTCGCGGCCTGATGCGCTTTCGTCTGGGGCGCAACGAGGACGCGGTCGGGGACCTGGAGCTGGCGCGCACGCGCGCCGAAGGCCTGGGCGCCCCGGCCCTGCAAGCCGACATCATGCTCGATGAGGCCACGGTGCTGGACTGGCGCTTCAAGGTTGAGGAATCCGCTGCCCTGGTCGAAGCCGCGCAGAAGCTGGTCACCGATCCCGACCCGCTGCTCGAGGTGCGCCTGGCGAGCAACCTCACCCGCGTCTTGCATCGCGCCGGCGATCCCGAGGGTTGTGTGCGCGTGGGCAGCGAAGCGGCCAAAAAGGCCCTGAGCTTGGGGGAGGCTGGCTACGAGTCGCTTGTCATCACGCTGCTGATGGTCGGCCCCGACTGCTGCAAGCTTGGGCGCTTCGAGGATGCCGAGCGCAATTTCGAGACCGTGCTCGCCGCCGCCAAGGCCCACGCCGATCTGCACCACCAGGCTGCGGTCTACGTGAATCGTGCGGCGCTGTGGTTTGGCGTGGACCGCGTCGACAGGGTGGTCGCCGACCTGGAGGTGGCCACGCGCATCGCGCGCGAGATCGGCGAGCCTTTCGTCGAGATCAACGCCCTGGACAATCTCGCCACGGTGCTCTTCTGGGCGGGGGGACAACCCGAGGTCGGCAGCGAGGGCGAAGGAGTTCGCATCCGCGAGGACCTGCAGCCGGCCTCGGAACACGCGGCCCGTTGCGCGCAACTGGCGGTGCAGCTGTGGGGAGCGAGTGAATGGGTGTCGGCCGGCCTCAAGCTTCTGGTGGCCCGCATCGCCAACTACCGCGGGCACAGGGATGAGGTTGCGCGCATCGTTGAAGACCTTCGCGAGCTCCAGCGCACGTGCGCTCCGCCGAGCGCTCTCGACGCGGGCTGGGGCGCAGGAGAGACGGCGTTCCTCGATGCCCTCGAGCTGTGCGTTTCGGATGCGGACGAGGGCGCCTGGGCCCAACTCGAAGAACGCATCGCGGGGCTCGAGCTTGAGCCCGAGGAGCGGCTGGAGTTGCTCGAGTGCCAGGCCATGGCGGCCCTGGCCGCCGGCCGTGAGGACCGCGGCCGTGAACTCTATGAGCAAGCTGCTGAACTTGCCCGACAAAGCCAGGACTTGCTGAGCGGTCGGGTGCTGCGAAATTACGCCCGGCTTTTTGGCGAGGCGGGCGCGGGCTGAGATGGGAGCCGGGTGCCGCGGCTTCCGGTGAGCGGCGAGTGGGGTGCGGAAGAAACGCAAAACCCCCGCGACCCGAAGGTCGCAGGGGTGTAAGCGTGTGCGGCAGGAAAGGGGCTAGAGGGCTGCGAGCAGCGGGCTAGATTCCCAGGCGGTGG
>JAOUOP010000025.1 GCA_029880325.1 Myxococcales bacterium | reverse complement strand
TGGTGATGCCCGGCGACAACGTGAAGATGACGGTGGAGCTGATCAGCCCCGTGGCTCTGGAGGAGCAGCAGCGCTTCGCCATCCGCGAAGGCGGCCGTACTGTCGGCGCCGGCGTCGTGACCAAGATCATCGAGTAGGAAAGCGCACCATGAAAATCCGCATTCGCCTCAAGGCGTACGACTACCGTTTGCTCGACCAATCGACGTCCGAAATCGTCGACACGGCGAAGCGGACCGGTGCGCGCGTGGCAGGTCCGATCCCGCTGCCCACCCGCGTCAACAAGTACACCGTGTTGCGCGGCCCGCACGTCGACAAGAAGGCGCGCGAGCAGTTCGAAATCCGTACCCACAAGCGGTTGCTCGACATTCTCGAGCCGACCCAACAGACGCTCGACGCGTTGATGAAGCTCGATCTGTCGGCAGGTGTCGACGTCGAGATCAAGAGCTGAGCGGTCAGCTCAGCGGAGATGGACCATGGCAAAGGTCACAGTCTATAACTTGGAGCGAAAGAGCGTCGGCGAGCTCGAGCTTTCCGACGAAGTCTTCGGGGCCGAGGTCAACGAAGCCCTGATCTACGACGTGCTCAAGGCTCAGTTGGCTAGCCGCCGCGGCGGCAACGCCAGCACCAAGGGCCGCTCGGCGGTCTCCGGTTCCAAGACCAAGATGTATCGCCAGAAGGGCACCGGCAACGCCCGTCACGGCGGCAAGCGGGCGATGAGCCTGGTCGGCGGCGGCGTCGCCCACGGCCCGATGCCCCGGGACTACGGCTACCGCCCACCGCGCAAGATGCGCCAGGGCGCCATGCGCTCGGCCCTTTCCCTCAAGCTCAAGGAGGGCAAGGTTACGGTGGTCGACACCTTCGAGCTGGCCGAGATCAAGACCCGCGCCCTGGCCTCCGTGCTCAGCGCGCTGCAGGTGGATAACGGTTCGCTCATCGTCGATCTCGACAACAACAACAATTTGCGCCTGAGCGTGCGCAATATCCCCGACAGCCAGTACTTGCCACCGGAGGGCCTGAACCTCTACGACGTGCTGCGCTATCCCCACCTGGTGCTCACCAAGGACGCCGCCAAGGCCGTCGAGAGCCGCTTGCAGAAGGCCTGACCATGCTTCCCGAGCAGATCATCAAACGGCCGCTGACCCTCACCGAGAAGGGCACCCGGCTGCAAGAAGACGAAAATCAGTACATGTTCGAGGTCCACCCGAAGGCGAACAAGATCCAAATTCGGGATGCCATCGAGACCCTCTTCTCGGTCAAGGTCACCAAGGTTCGCACCCTGATCATGCGCGGTCGCGTTCGTCGCATGGGCCGCGGCCATGCCAAAAACCAAAACTGGAAGAAGGCCTTCGTGTCGGTCGCCGATGGCGAAACCATCGACTTCTGGGAAGGTGCATGATGCCCGTCAAGCGATACAAGCCCACCTCGCCCGCACGGCGCTACTACGAGGTCCTCTCCTCGGAGGGCCTATCCAAGGATCGTCCCGAGCGGCGCCTGCTCGAGGCGCAGAACTCTGCCGGCGGCCGCAATAACACCGGTCGCACCACCGTGCGTTTCCGTGGCGGCGGCCACAAGCGCCGCTACCGAACGGTCGACTGGAAGCGCAACAAGATCGGTGTGCCGGCCAAGGTGGCCAAGCTGCAGTACGACCCCAATCGCAGCGCGCGGCTGGCCCTTCTGCACTACGCCGACGGCGAGAAGCGCTACATTCTGGCCCCCGACGGCCTGAAGGTGGGCGATCCCGTCATCTCCTCACGCACCGCCGACATCAAGCCCGGCAACGCCCTGCAGCTGCGCTACATCCCCACCGGCACGATGATCCACAACATCGAGCTGAAGATCGGCAAGGGCGGCCAAATGGTGCGCTCGGCGGGAACCGCCGCGCAGCTGATGGCCAAGGAAGGCGACTACGCGCACGTGCGCCTGCCCTCCTCGGAGGTGCGTCTGGTGCACCTCAACTGCCGCGCCACCATCGGACAGGTCAGCAACGTGCTGCACGCCCGCGTCTCGCTGGGCAAAGCCGGTCGTTCGCGCTGGCTCGGCCGCCGGCCTCACAACCGCGGCGTCACCATGAATCCCGTAGACCACCCCATGGGCGGTGGTGAGGGACGCACCAGCGGCGGTCGTCATCCCTGCTCCCCCTGGGGCCAGTTGGCCAAGGGCAAGAAGACCCGCAAGAACAAGCGTACCGACAAATTCATCGTCAAACGGCGAAGCAAGAAGTAGGCGGAGATCTGAGATGCCCCGTTCAGTCAAAAAAGGACCGTTCATCGACGACCACCTGATGAAAAAGGTGGACACGGCGCAGCAGAGCGGCGATCGCAAGTTGATCAAGACTTGGTCGCGCCGCTCGACGATCTCGCCGGAGTTCGTTGGCCTGAGCTTCGCCGTTCACAACGGACGCAAATTCGTGACTGTTTTCGTCAACGAGAACATGGTGGGCCACAAGCTCGGCGAGTTCGCCCCGACCCGCACCTTCGGCGGGCACGCGGCCGACCGCAAGGGCAAGGGCGGCGGTGTCAATCCCCGCACCGGCAAGCGCTGAGGCAGACGATGGAAGCAACAGCCAAATTGCGCTACGCGCGCATCGCACCCCGCAAGGCGCGCATGGTGCTCAACATGGTCCGCGGCAAGTACGTGGCCGAGGCCATCGAGCAACTTCGCTTCACACGCAAGGCAGCGGCACCGATGATCGAGAAGCTGCTCGACAGCGCCATCGCCAACGCCGAGCAGCACGACGAGAACGTCGACCTCGACCGCCTCTACGTCAAGCTCGCCTTCGCCGACAAGGCTCCCGATCACCACATGGTTCGCTGGCGTCCGCGCGCCATGGGCCGCGCCACACCGATTCAAAAGGGCATGAGCCACATCACCGTGGTTGTCGCGGAGCGAGAGGACTGATGGGACAAAAAACACATCCCTATGGGTTTCGGCTCAATGTCATCCGTACCTGGAGTTCCAAGTGGTACGAGGACAAAAACTACCAGCGCTGGCTGCATGAGGATCTGCGCCTGCGGAAGGTGATCAAGGACCGCTTCTCCAACGCGGGAATTGCCGGTATTTCCATCGAGCGCGCTGCCAGCAAGGCCAAGGTGATCATCCAGACCTCGCGTCCGGGCATCATCATCGGCCGTCGCGGAGCGGGCGTGGAGCAGCTCAAGGAAGAACTCCAGGGCCTGACCAGCAACGAGTTGTTCATCGACATCCAGGAAGTGCGCAAGGCCGAGACCAACGCGCAGCTGGTGGCCGAGAACATCGCCACCCAGCTCGAGCGCCGCGTGGCCTTCCGCCGCGCCATGAAGAAGGCCGTCTCAATCGCCATGAAGTTCGGCGCCAAGGGCATCCGCGTGGAAGCCAGCGGCCGTCTGGGCGGCTCGGAGATCGCGCGCTCCGAAAAGTATCGCGAAGGTCGCGTGCCCCTGCACACCCTGCGCGCTGACATCGAATACGGAGTGGCCACGGCCAAAACAACCGCCGGTGCCATCGGCATCAAGTGCTGGATCTTCAAGGGCGAGATCCTGCCCCAGCGCCGCCGGCAGCAGTTACCGGGCGCAGGCCAGCCGCAGGCCCTGGGTCGCTAGCCCGAACGCGCTAGAGCCCAATACCGAGGAGCAATCACCATGTTGATGCCAAAGCGAACCAAGTTCCGAAAGCAACAGAAGGGCAAGATGCGCGGGCTCGCGCAGCGCGGCTCCGATGTGTCTTTCGGTGATTTCGGTCTGCAGGCAATGGATCGGGGCTACGTGACCGCGCGCCAAATCGAGGCGGCTCGTATGGCCATCCAGCGCAAGACCAAGCGTGCGGGCAAGCTCTACATCCGTGTCTTTCCCGACAAGCCCCTGAGCAAGAAGCCGCTCGAAACCCGCATGGGTAAGGGCAAGGGCAGCCCGGAGCAGTGGGTCGCCGTGGTTCGCCCCGGACGCATCCTCTACGAGATCGAAGGCGTCTCCCGTGAACTCGCCGAAGAGGCCTTTCGCGTGGCCGGCGTCAAGCTGCCGATGAAGTGCCGCTTCATGGACCGGAGTGAGCAGCTATGAAGGCCAAGGAAATGAGGGAGCGGACTCGCGGTGAGCTGCTGGAGATGGAGCGCGACTTGACGCGCGATCTCTGGAAGACCCGCTTCCAGAACTTCACCAACCAACTCGACGACACCGCCAGGATTCGGCGCTTGCGTCGGGACATTTCCCGCGTCAAGACCCTGCTGGCACAGGGCGCGGGCCAGAGCGCGGACGCGCAGCAGGACTGAAAAGGCCATGGCTGAGACCAAAGCAGAAGAAACGACCTCCACGGCCCGCGGTAACCGCCGTCGGCTGCAGGGACGGGTCGTCAACGACACCAAGGCTGAAGGCCGCGCCAAGAAGACCGTAGTGGTCAGCGTCGAGCGCCGCTACCGGGATCCGGTCTACGGAAAGTACGTCAAGAGCCGCAAGAAGTATCACGCCCACGACGAGAAAGAGCAGTACCGCACCAACGACCTGGTAGAGATCGGCGAATGTCGCCCGATGTCTGCCACCAAGCGTTGGATCGTGACGCGTCTGCTCGACCGTCCGGAAGAGGTCTAAGATGATCCAGACCGAAAGCATTTTGGATGTGGCTGACAACAGCGGCGCCAAGCGAGTGCTGTGCATCAAGGTGCTCGGCGGCAGCCGCCGGCGCTACGCCGGCCTGGGCGACGTGATCGTCGTCTCCATCAAGGAAGCGCTGCCCAACTCGCGCGTCAAAAAGGGCGACGTGGCCAAGGCCGTCATCGTCCGCACCGCCCGAGAGCACGGCCGCCCCGATGGCAGCTACATCAAGTTCGACAACAACAGCGCCGTGCTGATCAACGCCCAGGGCGAACCCATCGGCACCCGCATCTTCGGGCCGGTTGCGCGCGAGCTTCGCGCCAAGCGCTTCATGAAGATCATCTCGTTGGCGCCGGAGGTGGTGTGATGGGCAATCGCTTGAAGAAGGGCGACGAGGTCGTCGTCATCGCGGGCAAGGACAAGCGCGCACGGGGCAAGATCCTCAAGGTGCTTACCGACCGCGATCGCGTCATCGTCGAGGGCGTCAATGTCGTCACGCGTCACGAGCGCCCCTCCAACAAGAACCCCCAGGGCGGCATCACCACCAAGTCCATGCCGATTCACGTGTCCAACGTGATGCTGCTGGACACCAAGGCCGACAAGCCAACGCGCGTGCGCTTCCAGCAGAACGACGAGGGCAAGAAGGTCCGCGTCTCGGCGCGCACCGGAACGGTGATCGAGAGCTAGCCCACACGCGCTCCAGAGTTCGCATTCAAGGATTCGTAGAGGAACGAACGTCATGGCTGAACCTACGCCACGCTTGCAGGACAAGTACCAAAAGGAAGTCCTGCCGAGCCTGATCAAAGATTTCGGGCTCGCAAACCCGATGCAGGCACCGAAGCTGATCAAGGTGACCCTGAACATGGGCCTTGGTGAGGCCGTGCAGACGCCCAAGATCATCGAGGCGGCGGTGCAGGAGCTGGCCGCCATCAGCGGCCAAAAGCCCGTCATCGCCCGCGCCCGCAAATCCATCGCTGGCTTCAAACTCCGCGAGGGCGCGCCCATCGGTGTGTCGGTCACCCTGCGCCGCCGACGCATGTGGGAGTTCGTCGACCGCTTGATCAGCGTGGCCTTGCCCCAGGTGCGCGACTTCCGCGGCACCAGCCCCAAGGCTTTTGATGGCCGCGGCAACTACACCCTCGGGGTGCGCGAGCAGATCGTCTTTCCCGAAATCGACTACGACAAAATCGACCGCATCAAGGGCCTCAGTGCCACCTTCGTTACCACCGCCGCCACCGACGAGCACGGGCGCGCGCTGCTGGCCGGCCTCGGCATGCCGTTCAGGAAATAGGAGAGAACTGTGGCTAGTGCACGCATGTTCGCCAAGATGAACAAGTCCCCGAAGTTCAAGGTGCGCCAGCGCAACCGCTGCAAGGTATGCGGGCGGCCTCGAGCCTTCTATCGCAAATTCGAGCTCTGCCGGATCTGCCTCAGGCAGCTTGCCCTTCGGGGTGAGGTTCCGGGTGTGACCAAGTCGAGCTGGTAGGGAGATTGCGCCATGATGACCGATCCCATCGCCGATATGCTGACGCGGATTCGCAACGCGATCCTCGCGCGGCACGACCGCGTCGAGATTCCCTTCTCCAAGCTGAAGCTTCGCATCGCCGAGCTGCTCAAGGAGGAAGGCTACATCGAAGCCTTTACGGTGCAGCGCGAGCGGCCGGCCACGCTGACAGTGCTTCTGCGCTACGGCCGTGACCAGCGCTCCGCCATCCTCGGCCTCAAGCGCACCAGCCGTCCGGGCCGCAGGGTCTACGTCGGCCACGACGAGCTTCCCCAGGTCATGGGCGGGCTCGGCATCTCGATCATCTCCACCTCCCGCGGCGTGCTCACCGCGCGCCAGGCGCGCGACGCCCGTGTGGGAGGCGAAATTCTTTGCGAGGTATGGTGATGGCTGAAGTACAGCCCGAAATCGTTCAATCGCGCATTGGCAAGCGCCCGGTTGAGCTTCCCGCCGGTGTCGAGGTTCGCCTCGACGGCCGCAAGGTCTCGGTCAAGGGTCCCAAGGGGTCGATCGAGCGCGTGCTGCCTTCCGAGGTCGAGGTGGTAGTCGAAGACCGCACCATCACCGTCAAGCCGGCACGGGGCGCCGGCCGCAGCGCCAAGCAGTTTCAGGGCCTGGCGCGCTCGCTGATCAACGGCATGGTCGAGGGCACGAGCAAGGGTTTCGACGTTTCGCTCGACCTGGTCGGCGTCGGCTACCGCGCCGAGTTGAACGGCCAAAGCCTGAAATTGGCGCTGGGCCTGTCCCATCCCGTGGTGGTGGAGCTGCCGAGCGAAATCAGTGCACGTATCGAGACCATCGACGAGGGCGGCCTGAAAAAGCCGCGCGTGCACCTGAACTCGCACGACAAGGCCGTGCTGGGCCAAATCGCCGCCCATATCCGGTCGTTTCGTCCGCCGGAGCCCTACAAGGGCAAGGGTGTGCGCTATACCGGCGAGCACGTACGTGAAAAGGCCGGTAAATCCGGCGGCAAGAAGTAGCCAGACAACAGGCAGAGTACCGAGATGGCCACTACGAAAAACGACGGCAGGGCGCGCCGCAAGCGCCGCATTCGCAAGAAGATCGCCGGCGATCCGGAGCGTCCGAGGCTCACGGTCTTCCGCAGCAACAAGGCGATTTACGCGCAGGTCATCGACGACGCCGCCGGCGCCACGCTGGCAGCGGCCAGCAGTCACGGCCGCAGCGCCGAGGCCGAGGGTGGCAAAGTCGCCACCGCCGAAGCGGTTGGCGAAGCCCTGGCCCAGGCCTGCGTCGCCAAGGGCATCGAGCAGGTGCGCTTTGACCGCAACGGCTACATGTATCACGGTCGCGTCAAGGCGCTGGCCGATGGTGCGCGCAAGGGCGGCCTGAGGTTCTAACTCCGAGCGGAGAACGAGAAATGACCCCGATCGATCCCAACAGTCTCGAGGACCTCCAGGACCGCGTGATCCACATCAACCGCGTGGCCAAGGTCGTCAAGGGCGGGCGCCGCTTCAGCTTCAGCGCGCTGATCGTCGTCGGCGATGGCAAGGGCTATGTCGGCGTCGGCATGGGCAAGGCCAACGAAGTCCCGGAAGCGATTCGCAAGGGCAATGAACGCGCCCGCAAGAATCTCTTCAAGGTCTCCATGGACGGCACCACGATCCCGCACCGCGTCGAGGGCCAGCACGGCGCCGGCCGCGTGCTTCTGCGCCCCGCGGGCCCCGGTACCGGCGTTATCGCCGGCGGTCCGGTACGTGCTGTGGTGGAGGTCGCCGGCATCCGCGACATCCTGACCAAGTGCATTGGCACCAACAACAAGATCAACGCCGTCAAGGCCACGATCGAGGCCCTCAAGCAGCTCGAGACCGCCCATCAGGTGGCCGCGCGCCGCTCACTCAACCCCGACGACGTGGCCGCGCGAGCGGTTCACAAACAGGCCTGAGTGTCATGAAGCCGAAGCTCAAAGTCACCCAAATCCGCAGCGGCATCAGCAGGCCGCGCAAGCAGCGTGCGATTCTCGCCGGGCTTGGCCTGCGGGGCGTCAACCGCAGCGTCACGGTCGAAAACACGCCGTCCTTCCGCGGCATGGTCAAGAAGGTTTTGCACCTGGTCACGGTGGAGGAGATCGATGGCTGACTCAGATACCGACATTCCGCTTCTCTCGCGCCTGCGCGCCCCGGCCGGTGCGGTCAAGCGTCGCCGTCGCGTCGGCCGTGGTCCCGGTTCGGGCCTGGGCAAGACCTGCGGCAAGGGCCAGAAGGGCCAGAAGAGCCGTTCCGGCGGTTCCATCCATCCCTGGTTCGAGGGTGGTCAGACCCCGTTGCAGCGCCGGCTGCCCAAGATCGGCTTCAACAACCCTTTCGCCAAGAAGATCGAGACCGTGAACGTCGGCAGCCTCGGGCGCTTTGAAAGCGGCGCCGCAGTCGGCCCCGAAGAGCTGCTGGCTGCAGGGCTGATCCGCAAGCGCTACGACGGCATCAAGATCCTCGGCCACGGCAGTCTCGAGCAAGCGTTGACGGTCAAGGCCCACGCCTTCAGCGCCGGTGCACGCAAGGCGATTGAAGCCGCGGGCGGCACGGTCGAGCTGCTCGGCGACAAGCCCAAGGCCGAAGCGGCCCCGGAAACCACCGAGAGCTGAAGCGACCCACGGTCTAAGCCATGAATGCGATCGCCAATATCTTCAAGATCCCCGAGCTCAGGAGTCGGCTGCTGTTCACGCTCGGGATGCTGGCGATCTACCGGATCGGCATTTTCATCACCACGCCCGGGGTCGACCGCAACGTCATGCACCAGATCATGGCGGCCCAGTCGGGCACGTTCCTGGGCATGTTCAATCTCTTCAGCGGTGGCGCGCTGGAGCAGCTGTCGATCTTCGCCCTGGGCATCATGCCCTACGTCTCGGCCTCCATCATCCTGACGCTGATGAGCGCCGTGGTGCCGCACCTGGAAGAGCTGCGCAAGGAAGGCGAGTCCGGCCAGCGCAAGATCAACCAGTACACGCGCTACGGCACCGTTGGGCTGAGCATGGTGCAGAGCATCGGCATCGCGATTTTCCTCGAAGGCCTCAACGGCACCGACGGCGGCCAGTACGGCGACGTGGTGGCCACTCCGGGCTGGGGATTCCGTCTGCTGACCATGATCTCGCTGACCACGGGCACCGCCTTCATCATGTGGCTGGGCGAGCAGATCACCGAGCGCGGTATCGGCAACGGCATCTCTCTGATCATCTTCGCCGGCATCGTCGCCGCGCTGCCCGACGCCCTCTTCCAGACCGGGGCTCAGGTCAAGATCGGCCAGATCCAGCCCATCTCCCTGTTGATGGTCACCGGTGTTGTGCTGGCCGTCTTCGCAGTCATCGTCTTCTTCGAGCGAGCCCAACGGCGCATTCCCATCCAGTACGCCAAGCGCATGGTGGGCCGGCAGGTCTACGGCGGGCAGAGTTCGCACCTGCCGTTGAAGGTCAACGCCGCCGGCGTGATTCCGCCCATCTTCGCCAGCTCGCTGCTGATGTTTCCCAACACCCTGGCGAACTTCAACGTGCCGGGCATGGACTACGTCAATCAGGTGCTGGTGCCGGGCGACTGGCGCTGGACCCTGATCTACGTGACCATGATCATCTTCTTCTGCTTCTTCTACACGGCGATTCAGTTCCAGCCGGTGCAGGTCGCAGACAACCTGAAAAAGCAGAACGCCTTCATCCCCGGCATCCGGCCCGGCAAGGCCACCGCGGATTTCATCGACACCGTGATGACGCGCATCACCGTGGGCGGCGCGCTCTACGTGGCCGCGGTCTGCACCGTGCCCGACTTCCTGCGCTCGGCGTTCAAAGTGCCGTTCTACTTCGGCGGCACCTCGATCATGATCGTTGTGGGCGTTGCGCTCGACCTGGTGCAGCAGATCGAGTCGCACCTGATTACCCGCCATTACGAGGGCCTCACCGGGCCCAAGGGGCCGCGCGTCCGTGGCAGGAGGGCCGCCTGATGGACCTGATTCTTTTCGGACCCCCGGGAGCCGGTAAGGGCACCCAAGCCAAACGCCTGGTGGATATTCTGCAAATACCGCAAATTTCCACCGGTGACATGATGCGCGCCGAGCGCGCGGCCGGCAGCGAGCTGGGCAAGCAGTTCGACGACTACATGTCCAAGGGCCTGCTCGTGCCCGACAGCCTGGTGCTGGAACTCTTCCGTCAGCGCCTGGCCGCCGAGGACGCGAAAAACGGAGCGATCTTCGACGGTTACCCACGCACAGTGGCGCAGGCAGAAGCCCTCGATGGGCTGCTGAGCGAAGCCGGTCGTCAGGTCGACTCCGTGGTCAGCATCGAGGTGCAGCTCGACGAGATGATCGAACGCATCATCCACCGCCGTTCCTGTCAGAGCTGTGGACAGATTTTCCACTTGCGCTACAATCCGCCGCCCTCGCAGGACCGCTGCGAATGCGGGGGTCAATTGGTCCAGCGCAAGGACGACACCGAAGAAGTCGTGCGAAAACGCTACGACGAGTACCTGGAAAAGACCGCCCCCTTGCTCGATTTCTACCAAAAGGCCGGAGTGGTGAAGGCGGTTGACGGCGTAGGCAGCCTGGACGAAATCACCGAGCGCATCCGAGGGGTGCTTGGATAGACGGAGCCAAAGGGAAGCGATAGGGACGCGAATCGAGTAGAACGGCGGCTGCGGTGGCCATGGGCGACGAGCGGCAGATGGAAGGGCTGGTCGAAAGCGCCCTACCCAAGGGGCTCTACAGAGTGGTTTTGGAGGACGGCAAGACGATCACGGCATCGATATCAAGTGCAGCCAGGCGAGTCCTGGTCCGGGTGATTCCCGGAGACCGGGTTCGACTCGAGATATCCGCCTTCGACCCCACACGCGGAAAGATCAGCGCCAAGATTCAGCGCAAAAGTTAGCGGCTAGCAGGACCAAGACCAAGTTTCGAGGACGACATGAAGGTTCGACCCAGCGTCAAAAAGATCTGTGACAAGTGCAAAATCGTGCGCCGCAAGGGCATCGTCCGGGTCTTGTGTGAAAACCCCCGCCACAAGCAGCGCCAGGGCTGAAGGGCAGAGGGTTCGACCGAATCCATTTCACTTCCAGAGACGGGAAGCAGGAGAAAGCAGCAATGGCTCGAATTGCCGGCGTAGACATTCCAGGGCGCAAGCACCTGTGGATCTCGCTTCAGTACATCTACGGAATCGGCCCCCACGTGGCCAAAGAGATCTGCAGGAAGGCGGAGCTGTCCCCGGAAATGATCACCGACAATCTCGGTGACGCCGAGCTCAAGCGCATCCGCGAAGTTCTCGACGGCGATTACAAGGTCGAAGGCGATCTGCGTCGCGAGATTCAGATGAACGTCAAGCGCCTGATGGATCTGGGCTGCTATCGGGGGCTGCGCCATCGGCGCGGCCTGCCGGTCCGCGGTCAGCGAACCCACACCAACGCGCGCACGCGCAAGGGCCCCCGCAAGGGTGTCATGAGTCGCAAGAAGTAGTCCCGAAGACGAGAAAGATCCGATGGCTAAAGCATCAGCAAAAAGCGCGTCCAAGGGCAAAAAGCGCGTCAAGAAGAACGTGGCGGCTGGAATTGCGCACATCCAGTCGACCTTCAACAACACCCTGGTCACCATCACCGACGTCAGCGGCAACGTGGTTTCCTGGTCGAGCGCCGGCTCGCGCGGCTTCAAGGGCTCGCGCAAGAGCACGCCCTTTGCAGCCCAGCTGGCCGCCGAGGACGCCGCCCGCAAGGCGCAGGATCACGGCATGCGAACGGTCGCGATCTTCGTCAAGGGCCCCGGTTCCGGCCGTGAGTCTGCGCTGCGCGCGTTCCAGAGCGTCGGCATGCGCGTGACTCTGATCCGCGACGTCACCCCGATTCCCCACAACGGCTGCCGCCCCCCCAAGCGTCGCCGCGTCTGAGCCGAGCAGGAGAAAGCGACCCCATGGCACGTTACATCGGCCCGGTCTGCAAGCAGTGCAGGCGTGAAAACATGAAGCTCTTCCTCAAGGGAGAGCGTTGCTACACCGACAAGTGTTCCTTCGACCGCCGGCCCTATCCGCCCGGCGTTCACGGCCAGCGCCGTTCGAAGTTCACCGAGTATGGCGTGCGTCTGCGCGAAAAGCAGAAGGTGCGTCGCATGTACGGCGTGCTCGAAAAGCAGTTTCGTCGTTACTTCGCCATGGCCGACCGCCAGCGCGGCGTAACCGGTGAAAACCTGCTGAATCTGCTCGAGCGGCGTCTCGACAGCGCGGTTTTCCGGCTGGGCCTGGGCTCCACGCGCACCGAAGCCCGCCAGCTGGTGCGCCACAAGCACGTCAAGGTCAACGGTCGCACCGTGAACATCCCCTCGTTTTTGCTGCGCCCTGGCGACACCATCACCGTGCGCGAAAAGAGCAAGAACCTGGCTCGTATTCAGGGGGCGCTCGAAGTGGCGGCCCGTCGCGAGCAGCCCGAGTGGCTCGAGTTCAATCGCGATGCCCTTGAGGCCACCGTCAAGGCCATGCCCAGCCGCGAGGCCATCACGCTACCCATCGAAGAACAAATGATCGTCGAGTTTTACTCGCGCTAGGTAGGTATTCGTGCAGACCGTCGAGCAGAGCAACCAACCCATGACCTCCCTGACCGCCAAAAACTGGAAAGAGCTGATCCGGCCCAAGGCCATTGCCATCGACGAGACCACGGCCAAGCAGACCTACGCCAAGTTCGTCTGCGAGCCGCTCGAGCGCGGCTTCGGTCTGACCCTTGGCAATGCCTTGCGGCGCGTGCTTCTGTCGAGCCTGCAGGGCACGGCCATCACCGCCGTGCGCATCGACGGGGCGCTGCACGAGTTCACCTCGGTACCGGACGTCACCGAAGACGTCACCGACATCGTGCTCAACCTCAAGGGCGTCGTGGTGCGCGCCAAGGGCGGGCTGCCCAGTGGAACCGTGCTGCGCCTGGAGAAGGATGGTCCCGCTGAGGTGGTGGCCGGCGACATCCAAGCCACGCATAATGTGGAGATCCTCAACAAGGATCACTTCATTTGCTCGGTGGCCAAGGGCGGTCGTTTTTCGGCCGAACTCACCCTGGGCAACGGACATGGCTATGTTTCGGCCGAGCGCAACAAGGATGCCGCCATGCCCCTCGGCACCATCCCCATCGATGCGCTCTTTTCGCCTCTGCGCAAGGTCAACTACACGGTGACCAACGCCCGCGTGGGCCAGCAGACCGACTACGACAAGCTGACGCTCGAGGTCTGGACCAACGGTTCGGTCGCCCCGGCCGATGCCGTCGCCTACGCCGCCAAGATCCTCAAGGAGCAGCTGACGATCTTCATCAACTTCGAGGAAGAGACCGAAGCTGGAGCTTCCGAGGAGAGCGAGGAAGAGCCCCTCAACGAGAACCTCTTCCGCACGGTCGAGGAGCTCGAGCTGTCGGTGCGTTCAGCCAACTGCCTGCAGAACGCCAACATTCACCTGATCGGCGAGCTGGTGCAGCGCTCCGAGGGTGAGATGCTCAAGACCAAGAACTTCGGCCGCAAGTCCCTGAAAGAGATCAAGGAAATCCTGGCCGAGATGCAACTCAACCTCGGCATGCGGATCGATAACTGGCCGCAGATGCTCGAGCGCTGGAAGTCGATGCAGGGGCAGCACTGAGGAGCCCCGGGGCAGAGGCGGCAACCGGCCCCTTGCGCAAGAGCGCAGGCGGCCGTCGCCGGGCCCTTCGCAGCTAGCCGTAACTACGAGAGAGCAGCCGTCATGCGCCATCGCAAAACAGGTCGAAAGTTCGGACGCAACAGCGCCCACCGCCGCGCCATGTTCCGCAACCTCGCGGGCAATCTGGTGCTCCACGAGCGCATCGAGACCACCGACGCCAAGGCCAAGGAGCTGCGCGGGGTGACCGAGCGTTTGATCAGCAAGGCCCTGCGTCTCGGTGAAGATCTCACCGTGGATGTGGCCAAGCTCCAGGAAGAAGAGCGCTCGCGTGTTCTGGCCCGCCGGCTTCACGCCCAGCGCCAGATCGCCCGCTTTCTGCCGGTCAAGTCCACGCGCACCCTGCCCGGCGGGGACGTGGAGGAAGTGAACCTGGTGCAGAAGCTCTTCGAAGAGATCGCACCGCGCTACCTCGAGCGCGTCCAGGAAGGCCGCGGTGGCGGCTACACACGCATCATCAAGAAGGGCAATCGGCGCGGCGACAATGCGCCCATGAGCCTGATCGAGCTGCTCTAGCTGCTCCATCCGACGGCGGCTTCTCGCGCCGGGCTGGCGCAGCTGTCGTTTCGGTGTAGGTTCTGCAGTCATGGCCGTGAAGGTCTGCAAATTCGGCGGAACGAGCGTGGCCGGCGGCGCCCAGCTGCGGCAGGTCCAGGCCATCGTCGAGGCTGATTCGGCGCGTCGCTGGGTGGTGCCCTCGGCGCCCGGCAAGCGCAGCCGCGATGACCAGAAGGTCACCGACCTGCTTTACCTCTGCCACGAGCACGTCAAGCGCGGCGTGGGCTTCGAAGAGGTGTTCGGGCTGATCCGCGAGCGTTACCAGACGATCGTTTGCGACCTCGGGCTGTCGTTGGACATCGCTTCGCTGCTCGACGAGGTGCACGCCCGCATCGCGGCCGGCGCTGGCGCGGCCTACTGTGCAAGCCGCGGGGAGTTTCTCAACGGTCATATCGTAGCCGCGCTTCTCGGCTGGCCCTTCATCGATCCAGTCGAGATCATCGTTTTCGACGAACGCGGTCGCTTCCTGCCCGAAGAGACCCATCAAGCAGTCAGCGCGCGTCTCGGGAAGTTGCCCCATGGCGTCATCAGCGGCTTCTACGGCGCGCGCTTGGACGGTGAAGTGGCCACCTTTTCGCGTGGTGGTTCGGATGTGACCGGCGCAATCATCGCCCGCGGTGTCGACGCCGACGTCTACGAAAATTGGACCGACGTCTCGGGGCTTTTGATGGCCGATCCGCGCATCGTCGACAGCCCCAAGCAAATCGCGGTGCTCACCTACCGCGAGCTGCGCGAGCTGGCGTACATGGGCGCGACGGTGCTGCACGACGAGGCCATTTTCCCGGTGCGCGAGTCGGGGATTCCGGTCAACATCCGCAACACCAGCGAGCCGGGCGATCCGGGCACGATGATCGTCCGCGGCAACGGTGAGACCGAACTCGCCAGCAGCGAGCGCATCACCGGGGTGGCCGGTCGCAAGGGCTTTTCCATCATCGCCGTCGAAAAGACGCTGATGAACGCCGAGATCGGTTTCGGCCGGCGGCTGCTGGGCGTGCTGGAGAGTCACGGCATCAGCTTCGAGCACATGCCTTCGGGCATCGACACCCTCAGCATCGTGGTCAGCTCCAGTCAACTGGAAGGCAAGGCGGATGCGGTGCTCGAGGATCTGCGGGCCCAGTGCAAGCCCGATAGCATCGACATCAAGCCGGGCATCGCGCTGATTGCGACGGTGGGCCGCGGCATGATGTACGCGCCCGGCATGGCGGCGCGCGTGATGACGGCGCTCGCCGATGCCGGCATCAACATCCGCATGATCGATCAGGGATCGGGCGAGCTGAACATCATCGTCGGCGTCCGCGAGGACGACTTCGAAGCTGCGGTGCGCGCGATCTACCAGCGCTTCGTGAAGTGAAGGCGCGACGCGCCTGCGGCGGAGTTGCCGCCGCAGGTGTCATCCATCGCAGCGAGCGTCTGCTGCTCGCGCCCTCCGGCGCCTATAGCGAGCGCTTGCGAGCGCGCAGGCCGCGACGGCTGCCCTTGGGCTTGTTGCCGCCTCCCGGGGGACCACCGCCGTAGCCGCCACCGCCGCCACCGCCGCCGTAGCCGCGACCGCGGCCACCACCACCGCCACCGCCGCCACCGTCGCCGTAGTCGGACGGGCCGTTGTCATTGAAAGAGGGGCCGGGTCGGGGCGGACGGCGTTCCTCGGCGGTGTCGATGCGCAGCGCTCGGCCCTCCAGGTCTTGCCCATTGAGCTGCTCGATGGCTGCGCTTGCCTCTTCTTCGCTCGAGTAGGTGACGAAGGCGAAGCCCCGCGGCCGTCCGCTGTCGCGGTCGAGCGGGATCCGCACATCGACCACGGTGCCAGCGCCGGCGCAGAACTCGCGCAGGGCCTCCTCTGCGGTGCCGAAGTTGAGGTTTCCTACGAAGATCTTTCTCGACATGATGCCTTTCTCGGTCCGTCCGAACGCCGCCGATGGCGCCCGTTTCTCAGCGCACGTTCCGTCCACTCACGCACACACTTCGATACTTCACTCACCGGGAACCGGCGCTGGACGAGAAAGGTAGGGCCCTCTCAGGAAGCCCAAGACTCGCATGGACCGCCTGTGACTGCAAATGCGCGTCCGCACGCGGCGCTCGAAACGCCGGGTTTTGCAGGCCCTCGTGCGCGCTTCAGCGCTGCACGGGCAGCGAGCCCTTCCGGAACTCGGCGAAGAAGTCGTTGCCCTTGTCGTCGACGACGATGAACGCCGGGAAGTCCTGCACGCGGATTTTCCACACCGCTTCCATGCCCAGCTCGGGGTACTCCAGAACCTCGACATGCTTGATGCAATCCTGGGCCAGACGCGCTGCGGGGCCGCCGATGGAGCCCAGATAGAAGCCGCCGTGGGCCTTGCAGGCAGCTGTGACCGCCGGTGAACGATTGCCCTTCGCGAGCATCACCATGCTGCCGCCGGCTGCTTGAAAGGGCTCCACGTAGCTGTCCATGCGACCGGCGGTCGTGGGACCAAAGGAGCCGGAGGCGAAACCTTCCGGCGTCTTTGCAGGGCCGGCGTAGTAGACGATGTGACGCTTGATGTAGTCGGGCAGCCCTTCGCCGGAGTCGAGCCGCTCGCGCAGCTTGGCGTGGGCGATGTCGCGGGCCACGATGATGTGTCCCGTGAGCGACAGTCGGGTCTTGATGGGATAGCCGCTGAGTTTTTCACGCAGGGCATCCATGCCCAAGGCGTCCAGATCGATGGCCACCACCTCGCCGCCCAGCTCGTCGTTGGTGGGCGGCGGCAGGAAGTGTGCCGGGTCGCGCTCGAGCGCTTCGATGAAGATACCGTCGGCGGTGATCTTGGCCTTGCACTGGCGGTCGGCCGAACAGGAGACGCCGATGCCCACCGGGCAGCTGGCGCCGTGGCGCGGCAGCCGGATCACGCGCACGTCATGGCAGAAGTACTTGCCGCCGAATTGGGCGCCGATGCCGGTCTTGCGCGAAAGCTCGAGCACGCGGGCTTCCAGTTCGACGTCGCGAAAACCCCGGCCCAGAGCGTTGCCCTCGGTAGGCAGGCTGTCGAGGTAGCGCGCCGAGGCGAGCTTCACCGTCTTGAGCGTGTGTTCGGCGCTGGTGCCGCCGATGACCAGGGCCAGGTGGTAGGGCGGACAGGCGGCGGTGCCGAGCGAGCGAATTTTCTCGTCGATGAAGTCCATCAGGCGCGCTTCATTCAACAGCGCCTTGGTCTCCTGATAGAGAAAACTCTTGTTGGCAGAGCCGCCGCCCTTGGCCATGAAGAGAAAGTCGTAGCTATCGCCGGCGGTGGCGTAGATCTCGATTTGCGCCGGCAGGTTGGTCTTGGTGTTCTGCTCCTCGTACATCGTCAGCGGCGCCAGCTGTGAGTAGCGCAGGTTGCGCTCCTGGTAGGTCTGGTAGATGCCGTGCGACAGCGCCCGCTCGTCCTGACCGCCGGTCAGCACGCGCTCGCCCTTCTTACCCATGACGATGGCGGTACCCGTGTCCTGGCACATGGGCAGCACGCCGCCAGCGGCGATGTTGGCGTTCTTGAGCAGGTCCAAGGCCACGAAGCGGTCGTTTTGGCTGGCCTCGGGGTCGTCGATGATGGCGCGCAGTTGGGCCAGGTGGCTCGGCCTGAGGAAGTGGGCGATGTCGGCCATCGCTTCCTTGGCCAAGAGCGTCAGGCCCTCGGGGGCAATGCGCAGCAGTGGCTCGCCGGAAAGCTCCAGGCGCTCCACGTAGTCGGAGGTCAGTTTGCGGTAGGGCGTTTTGTCGGCCCCGAGGGGCAACAGGGATTGGTATTCGAAGTCGCTCATGTCGTCTGTCGCGGCCCCGATGGGTCGGGCCACCGTGGCTGCAGACCATGCCACAAGCGCCGATTTGCGTCAGCCCGCAGTCATCCCGCAGTGGGGCTGGCGGCGCTGTCGCCCTGACGGCGGCGCAAGAGCAGCAGGATCGCCAGCAACAGTCCGATGGCGCTGCCGGCGGCCAGGCGTCTCTGGGAACGCTGTCGGCTTTCGCTGCGACCGCTGAGGCGATCGCGGGCGTGGCTGGCGGCGGCGTGCTTGGAATCGAGCTGCAGCGCGCGCCCGTAGCTGTGTAGGTCGACGACGCCGCGGCTCAGCGCCCGCTCGGCACCGACATAGGCGAGCTGGGCACGCCAGCTTGCGGCTTCGTCGTGCTGGGGCGAAAGGCGCAGGGCGCGGGCGTAGGCGGCGCGTGAGGCTTCGAGGCGATCGGCGGCCAGATGTTCGGCGCCGATGGCGGCGTAGCCGGCGGCCAGCTCGGCGCGGCGACCGAAGTCCGGGAAGCGCGCCAGCAGCTCGTCGAAGTGCCGCTGGGCGCCGGCGAGGTCACCAGCGCGGCCCAGCTCGGCGCCCTTCGCCAGCAGCGCTTCGGCTTTCTTTGTGTCGGCGCGATCGATGACGGCGTAGAGTTCGCTCGCCACCCGCTCGGGGCTCCAGGCTTTGGTGGCGGGCTTTCCGGCCAGTTCGCGGTAGAGTTCGCGTAGCTTCCAGCGGGCGTTCTTGCCGTAGGCGGCGACAGCGCGGCGCGCAGCGGCCCGCACCTGCAGTCCCTCGCTCGCCGTCAGCCGCACCACGATGGGCATGGCGGGGAAGTCCAGGGGTTCGGTGTAGGCGGCGATCACCTCGGCCACCAGTGCCCGATCTTCGAGCGAGGTGGCAGCCTTGGGTTCCTCCATGCCGAGCGTGTGCACGCCGCGCTGGGCCCAGCGGCGCACCCAGGGCTTTTCGTGACTGCGCAGCTCGATCAGGGCCGGCAAAAGGCGCAAACCCATGCGCTTTTGGACCAGGCGCCCCTCGTGGGTCCACAGCCCGCTGTCGTCGAGGGTCAGGATCTGGGCGATCTGGCGGCCGCCGGTGCGCCCGCCGATGGCTTCGAGCGAGCGCAAGAGCAAAAGCGGCTCGGCGATGGCCAAGCGCGCGGCGTCGCGCGACTCGGCCAGGGCGCTGAGTACGCCCTTGGCCAGGTCCGCGTCGTCGTCGGCGCGGCGGCTGCCGGCGGCGTGGCGGATGGCGGTCATGGCCGCGCGGGCGTCCTCGGCGCCGGGGCGGCGCTTGGCCGCCAGGTGTTTGAGGCGCGCCGTGATGCCCGGCAGGCTCTCGGAGCCCAGCGTGCTCAGCAGGCCAGCGGCTGCCTGGCGCTGATGGGGTGAGTCGGAGCCGAGTTCGCGGGCGGCGCGGCCGAGGGCCTCGCCGGAGAGTCCTTGCAGGCCGATGAGCTGGGGCTCGAGCGGGATCTCGGGTAGGGCTTTGGGGGCCGGCGCCGCCGCTGGTTGCTGCGCCGCGCCGGGCGAGCCCGGCCCGAGCAAGAGCAGCACTGCGACCCAGCGCGAATGTCGCAACATGGGCCCAGTGTCACCGGCGATCGCCAGGGGTCAATTTTCCGGCCATTCTTGCCGCATCGGAGCCGGGCCCTCAGATCGTCGGCTGGGGCCGGGGCGCTTCTTTCGTTGGTTTTTCGAACACGGGTGCGCGTGTTCATGGATGCCATGGCAGGCCCGGTCGTCGATGGCGTCCAGGTGCATGGCACCTGCCGGCACCTCGAGCACGAACAAACGACGGCGGCTACGACGACGAGCGTGGGGCGCGGTGCCGGGCGTGGTCGCCGGACTGCGACTGCGGCCACGAGCAGGAGAGACGCGACACGACAGGGCCCGGAAGCGTCCGGACGTGGCTTGTTTCCCCCGGAGAAAGAAGCCTCTCAGTCGTGCACGATATCAAAGCGCGAAAATTCACCCGTGTAGCTTCGCCAGCGGGTTTCGACGCTGTCCACCCGGGCCGTGGCGGGCCCGGTCTGGGCCCAGGAGAGCAGATCCTTGACCTGGTCCTCCTCGCCCTCGGCCACGATTTCCACCGCGCCGTCGCCACGGTTTTTCACCCAGCCCGTGAGCCCCAGCTGCCGCGCTTCCCGTTGGGTCGAGGCCCGCAGGTAGACGCCCTGGACGCGTCCCCTCAAGACCAGGTGGATTCGCTTTTGCCCCATGACCCGGCTTCTTTATCCCGCAGCGACCCCGGCCGCAACCGGTGTTGCTGCGGCTTGCCCGGGCTTCCGATCTCAGCTACAAGCCTCGGGCCCTGGGCTGCCGCCCCGGGTCAAAGCCCTCGCTTCGCGCGAGGCCAGGAAAACTGCGATGAAGCCCGAGATTCACCCCGAGTACGTCGAAGCGACCGTGACCTGTGCTTGCGGCGAGAGCTTCGTGACCCATTCGACACGCGGCTCCTTCAGCATCGACATCTGCTCCCAGTGCCACCCCTTCTACACCGGTAAGCAGAAGGTGGTCGATACCGCGGGACGCATCGAGCGCTTCCGGAAGAAGTACGGCAAGTAGCGCGCGTGCGGTTGCGGGTGGCCGTGTGTCTTTGCGGCAACCCGATGGCCGTCTTTCTCCCCGCTCCCGCATGGTGCGCGCATGCTTCCCACCGACAAGCTCGAATCGCTGAGGAGCCGTTTCGACGAGCTCGACGACCTGCTGTGCCAGCCGGACATCGCCGCCGACGGCAAGCGTTACACCGAGCTGTCGCGGGAGCGCGGCGAGCTGGCGCCGCTGGTGGAGGCCTACGGGCGTTATCTGACGGTCAGCCGCCAGATCGCCGAAGACCGCGCGGCGCTCAGCGACCCGGAGCTGCGCGAGCTGGTGCAGGAGGAGTTGCCGGGGCTGGAGCGCGAACTCGAGCGCCTCGAGCAGGAGATCTCGATCCTGCTTTTGCCCAGTGACCCCAACGACGCCCGCGACACCCTGCTCGAGATCCGTGCCGGCACCGGCGGCGACGAGGCAGCGCTCTTCGCCGCCGATCTCTTCCGCATGTACAGCCGCTTTGCCGAGCAGCAGCGCTGGAAGGTCGAGGTCCTGTCGAGCAGTGAATCGGCGGCTGGCGGCTTCAAGGAAGTGATCGCCGCGATCAAGGGCGAGCGCGTCTACTCCGTGTTGCGCTTCGAGGGCGGTGTCCATCGCGTGCAGCGCGTGCCTGAAACTGAGAGTCAAGGTCGCATCCACACCTCCACAGCGACCGTGGCGGTATTGCCCGAGGCCGACGAGGTCGATGTGGAGCTCGACGACAACGATCTCGAGATTCAGGCCACGGGCGCTGGCGGTCCCGGAGGCCAGCACGTCAACACCACCAACAGCGCCGTGCAGGTCTTCCACAAGCCCAGCGGCATCATGGTGCGTTGTCAGGACGAGCGCTCGCAGCACAAGAACAAGGCCCGGGCGCTGCAGATCCTCCGCGCCAAGTTGCTGGTGCTGGCCCAGGACAAGGCCCACGAGGCCGAGGCTGCCGAGCGGCGCACCATGGTCGGCAGCGGCGAGCGCTCGGAGAAGATTCGAACCTATAACTACCCGCAAAACCGCGTGACCGACCATCGTCTGGGGCTGACCCTGCACAGGCTCGAGGCGATTGTGGACGGCGATCTCGATGAGCTGCTCACGGCGCTGCGCAACGAACACCAGGCGGCGCTTCTGGCCGAACAGGGGCGGCGCTGATGCCGCCGCGCGGCTTGACGTGCCCCTTTGAAGACCTACATTAGCCCGGACGCGCCGCCCCGGACGGAGCTCAAGTTTGAACGATGAATGAAGTTCATCCCGCAACCGAGTCCCTTGAGCGCCCCGGCGTCGTGCGCTACGCCGACGCCGAAGTTCCCACCGATTACGGTGCGCTTCAGGTCATCATCTACCGCGAGCCGGAGACCGGCGTCGAGCACTGCGCCTTCGTGGCCGGCGAGCTACTGGGCCGCGAGCAGGTGCTGTGCCGTGTGCACAGCGAGTGCTTTACGGGCGAAGTCCTGCACTCGTTGAAGTGCGACTGCCGCGAGCAACTGGACCAGGCTTTGGTGCGCATCTCCGATGCAGGCAGTGGTGTCGTGATCTACCTGCGCCAGGAGGGGCGCGGCATTGGCCTCGGTAACAAGATCCGCGCCTATGCGCTGCAGCAGGAAGGCGTCGACACGGTCGACGCAAACCTGCAGCTCGGCTTTGACGCCGACTCGCGCCGCTACCACGCGGCGGCGGAGATCCTCGACGACCTGGGCGTCGCTTCGATCGCTCTGATGACCAACAATCCGGCCAAGGTGGAGGCCCTGCGCAAGGACGGGGTGCGGGTGGCGCGGCGGGAGGCGATGAGTATCGCCCCCAACGATCACAACCGCGATTACCTCGACACCAAGAATCGGCGCATGGGTCACCTGATCGAACTGGAGTAGGGACCGGCTATCGGTGGTCGATGCCGCCGACGGCCTGTAGAAAGGCCGCGTGCATGGGTTCGCCCGGCGCCATGCAGCCCACCGCTGCCATGCTCACGCTGCGGGCCCGGTGGCAGTCGGGCCGGCGCGCCGTCAGGCAGGCGGGGGTGAACTCGGCCAGGCAACCGGCGCCGCGGGCGCCGAGACCCGTCATCAGGGTCTCGGCCAGCTCGCGCACCAGGGTCTCCTGCAGCGTCAAGCGCCGCCCCAGGCATTGCACCAGGCGCGCCAGCGATCCCAGGCCCGCCAGGCGCGAACCGGGGACGTAGGCCAGGTGCACCAGGCCGCCTGCGGGCAGGAGGTGGTGGGGGCAGACGATGGTGGTTTGGATCGAGCGCACCGCCACCAGACCCTCGTCGGGGCCGGCTTCCATGGTGTCGGCCAGAATCGTGGCCGGGTCCATGGCATAACCGCTCAGGAGTTCTTCGGCGAAGGCCTGGGCTGTGAGCTGCGGAGCCTTGGACAGCTCCGGGTCGTCTTCGGGGGCGTGCCCGAGGGCGCGAAGAAAGTCTGCGAGCGCCGCGGCAGCGCGTGCGACATCCGGTCGCCTGCGCGCCTCGGCCTGGGAGTCGGCCTGGGTGTTGGCCTGGGAGTCGGCCTGGGCGTTGGCCTGGGTGTTGGCCAAGCTGCGCTCAGTTCTTCCAGAGCAGGGCCGTGGCCCGATCGGCGCCACAGCGCTGCACCACGTTGCAGTCGCCACAGTGCTCCGGATAGTCCGTGACGCCGCACTTGCGGCAGACCTCGAGCATGTCCATGAGCTTGAGTAGTTCGCGGCGTACCCGATGCAGGGCCGTGATACGCCGATCGAGTTCGGCGAGCTGGGCGCCCACGCCCGCGGCCAGCTCCTCGGAGGCGGCCACCACGTCCTCACAGCGCTCCTTGGTCTCGATCAACTCGCGAATCTCCTGGACCGAGAGTCCTGCATCGCGCAAATCCATGATTATCTGAAGTTTCGAAAATTCCGTTTTGTGGAATTTTCGGTGACTGCCCTCGGCGCGATCGCGAGCCACGATCAGGCCCTGGGCCTCGTAAAACCGCACCGTTCGCAGCGTGGTGTGCCCCAGACGGGCCATGTCGCCCGTGGTCAGCCACTCGATGTCGCCGGCTTCGCCGTATCCGTCGCCCGTGGAACTCATGATTGCTCAATTAAAAACATAGGGACCAGCCCCGACCCACGTCAAGCGCGCAACCGACGCGGAGATTGGCCGATAACCTAAATCGGGGCGCGCTTGCGCCGCTTACCGACCCAGCCGTAGCATTCCGGGAGCATGAGGCCATGAGTTCGATCAAACCGACAGACGCAAAGCCCGCTGGCTCTGCAGCGACGGGCTCCGGAGTGGAGTCCGGGGGCGGGGCAGACGCCGCTGGAGCCGCCTTTCGCAAGGTGCTCGAGGGCGCCGAGGGGGTGGCCGCGCCCGAAGTGTCGGCGGGGGTCGGAGTCGCCGAAGCGGCTGGCGGGGCCCAGGGGGCGTCGGTGGAGAGCTTGGCCGAGGCCGTTCGCAGCGGGGCGATCACGGCCGAGCAGGCCATCGATGCGTTGGTCGAGCAATCGATTGAGGGGCTCGGAGGGGTGCTGGGGCCCGAGGAGCGGGGTGAGATCGGGGCGCTCCTGCGCCAGGCGCTTCAAGACGACCCCGCCCTGGCCGCGCTGCGCGATGCGGTCGACGTGGGACGCTGAGCCGAGTTGTCCATGAACCCGCGCGCCCTGGCGCCATGGCTGCTGTGCTGCGGGCTCCTCGGGGGCTGCGGTGACGAGTCCCCTTCGGGCCACCACCAGCTGCCACCGCCGCCGAGCCCCGTGCTGGAGGCCGCCGACTGGGCCAGCCACGTGCAGCCGACGCCGGCCGCCGTTGCCGAGCCCCGGCGTGCGCCGCCGATCCATCCGGCGGTGATGCGCGACGACTCCGAGGACAGCGATGACCTGGTGGCCGCGCGGCGCCTGGTCTACCGCGTGAGCTTCATCGTTCCGCCCGGCTTCAGGAGCCGCAAGGCGCTGTCGGTGTCGCCGCCTGCCGGCGAGCTGCACGTGGATTTGTCGATCGATCGGCTGCGGGCGCGTTTCGTTGGCTCCGGGTGGCCGGTGGACGAGGGCGCCCAGGTGCGCCTCAGGCGCGATGTTTCGGGGGTCTACCTCTTTGACGGATTGGGCGGGCGTTCCCTGGGGCCCGGGCAACTGGCCGCGTGGTTTGCGGGCAACGAGTCGGGGCGCTCGCAGTCGCGGGTGCGGGTGCGGCGGGAGTTCGGCGCCCGAGCCAAGGCCAATCAGGAGGGGCCGGCGGAGTTGATGTGCGCCCTGCTGGCGGAATGGACCAATCAGTCCCGCGATAACCTGTCGCGGCGCTGTAGCGGCGGTTCCTTGCCGCCCGGCTTTCGTTTCGGTCCCTGGGGGGCCGAGCTGACGGCGGTGGTGCCGCTGGAGCTGCCGCGCTACGCGCTGCGCGCAGATGAAGTGGATGCGCCTGCGCCCATCGAACATCGCACCGCCCACGCAATGCTGGACACCTCGGCCATGGCGCGCATCGAGCGTCGTCCCGGACCGCGGCCCCAGGGGAGCGACGGCACTTTGCACGTGGTCAACAACGCCATCACGCGGGCCATCGTGTTGGTGGAGGGGGTGCCGGTCGGTTGGGTCGACGGGGCAACGCAGACCCGCTTCGAGGGGCTTCGTCCCGGGACCTACGAGATGGGGGCGCTGCGTTCCTTTGGCTTGTTGCGTTCGCCGCCGCGCATGGTGGAGGTGCCCGGGCGACTGCGCCTGGGGCCGCGGCGTCCGCAGCAGAGCGCTGAACTCTGAGGCGTCGGGTTTCGCGGGGTGATCACGACGGGGCGTGCTTGCTGGCGTTGCGGTATTGCTCGCGCAGACGGCGTTTGTAGAGCTTGCCGTTGTCGTGGCGGGGTAGGGCGTCGGTGAAGTCGACGCTGCGTGGGCACTTGTAGTGGGCCAGGCGTTCGCGACAGAAGCTGATGAGCTCGTCGGCGAGCGTGTCGGAGCGCGAGGCCTGGCTGGCCGTGCTGCTGGCCTTGCTGCTGGCCGTGTCAAGTTCGACCACGGCTTTGACCTCTTCGCCCCAATCGGCGTTGGGCACGCCGATGACGGCGGCGTCGTGCACCGCCGGATGCTGCAGCAGCACCGCTTCCACCTCGGCCGGGTAGATGTTGACCCCGCCGCTGATGATCAGGTTGGCGCTGCGGTCGGTGAGGTAGAGGTAGCCGTCGTCGTCGAGGTAGCCGACATCACCCAGAGTGAAGTGGTCGCCGCGACGGGCGCCGGAGGTCTTTTCGGGATCCTTGTGGTACTCGAAGTTCGCGCCTTTGAGCACTTTTAGATAGATGGTGCCGGCTTCGTTGGGCGGGCAGGGGTTGCCGTCGTCGTCCAGGATCAGCACGTGGTCGGGTGTGGGGGGCTTGCCGACGGTACCCGGGCGTTTCAGCCATTGCTGGGGACTGACCGTGGAGCCTGCGCCCTCGGTGGCGGCGTAGTACTCCCAGACCACCTCGCCGAACCACTCCATGATGGACTTCTTGGTGGCCACGGGGCAGGGGGCGGCGCCGTGGATGATGTAGCCCATGGAGGAGACGTCGTAGCGATCGCGCACCTCCTTTGGAAGCCGCAGGAGGCGGTGGAACATGGTGGGGACCATGTGCGTGTGGGTGATGCGGAGGGTCTCGATCAGGCGCAGGGTTTCCTCGGCGTCCCAGCGATCCATCACCACCACGCCGACGCCAGCGGCCAGGGGCAGCGTCAGCGAAAAGGCCAGCGGGGCGGCGTGGTAGAGGGGGCCTGTGCACAGGTGCAGCTGGCCTGTCGCGGGCGTGTAGTTGGCGGCTTGCAGCGACGCCGACGGCGCGGCCGAGTAGGTCGGGGGCCTGAGCACGCCCTTGGGGCGGCCGGTGGTGCCCGAGGTGTAGAGCATGCGGTTGCCCAGGGATGGGTCCTCGATGTCCTCTGACGCCTCGGCTGCGAGGGCGTCGTCGTAGGACTCGAAGCCCGGAATCTCGCCGCCGATGGCCAGGCGCACCGCGGCGCCCGGGGCGAGCTCGGCGGTGCGGGCCATGGTCTCGGCGAAGCGGGCGTCGGCGATCAGGGCCTTGGCCTCGCAGTCCTCGGCGATGTAGGCGGTTTCGTCGGAGGTCAGATGCCAGTTGACCGGCGTGTAGCGCAGCCCGCCGCGCAGGGCGGCGTAGATCGTCTCCACGAACTCGGGACGGTTGCTGCAGACCAGGGCCACCGAGTCGCCCGCTTGGAGACCGCGGCTGCGCAGGGCGCGCAGCAGGCGGTTGGCGTTTGCGTTGAGCTCGGCAAAGCTGCGCCGCCCCATGGTCGTGATCAGCGCCGGTTGGTCGCCGATGCGCGAGGCCCAGACCGCAAGGCCCATGCCGCGCGCGGCTGCCCGCTTGAGCTTCTCGGTCTCGGATTCAGTGGAAGCCATATTCATCTCACCCTTCATCTCGGCGCCGATTCTGCCTGAAACCCCGACAAATTCACGCCCCCACCCACCCACAGAAAAGCTGCCAGGACGTTTTTCCGGTGACGGCCGGGCCTGCGAAAAAACTGCCAGGACATTTTTGGAGACATTTTTATCGGAGCGGGTCGGGGTCGAAAATGCGAAATCGGTGACCCCTTTGGCCGATACCGGAGGTATGTGTCTGGCCACGGCGATCGATGCGGTGCCGGCGGTCTGTCGCGGCCGGCACCGCGGTGCGCTCCATGGGCGATGAGCTTTCCAGACAGGTGCTGCGCTACTGGCTCGGCTGCGTGCGCATGGAGGAGGCGCTGGCCACGCGCCCGCGCGCCCGCAAGCTCCCGCCCGGCCGCGGTCGGCTGACGATCGATCTGGTCCAGCCTGTGGAGGGGCTCGAGTACCTGCGCCTCGCCTGCGACGAGGGGACCTGGCGCCTGGCGACCGAGCAGGGCCGGCTGGACTTGCCCATGGACCACGCGGGCGCCGCGTTCTTCGAGACCTGGCTCTACCGAAAGTACCGCAGCGGCTCCGGCGGCAAGGGGCGCGCCGCCCAGGAGGCCGACGACGAGGACCGCCTCGAGCACATGCTGGCGTTTCCGGTGGTGCACCTGCCGCGCCAGGAACTGGCCGGTCTGCTGCGCTGCGACGTCGGTGTCGAGTTCCTGCAGCCCGACGGCTCGGCATTCGAGGTGCCCGACGCCCGCGCCCGCCGCAGCAAGAACTTGCCGCCGGCACCGGTGCAGCTGCGCATCAGCGGTCCGCGGCCGGTCGAGGAGCGACGGCTGCCGCTCTTCATCGATACGCGTCTTTTGCACGATCAGCTCGGCGTCGAGGCTCCCGAGCTGGAGGCGTTTTTCAGAGGCCTCGACGCGCGCGCCGACGCCTCCGGGCGCGTCGCTCCCAGGGTCCTGCTCACCGCCCTATGCGAATTGCTGGCCCCCGATACCGAAGATGGCCAGGTGGCCGCGTCCGACGCCCAAACCCTGACTGCCGCGAGCCCCAGCGAGTTGCTCACATTGCTCGCCCAGCGCATGAACGCGCGCATGGCCGTCCGCCAGCTGCCGGCGCGGGCCTATGGCGTCGCGATCGTGGTCGACGCCCAGCAGGTACGCGCCACCTGGCATCTGCAGCGCGAGCTGGAGCTTCTGATCGGCGAATACGGCCGCCGCGAAGACACGCCGGCCGCAGCCACTAGGCTCACCCCGCTCGAGGCCTACTTGAGCGGCCGAGCGCCGGCGCCCGCGGCGGCCCTCCATCGCGCCGCCTTCGAGCACAGCTCGCTCACCCAGGGTCAAAGGGAGGCGGCCGAGCGCTTTCTGGGTTCGACCCTGTGCGCCGTGCAGGGGCCGCCCGGTACCGGCAAGACCACCCTGATCCTGCACCTGGCCGCCGAGCACATGCTCGAGCAGCTCGACGCCCTGGTCGATAAGGGCGAGATGGGCGATCGCTTGCTGCTCGTCGCCAGCACCAATAACCGCGCTGTCGACAACGTGATCGAGCCCCTCGACCGCGACCCCGACGGCCTGCCCTTGGCCCTGCGCTGCGGCAGCCGGCAGGTCTGCCACAAGGTGACCGCTGCCCAATTGCGCAAGGCGCTCACCTGGCTGGCCCGGGCTCGGCCCCGCGATCAGGCCGCACGGGCGCAGGCCACCGAGAACTACGAGCAAGCCGTGCGCGGCTATCGGCGCGCGCGCCAGCAGCTGCTGCAGCGGGAAGGGCCGCGCGCAAAGGCCATGAAGGCGCAGCGAGCCGCCGCCGCCGCCCGCGCCAAGCTCGACCATTTCGACGCGCAGCTGCGCGAGCGCCAGGTCGACCCCGAGACGCCGTTGCCAGTCGAAAAGAAAGCCGACCTCGCCAGTCTGACGTCGCTCCTGGTCGACCTCGACAGGCTCGAGGACATGGCCGGCCGCAATCCTTCAAAGTCGGCCCAGCGCCGCCTCGACAAAGCCTACCGCAGGGTTCAGACCGAGTACGGTGCGACGCTGGAGACCGTGCGTGCGAGGGCTTCGGAAGCAGCGCCCTGGCCCTTGCCTCCCGCGGGTGGCGATCGCGATCAACCCGGAGCTTATATGGAAGCCTGGGAAGAGGCGATCGAGACCGCCATCGACCAGGTCGAGGCCCTACGCACCGAAGTTGGCGAGCGGCTCGAGCTGCGGGAGCTGCTGAAGGAACGCCGCCGCCTGCAGCATGTGGTCGAGGCACGGCGCGCCGTGCCCGAAGTGGCGCCACCGAGCGGCGCGCTCGATCCCCTGCGCGGCGAGCTTCTACAAAGCGGCCTCGCGCTGCGCGAGCGCTGGGCCACGCTCCACGCCGAGCAGCTGTCGCAGGCGCTTGCGGTCGCCCTGGAGTGTGTCCAGAGTGAGCGCTCCATGCGCACGCTGTTCCGCGCCGAGACCGAGGCCGGGCGCTGGTTGCGACAGCTCTGTGGCGTTTGGGGTTCCACGCTTCTATCCATGGCCAACGCCGTCGTCGCCGAGTCGCGTCACGTCGAGCGCGTGGTCATCGACGAGGCGGGCCAGTGCCATCCGGCCCACGCCATTTCGGCGCTTGTGCGCGCGCGCTCGGCGCTGATCATCGGCGACGTCAATCAGCTCGAACCGGTGGTGGAACTCACCGCTTCCGACGAGCGCCGCGTGCGCCTGCAGGCCGGCCTGCGGCTGAGCGACGCCGTGCTCGCGCCCTACCGCGTGGGCTCCGAGAACTCGAACTCGGTGCAGTCCCTGGCCGACCGCGCCTGCGGCGGTCCCCTGCGCTTGACCGATCACTTCCGCTGTCAGCCGTCGATCATCGCCATTTGTGATGCCATCTGTAACTATGGGCTGAAGGTGCATACGCCACCTAGCAGTCGTGAGCGGCAGGCGCCTTTTCTGCATTCGCCGGTGCTTTTCGTCGACGTCGACGGGCGCCAGGAGCGCCTGGGGGGCAGCTGGACCAACCCGGCTGAACTCGAGCTCTGCATGCAGTGGCTGCTGGCGATCCTCGACGCTGGCATCGCCGCCGATGACATCGCCATCATCACACCCTACCGCGGGCAGCTCGAGCAGCTGCAGCGCGCGGTGGCCCGCCGCGGCATCCGCATCGCCCGCGGCCTGGCTTTCGATCCCGTGGCCGACGAGCAGGGAAGCCTCTTCGGCGCCGAGTCCGAGCAGGCCGGGGTGACTTTGGGTACGGTGCATCGCTTTCAAGGCGGCGAGCGCAGCGTGGTAATCTTCAGCAGCGTCGTCACCGACCCGCGTTCGCTCGGTTTTCTGAACGACCGGGTGAACCTGCTCAACGTCACCGTCTCGCGCGCCCGCGAGCACCTGATCACCCTCGGTCACCGCCAGACCCTGGGGACCGGCCGCTACACCCGGCGCCTGTTGGGAGCCCCCGGAGCGCTTTCGCTGACGCAAACCGGGTGTGCCGGCGCCCGTTGAGCGGGCACCGGCTCCGACTCGTTCAGCGGATGTCGTCCTCATCTCCAAACTGACCGTTGTCAGCGGCCGAGAGCACAGTGGCTTCCGGACCCTCGCAGTCGATGTGGAAGGCGTTGCCCCAGGGATCGACCGAGCTGGTCTGCTGCGACAGGAATTCTTTCTGCAGCAGCGAAACGCCGCATTGTGCTGTCAGCGTCGGGCGGCCGCGCGTCACATTGCCCCGCGGCGGGCACGCGCGCTTGCCAAAGCGTCAAGTCGGAATGAAAGCGAGCGCTATTCGCCGGGTTCCGCGACCGCTTCCCTGCGGCGCTCGCTCAGTGCCGCGAGCGAAGCGGTGTAGCTCTCCCGCGAGATGCCGTAGCGGCTCATCGACCAGATGCCCAGCAGATTGCAGCCGATGGCGCAGAGCGTGAGCACGCCCAGGTTTCGGATCAACTCCGGGGCCACCAGGGAAGGATCCTTGGCCTGCACCGGAAAGCGGATCAGGTCAAGCCCGATGCCGGCGACCACGTGACCACCGCCGGAAGCGAGCTTGCCGGCGAAGGAGGTGGCGCTGAAGAGCACGCCCTGCTGGGGTTTGTCGCTCTCGAGTTCCAGCTCCTGGGCCACGTCCGCCATCATCGAGCCCACCGAGGTCACCACCACGCCGAAGAGCAGCGCCACGAAGAGGCCGTGCACGATCAGGGCCGGCAGCAGCAGAGGGCTGTGGTTTTCGGGAAAGAGCCCAAGGAGGCGCAACACCACCGGCAGCGGTCCCAGCGCCACCACCACCACCAGCGCGCCCATCATCGCGCCCTTCTTGTCGAAGCGCCGGTGGAAACGCTGGGAGGCGACGATGCCCGTCACGAAGCCGATCGCGAACGGGATCGGCAGCACCGAGAGCTGCTTGGTCGACAGCTCCCAGAAAAAGACGTTCATGTGGGTCTGCAGCGTTTGGAAAACGCCCATGCCGATGGCGAAGAAGGAAAAGCCGATGAAGAGCGCCCGGAACGAGACGTTGGTCCAGGCCTGGGTGTAGTCGGCGAGCATTCCGCGCCACGAGAAGCGCTCGTGGTGCTCCTGCATCTGGGGCAAGTGCGGGATCTGATCGCGGGTGCCCCAGGCCGAGTACCAGATGGTGATGAACATCACGACCGATCCGAAAATGGCCACCTTGGGGTAGCCGGCCGGGTTCAACATGCCGTTGGGAAACTCGGTGCTTTCGGGAAAGAAGACCCTGAGACCGATCACGCTGGTGGCCACGCCGCCGACCAGACCGAAGAGCGTGCGCCAGGCGACCACGGTGGTGCGCTCCTCGTAGTCGTCGCTGAGTTCGGCTCCCATGGCCAGATGTGGCACGTGATAGAGCGTCATGGCGCCGCGCACCAGAATCGCGAAGACCGTCAGCCAGGCGAATAGCCCCGTCTGTCCGAGACCCGAGGGCGGGAAGAAGAGCAGAAACCAGAACAGGGCCAGCGGTATGGCCGAGGCATACATGAACGGATGACGCCGGCCGCGCGGTGAGCGCCAGTTGTCCGACAGCGATCCGGCCAGCGGATCGGTGATGGCATCGAAAACCAGCGCGATCGCCACCGCCGCCCCGGTCAGGGTGCCCGACAGGCCGAGCACCTGTTGAAAGTAGAAGAAGACGAAGAGGTCGAAGCCCCGGGTCTTCACCTGCTCGCCCACCTGGCCGATGCCATAGGCGAACTTCGTGCGTGTCGAAAGCTTTTTGCTCATTCGGTCAGCACCCTGCGAGTCAAAGGGCTGTACCGCAAGGGCGCCAGGGCGGGAAGCCCAGGCGACCCGACGCAGGCTGGAAAAAACGTCCTGGCAGCTTTTCGGGGGGTCGCATGGCGGCGGTCGGGCTCCGGCCGCATGCTTTCCGGGGCGGCGCGCGAGCCGTTTGTGGCGCTTCGGGGCCCTACGCTGGGTGGCGCTCCCTGCCTTCTGCAGGTGCCCGCAGCCGTTTTGACCATGCGCGTGCGAACTCAGCTGTCGTCGATTGAAGCGTTTTCGCAGCCCACCGACCCGGGAGGTGACCCGTGAGCCGGTCCCAGTCCCAGGGCCCCGGCACGCGCGCGGCGCAGCAGGGATCGCTCCGGCGTCCGGCCAGCGTGCGGCCGCTGCAGCCCCGGGCCGAGGCCCAGGGCGATGCCGAGCTGGTGGCGCGTGCCCTCGGCGGCGACCGCTGGGCCGAGGAGGCCCTCTACCGACGTCACGTGGCTTCGGTGAGCAATGTGGCGCTCCGCCTCCTGGGGCGTAGCGACGAGGCCGATGATGTGGTCCAGGACAGTTTCGTGATCGCCCTGGAGGAACTCGCGAGCCTGCGCCAGCCGGAGGCGTTCGGTAGCTGGGTGCGGCGCATCGCTGTGCGCCAGGCCCACCGCCGCTTTCGCCGCCGGCGCCTGCTGGCGCGCCTGGGCCTGGACCGCGGGCTCGATGATGCCGGTCTGTATCAGCTGGCCAGCCCGAGCCTCGCCCCCGACGCCCAGGCCGAGCTGCTGGGCCTCGATCGGCGCCTGAAGCGGCTGCCCGCCGACGAGCGCTTTGCCTGGATCCTGCGCCACGTGGAGGGGTACGCCTTGGCCGATGTGGCGGCCCTCTGCGGTTGCTCGCTGGCCACCGTCAAGCGGCGCTTGAGCCGCGCCCAGGCCCGTGTCGCCGCGCAGCTGCGCGACGCTTCCGATGCTCCGCAAGAGGTCCCGCCAGACGAGGCCACCGGGACGCTCGGCGCCGAAGAGGGCCGCGCGGGAGGGCGCCATGGCTGAGCTGCAACGCCCCCTGGGGAACGCCCTGCGCGAGGCCAGCGACGAGGCCTCACGCCAGCGCATCTGGCGCCGCATCGAGGACGCACGGGTCCGCCGCCGCGGGCGAAGGAGCGCCGCGCTGCCGTGGCTGGCGACGGGGGTGCTCGCTGCGGCCCTCTCGGCTGCCGTGCTCGTTCCCTCCGCGCGATCGCCGTCCGGGTCCGAGTCCGAGTCCATGGGCGCCGAGGCCCCCGGGCGTCCGGTGCCTCCGACGCCCGCCGCCGCTGCAACCGCGTCTCCCAAAGATGCCCCCCCGGCACCGCTGACCCTGGCCGACGGCCGGCCCATCGGCACCCTGCGCGGTCCCACTGCGGCGTCGGACACGGCCGCCCCGCCGCCGCGCCGCGAGCTCCTTTCGGATGGCTCGGCGCTGCTGCTCGAGGCCGGTGCCCAGCTCGAGGCCCTCGAGTCCAGCGGTCACCAATTCGTCAGCGCCCTGCGCGCCGGCCGCGTGGTCTTCGACGTGCGTCCCGGAGGGCCTCGGCGCTGGTCGATCGAGACGCCCCTGCTGCGCGTGGAGGTGGTGGGCACCCGCTTCGTGGTCGAGCGCAGCGAGCGGGCGGTGCGCGTGGCGGTCGAGCGCGGCGCCGTGTTGGTCCGAAGCCCGTCGTTTCAAGACGGCGTGCGGCGGCTCGAGGCCGGCGACGCGGTGGAGGTGCGAGCGCCCGAGGCTGTGCCCGCAAACCCCGCCGCCGCCGCGCCTGGCTCCTGGCGCCGCGCCGCCGCCGCCGGCGCCTACGATCGCGCCTACGGCTCGCTCGGCCCCGATGGCATCGGCGCCCTGACCCTGCGCAGCGAGTCGGTGCAGGAGCTTTTGATCCTGGCCGACGTGGCGCGGCTGTCGGGCCATCCCGCCGAGGCTGTGCCGCCCCTGATGCGCATCGTGCAGCGGCATCGCAGCTCGACCCAGGCCGCCCTCGCCGCCATGACCCTGGGCCGCCTACAGCTCGATCAGCTGGCCCAACCCGCCGTCGCCGCCAGCTCCTTCGAGCTGGCCCTGGAGCTGGGCCTGCCGCGCAGCCTGCGCCGCGCTTGCCACCTGCGCCTGGTCGAGGCCCATCGCAAGGCCGGCGAGCCGGAGGCCGCCGCCCGCGCCGAGCGCCGCGCCCGCGCGAGCTTCCCGGATTTCGCGCCGGCGGCCGCTTCCGCGCTACCGTAGCGCTCCGCCGATGCACCGCTTGCCGCACGTCCGCGCGTTCGCTTTCGCGGTGGTCCTGCTGTCGGCCACGGTCGCCAGCGCCCAGGACCCCGGGGCGCCAGTGGCGCGGCGTCCTGACGAACCTGCCGAGTCGCCGGCCGAGGCCCGCGTACGGGTTGCCTTGCACGACGCGTCCTGCGCTCGCGTCCCCTACGACCGCGTGCGCTTGCGCTCGCTTTTGCGGGTCGAGCTGACCGTGCTCGGCGCCGAACTGGAACCGGCCGCGCCCGCAGCGGCGACGGTGACGGCAGGCGCCGAGCCCCCGCTGGCCACGGTGGTCGTGGAGCTGCCCGACTGCGAGGACGGCGGCGATCGCATCGCGCTGCAGGTGCTCGACACCCTGACCCACAAGCGCGCCCTACGCGAGCTGGACTTGACCGACGTGGCCGTCGACAGCCGCGAGCGCGCCCTCGCGATCGCCGTGGTCGAGCTCTTGCGCGCCAGTTGGGCCGAGCTGCTGCTGGAACGCGACCGGCCCGCTGACTACGAGTTGTCCGAGGCGCTCAGGCAGCGCCTGGTAGAGAGGCTGCGGCCTAAAACGGATGCCGTCGAGCCCCCGCCCACCCGTGATCGCGCCGTGGCTTTTGAAGCCGCCGCCCAGGCCCGCCGCCAGCACGCCCGCTCCCATCAGCTTGCCGCCGTGCTCAACACGCGCGTCTTTCCCTCCCGCGGGGGCGCCCTGCTCGGCCCTGCGCTGTCGCTGTCGCGCTGGCTCTTCGAGGGCGCGCGCCTGGACCTGGGCGCCGAGCTGGGGGTGGGCTCGGCCGACGATCCCCTGGGGGAGGTGTCGATGGGCCTCTTGGCCGGGCGTGTCGGCATGTCGGCTGCGGTGGGTAGCAGCCTTCAGCTGCGCCTTGGCCCCCAGTTGATCGCGGGTCTGGGCTGGGGCTCGGGTACGCCCCGCGACCCGACCGTGGCCGGCCAGAGCCAAAAGGCCCTGGTCGCCGCCCTTTGCCTGCGCAGTGAGCTGACCGTGCGTTTGAGTCCGAGTCTATGGCTTCTGACCTCGCTCGAGCTGGGCCACACCTTGCTCGGCCTCGAGCTGCAAGCCGATGGGCGCCGCGCCGCCGGTCTCGACGCGGTGATGTTGGGGCTGCAGGCGGGCATGGCACTTTCGCTGTAGAATGCACGAGCGGCCGCGCACGCGAAAAAGCCAGCGCGAGCGTGAGCCCTTCGCGCGTTGCGGTGGCCCCATTGAGCATGGATTTGTCGCGCACCGCTGCCCGTCGTTCGGCCACCATCTCACTGTTGGCGTTCATGTTTTCGATGCCCCTTGTGGCCTGCTCCAAGACCGTGGGCGTCCTGAGTACCGACGTCGACGGCGGCGCGGGGCTTGGCCCCGAAGCCCAGGCTGAGGATGGCATGGGAGCGTCTGATGGGGAGCCGGGCATCGATCCCGAGACGGGCCTGCCCTACGATCCGGCGGCGGGGGGCTTTGTGATGGGACCTAACGGTGAGCTGATCGCTCCGGCGACCATGGCGGACGCTGGCGGCTCGGATTCGGTCCCCGGCGGCGCGGGCAGCGGCGGCACAGCCGGCACCGGTAGTCCGCCGCGCACCGACCCCTGGGTGCCGCCCTTCGACGAGGCCAGCCTGGGCGAGGATGGCTGGAAAGACAGCCAGGGCACGCTCTGCACCGAGGGCACCACCTATGTCACCTCCCGCGATCTGTGGAGCGACGAGCGCGGGGTGTACGTTCTGGTCGGCGGCTTCAATGATGGCGACGGTGCCTTCATGATCGATCCCAGCGGTGCCACCCGTTGTGAGGGTGGAGGGTGCAGCGCCCACGCGGTCTACTTCAATGATGGCAGCGGCTGGCACCAGACCTTCAGCGAGGGCGGTTTCATCGACTTCACGGAGTCGTCCATCGACGGTATGCCGGGAGGCCCGCTGGTCCTGTGGTCATCCTTCAGCGCTGGCCCCGACCCATTCGGCGGCGCCGGAAGTTGCGCGCTGGCCCACCTGGACGGGTCCACCAAGACCTGCATCAGCGGCGTCGATCAGATGGCGGACTTTTTCGGCGTCAGCGCCGACCGCGCCTACGGCATCATGGACGACAAGCTGATCCGCTGGGACGGCAGCTACTGGGGACCCGAGCCCACCGCCGTGCCCTACGACATCAGCCGGCTATGGGCCGACGACACTCTCGTCTACGGTGCCGGTCCCAGGGGCACCATCGTTTCCTATCAAGGTGAGTGGACGGTGCACGACACGCGCACACTGCAGAGCTTCACCGCGATCTGGGGCTTCGCGGCCGACGACGTATGGGCCGGCACCGATGGCGGGGAGCTTTTGCACTACGATGGCAGCAGCTGGGAGCGCGTGAGCTGGCCGCTGCAGCAGGATGGCTGCAATAACGGCATCCGCGGAATGTGGGGTGCTGGCGGCGTGCTCTACCTGCACACCTCGACCCAGTTGCTGCGCTATAGTGGTGGCAGCTTCGAGTCGCTGGCTTCGTGGGCCTGCGGCGCCAACGGCGGCTCGCCTGCGATCCAGAAGATCTGGGGAAACGCCGCCGACGAGCTCTTCCTGGCCCTCGAGGATCCGAGCTTCGCCGGCTCGGCCTGCGGTTCGGTCTTCGCCGTCTACTTCGACGGCTCGAAGTTTCACCCCTTCTGATCGGCGTCAGCGGCCATCAGCGCGGCATGGGCACGCTGGTCGTCGTACATACGGTGGAAGACGTGGTGTTTGCGTGCGTGGTAGCTCGCCACCTCGCCGCCCGCCGCTTCGATGCACGCGCCGGCGGCGTTCATGGCCGCCATCGCCGACAATACCGAGCGTTGGTCCCCGCTGGCGACGGCGCCGAGCACGGCCGAGCCCAGCAACACCGCTTCGGGCTCCCGCGGCAGTACGATACGGCAACCGCTGATGTCGGCGTGCTCGCGTACGAAAACCGGGTTCTTGGTGTCGCCGCCACAGGCGATGAGCGTGTCGATGGAAAAGCCCGCGCCGTTCATGGTGTCGATGATGTGGCGGGTGCCGTGGGCGATGGCCTGGATCGTCGCCAGATAAAGCCGCGCCAGTGAATCGACGCTGTCGTCGAGGCGCAGGCCGCTGACCATGCCGCGCAGGGTGGCGTCGGCACGCGGGCTGCGGTTGCCATGGAAATAGGGCAGCACGTGTAGCTGCTCGGTTAGCTCGGCGACGAAGGCGCGTTCGCCTGCCAACGCATCCAACCGCGCGTTGAGTAGGGCGTAGGCGGTTGTATCTTGCTCGCGCGCCCGCCGGCGCAGCTCGGCGCCACGCCGGTGGCTGTCGATGACGTGGTCGATCAGCGCGCCCGTGGCCGACTGGCCGCCCTCGGTCAGCCACAGCCCCGGGATCATGGCCGAGAAGTAGGGACCCCAGATGCCCTCCGGGTAGTGCGCTTCCAGGGAGCAGGCCATGTGGCAGCTGGAGGTGCCGCCGATCAGCGCCAGCCGTCGCTCCATGGCCGCGGCGTCAGGCGCCTGGCCGTCGATGACCGCCCCCAACATGCCCAGCCCCCCGGCGTGGGCGTCGATGATGGAAACACCCACGGCCGTGCCCGCGACCAGCCCCAGCTCGGCTGCCGCCAGCTCGGTGAGGCCGCCGACGCGCTCGCCCATGGGCCTGACGTTTTTGCCGATGCGGACAAAGCCGTCCTGGCAAAGTTCGCCCAGGCCCAGCTGCTGGAAGTAGCTCGTATCCCAGCCGCAGCCGCCGTCGCCGGCTTCGTGGGCCAGGTGGGTCCACTTGCAGGTGGTGGAGCACAGCGAGCGGGTGTCGATGCCGGTGGCGCGGTAGGTCAGGAAGTCGGGCAGATCGAAAAAGCGCGCCGCACGGCCGAAGTTCGTGGGCAGCTCTTCTTTCAACCACAGCAGCTTGGGCGTCTGCATTTCGGGCGAGATGGTGCCGCCCACGTAGCGCAGCACGCGATGGCCGGTGGCGTTGATGCGCGCGGTCTGGGCCAGCGCACGGTGGTCCATCCAGACGATGATGTTGCGGCTGTCGACGCCGTCTGCGTTGACCGCCACGGGCCGATCTTCGGCGTCGAGCAGGACCAGCGAGCAGGTGGCGTCGAAGCCGATGCCGGCGACCGCTTCGGGCGGCATCCCGGCCTGGGCGAGTGCCGCGCGAATCGCCACGCCACAGGCCCGCCAGATGTCGTCGCTCGACTGCTCCACGTGGTCCGGACGCGGCCGGAAGATCTCGAAGGGCTCGACGCCGACGCCCAGGCCCCTGCCATTTGCATCGTAGAGGCCGGCCCGGGCGCTGCCGGTGCCGACGTCAACTCCCAGGTAAATGCGTTCGGCCATGGTGGCTCAGGCCTGTGCCGAGAGGATGCGAACGGAGAAGCCCAGCTCCTGCGACAGCGCCACCATCTCCTCGAAGACGTCGCCGTAGGCCACCGCCACGTGATTGCTCAGGTAGTGGGCCATCAGGGTGTCGCGTCCGATGCCTAGATCTGCGGCCATGAAGGGCCACTGGCGCGTGGTGCCCTGCCACCAGCTCTCGCGCACCTCTTCGGGCAGCTGCACCACCTCGCCGCGACCCACGTCCATGCACAGGCGCTCGTTTCTGATGTAGGCGCGGGCCCAGGTGACCTGGCCCGGCAGGCTCTCGCCGGCGAAGGTGCCGCCGGGCACGGGGAAGTATTCCTTGGCCTGGCGGTAGCTGTGCACGCCCTTCAAGGTGCTGGGGTCGTGGTTGAAGGCGTAGGCGCCTGCTGACCCCGAGTTGAGAAGCACCCACAGGAAGCGCCCTTCGTACTCGGCGCCCCAGCGCACGTCATGGAACATCACCGCCTGGTGCAGACCCTTGTCCTCGAGCAGGCGTTTGAGCATCTCCATCGGCACGGCGTTGCCCTGGTCGGCCTCGGTGGCGCAGGCGATGGTGTCGCCGTCGCCTTCGGGCCGGCAGGCTGAGTTGAGCAAGCCCTCGGCAAAGTCCGACGGCGGACGCAGGGGCAAAAGGCCCAGCTGGTACTGCCAGCCGATGCAGTCGGCCTTGAACTCATCGGCCAGATCGATGACGGCCAGGTAGTCGCGCAGCTGTTCGCGGGTGGCGTTGGCGTCGAAGTCCTCGGCGTCTTTTTCGCCCCAGTGGAAGGTGACGCCCCTGTCCTGCACGAAGCGCAAGGCGTCGTCGAGGCGCCCGTCGGCGATGCCCCTGCCGCGGTCGATGATCCAGGCCTGGTCGACCTTGTGCTCGGTGAAGCCGTGCTTGTTGAGCAGGCGCGGGCCGAAGTAGCCGTTGATCATGCCCATGGAGGTGTCGCCGAGCATCATGATCAGCGCCCGGCGTTTGCGAAAGCCGTCGGCCACGCGCGTTGCACGCGCCGCGGCTTCGGGCGAGATCGAGGCGTGGTAGCGGATGTCGTGTTCGGCGTAGTCGATGCGGCCGCTGGAGCACCAGGCGTCGAGGCGCTCCATGAACTCATCGTCGGCGCTGAAGTCTTCGGCGTCGGTCCAGATGCGCGAGTGTTTGCGACCGACGGTCTCGAGGCAGGCGCCGGTATTGAGTAGACCCACCAGCCCCGGCCACTCGCCGGAGAAGTTGCTCGCCAGCAAGAGCGGGTTTTCCTTGCCCACCACGCCGTCGGTGGTGTGCGGCCCATAGAACCAGTGCACGCACACGCCGATCATCGGATCGTCGATGGGCCCAAGCTTTTCGATGGCGTGGTGGGGCTTGGAAAGAAAGCCCTCCACGCGGTAGCTCCTGCGGCCCAGCTTGCCCAGCGCGCGCTCCAGCTGCTGTGTCGCGGCTTCGATGCTGGGCGTGGCCAGTTCGTTCGGCCTGGGGCGGCCGTCACCGGGCCAGAAGAGGGCGATTTTCTGCGTCATGGCGGACCCCGTTGTCGACGTTTTGCGTTACGGTTCGGCCGACCATCGTACACCCACCGGAGGCGATTGCGAATGAGCCGACTGAGCTTGCTGCGCGCGACCCTGGGCTGCGCGCTCTACGTATGCGCCGCCTGCGGCCAGAGCCCGGCGTCGCCCAGCCCCGAGCCGGGTGCTGCCGCCGAACCCGGCGATCCCAATGCAGCGGCCGAAGCGCCCGAAAAGAAGCGCCGCATCGCCGTCATCCCCAAGGGCACCACCCACGAGTTCTGGAAGTCGGTGCACGCCGGGGCCAACAAGGCCGGCGCCGAGCTGGGCGTCGAGATCATCTGGAAGGGGCCGGTGCGCGAGGACGACCGCGACGAGCAGATCAAGGTGGTCGAGGGCTTCATCGCCGGCGGCGTCGACGCCATCGTGCTCGCGCCCCTCGACGATCGGGCCCTGGTGCCCCCAGCCAAGGACGCTGCGGGTCAGAACATCCCGGTGGTGATCATCGACTCGGACCTGCAGTGGGAGGGGCGCAAGAGCTTCGTGGCCACCGACAACCACGCCGGTGGCGCGGCTGCGGCCGAGCGGCTGTCGGCGCTGCTCGAGGGCAAGGGCAAGGTCCTTGTGCTGCGCTATCAGGAGGGTTCGGCCAGCACCATGAAGCGCGAGGCCGGCTTTCTCGAGGCGCTCGCGGCCAAGCATCCGGGCATCGAAGTCGTCTCCAGCAATCAATACGGCGGAGCCACCACCGAGAGCGCCTACAAGACGGCCGAGAATCTCCTGGTCAAACATCGTGACATCGACGGCGTCTTCTGTCCCAACGAGTCGACCACCTTCGGGATGTTGCGGGCGCTGTCGGACGCGGGCCTTGCGGGCAAGGTGCGCTTCGTGGGCTTCGACAGCAGCGAGAAGCTGGTCCAGGCGCTGCAAGAGGACCAAATCCACGGCCTGGTGCTCCAAAACCCCTTCGCCATGGGTGAACTCGGAGTCAAAACGGCGGTGGCGGCTCTGGATGGCAAGAGCGTCGAGGCACGCATCGACACCGGCGTCGGTGTGGCCACCCACGAGAACATGAAAGAAGAGGCCATCGTCCAGCTGCTCTCGCCCGATCTCGGCAAGTGGCTGAAGTGAACCGGGCGCCTGCGCCGCGGCTTCGGATGCGCGGCGTGCACAAACGCTTCGGCGGTGTCGTCGCCCTGGCCGGCGTGGATCTGAGCGTCGCGCCCGGCGAGGTCCACGCGCTGCTGGGCGAAAACGGCGCCGGCAAGAGCACGCTGATGAAGGTGCTCAGCGGTGCGCTCGAACCGGATGCCGGAACGCTCGAGCTCGATGGGCACGGCTACGCGCCGCGCGGCACGCTACAGGCGCGTAGGCGCGGCGTGGCCATGATCTACCAGGAGCTAAGTCTGGCGTCCGATCTCAGCGTGGCGCAGAACGTGATGTTGGGGGCTGAGTGGCAGCGTGCTGGCTTCCTGCGCCGCGAGGCCATGGGGCGGCACGTTCGCCAGCTGCTGGGCTCGCTCGGCCACCCGGAGATCGACCCCGACCGCCGCGTTGCGGAGCTGGGGCCCGGTGCGCGTCAGCTCATCGAGGTGGCGCGGGCGCTGGCCCACGACGCGCAGATCGTGGTCATGGACGAGCCCACCAGCTCGCTTTCGGCCGACGACAGCCGCCGCCTTTTCGAGCTGACACGGCGCCTGGCCGAGCGTGGCATAAGTGTAATCTACATCACACATTTCCTCGAAGAAGTACGCGCCGTGGCCGGGCGCTTCACGGTGCTGCGCGATGGGGCGACGGTGGTGACCGGCGCCGTGGCCGAACATGACAACGACAGCCTGATCGAGGCGATGGTGGGCCGGCGCCTACAGGAGGCCTATCCGTCGCTGCCGCATGAGGCCGGTGAGGTTGCGCTGGAGCTCAGGGCGCTGAGCGGTGAGCGCCTGCCCCAGAACGCGAGCTTGGGCTTGAGGCGCGGGGAAATCCTGGGCATCGCGGGTCTGGTGGGGGCCGGCCGCAGCGAACTTTTGCGTGCGCTCTTCGGCCTCGATGCCGTGCGCGCGGGCGAAATCGCCATCGCGGGCGTGCGCGACCGGGGCAAGCCCCCCTGGGTGCGGCTGTCGCAGGGCGTGGGGCTGCTGTCGGAGAAGCGCAAGGAAGAGGGGCTCCTGCTGGGGCGTTCGATCGTCGAAAACCTCACCCTCAGTCGACTCGAGCCAGCCCGCCGTGGTCTGCTGCTCGACCGCGGACGCCAGCGGCAGTTGGCCGAGCGCTGGATCGAGGCCCTGCAGGTGCGCGCAGGCGACCCCTGGGCCAGCGTCGGCACGCTCTCGGGTGGCAATCAACAGAAAGTTGCGCTCGCCCGTTTGCTCCACCAGGACGCCGAGCTGCTGCTGCTCGACGAGCCCACGCGCGGCGTGGACGTGGGCAGCAAGGCCGAGATCTACCGTCTGATCCTGGAGCTTTCGTCCCAGGGCAAGGCGATTTTGATGGTCAGCAGCTACTTGCCGGAGTTGCTCGGAATCTGCGACCGCATCGCCGTCATGCACCGCGGTCAGCTCGGTGAGGCGCGTCCTCGGGCGCAGTGGGATGAAGCGAGCCTGATGGCAGCGTCCAGCTCGGGCGTGGCGATCCCGGAGATACGGGCCCATGGCTGAGTCCAACAGCGAGCGGCAGCGGGCGCTCTTGCGGCGACTGATGCAGTGGCTGGGGCCCTTTTTGGCCTTGCTGCTGGTGATGGGGCTCTTCGCCGTGCTGCTGCCCGACCGCTTTCTCTCCAGCTACAACCTGCGCACCGTGGCGACCCAAACCGTGATCGTGGGCCTCGGGGCGCTGGGCATGACCTTCGTGATCATCAGCGGCGGCATCGATCTCTCGGTGGGCTCGACCATCGCGCTGTCCTCGGTGGTGACGGCGCTTTTGCTGCGCGACGGTCACGGACCGCTCCTGGCGCTGCTGTCGGCGCTGCTTGCGGGGGCGGCGGTGGGGCTGTGCAACGGCCTTTTGATCACGCGCGCCCGCATCGTGCCCTTCATCGTCACCCTGGGCACCATGGGCATCGCGCGCGGCCTGGCCAAGTACCTGGCCGACGAGCAAAAGGTCAACGCGCCGGCGGCAGGCCTCGGCAGCCTGATGGCGAAGCTGCCGGAGCCGTCGTGGCTCCTGCTCTCGCCGGGCGTCTGGGCGCTGCTGGTGCTGGCGGCGCTGAGCGCCATGCTGCTCTCGCGCACGGTCTTTGGCGTCCACACCTACGCCATCGGCAGCAACGAAAGCACCGCGCGGCTGTGCGGAGTGCCGGTCGAGCGCCGGAAGCTCGTGATCTACACGCTGGCCGGGCTCTTTGCGGGCCTGGCCGGGGCGCTGCAATTCGCGCGCTTGACCGTGGGTGATCCCACCACGGCCCTGGGCAAGGAGCTGGACGTGATCGCGGCGGTGGTGATCGGCGGCGGCAGCCTTGCGGGCGGCAGCGGCGGGGTGCTGGGATCGCTCCTGGGTGCATTCCTGATGGCGGTCTTGGCCAATGGCTGCACGCTGACGGGGGTGCCCAACTACGTGCAGGAGATCCTGGTGGGCGCCATCATCATCGTGGCGGTGGCCGTGGATCGATATCGGCACGCGCGTCCGTAGCTTGTTGCCATCCCGGAAAGGGTGCGCGCCCTTTCCCCCGTCGCAGCAAAGCCGCGACGGGTCCCCCTTTCCGCGGGTCGCGCCGCTTCGCCCTGTTCCGGGCGCCGGTCTGTAAACTCGAAAACGGCCATTTGGGGATGCGAACCGGCTTGTCGTTTTCTTGCGCCTGAGCGGCTGCGGCCCGGACCATGGCCCATCGTCCGGCGCGGCGCGTTGTCGGGGACAGGGATATGACTGGTTTGCTCGTCAGGCTCGTGCTGCTCGCGGCGGTGCTCTTCGGAGTGGCCTACGGCATCACCCGGGCCCTGCGCGCAAACGCGCACGGCAAGGAAGCCAAGCGCATTCAGGCGGAGATTCGGGCGCTCAGGGCCGGCATCGAGGCGGGGCTGTTCACCCAGGAAGAGTACCGCCAGCTGATAACCAAGATCCGCGTCGACTGTGAGCGCGAGGGCATCGAGGTGCCCGACCTGCCCGAGCGCCTCGATACCGGGCAGACCAAGGAAGGATCGTCGTGAAAGCTCCCAAGCTGCCCGAAAGCGCCCGCCCCTGGCTTTGGGTCGTGGCCGCCGCCATGGCGACCCTGATGCTCTTGGCCTATTCCGTGGTCGACATCGAGCCGGGCGAAGCGGCGGTGCGCATCAACAACATCACCAGCGCTGAAACCGCGATCACGACTCCGGGTTGGACCACGCGCATTCCGCTGTTGCACGCCATCTACAAGCTCGATGCCGCGCCCCAGACCTTCTCCATGAAGGGCGACGACGATCAGGACGACCTGCACGTGCGCAAGCTGACGGTACGCGCCAGCGACGGCTCGAATTTTCACTTCGAGGACACCACCATCATCTTCCAGCTCAAGGGCGACGAAGCGGTTACGGCCGTGCGCGATGCCGGACCCGACAATGGCTACCGGCGCTGGCTCAAGCCCTACGTGCGCTCGATCCTGCGGGACGAGTTCGGCCGCGAGTCCACCATCGCCGTCTCCGACCCCACCACCTACGCCCAGGCCACCAACCGCGCCAAGGACCGTCTCAACGAAGTGCTCGGTCCCCACGGCATCGTGGTCACCCAGCTGGTCACGCCGCGGCCCCAGTTCAACGAGGCCTACGAGCACGCCATCGAGGAGCGCAACCGCTTGGGCAATGAGCAGCAGGTGATCCGCTCCAACATCGATCGCGCCCAGACCGAGCGCGAACGCCTGATCGCCGAGGTCGACCAGGCGCAAAACCGCATCATCCAGGAGCGACGCGCCAACCTGGAGTCAGACCTGGCGCGCGCCGTGGCCGAGCTCTCGGAGGCCCGGCGCGAGTCCGACACCTACCGCATCGGCAAGATCGCCGAGGGCCAGGCCGCGCTCAGCGCCGCCAGCGCCCGCGCCCAGCAGCTGGCGCTCGAGCTCGACGCCAAGTACCTGGCGCGCAAGGCCGAGATCGACGCCTTTCGCAGCCAGCCGGTGGAACGCGTGATGGAACGTCTGGGGCAGCGCCTCGAAGGCATCACCATCGAGATCAAACCCTACGCCGACGACGCCACGCCGTCGCGCGTACGCTACGAAGATGCGAGGGCCCGATGACCGACGCCAAACGCGAGAGGTTGGTGCGCTACAGCCGCATCTATGTGATCGCCCTGGGCTGCGTGCTCATGGCACGGGCCTGTCTGCTCACCGAGGTCGAGGCCGGCACCGTCGGCGTGCGCTACAACAACGCCTTCGGCCTGCACAAGCAGGACCTCAAGCCCGGTTTTCACCTGGAGGTTTCGGGTCTGCATCGGGTGTGGCGGCTGCCAAGCAACTACCTGCAGATCCGTTACACCCAGCAGGACGTCTTCAGCATCCGCACCAAGGACAACAACACCGTCCAGGTGGACGTCTCGATCCCCTACCGCATCAAGCCCGGCCAGGCCTGGAAGGTGATGGACGCGGGCAACCATCTGCCCGCCGGCCCGGGAATCTATCGCTTCCAGCGCTTCGCCGAGGAGACCGCCACCAGCGTGCTGCGCGAGAACTTGGCGCAGCTGCGCTCGGAGGACTTCTACCACACCGATCGTCGTCTGGAGGTCGCCAACCAGGCCCTGAAGACGCTCAACAAAAAGCTCGCCCCCTACCATCTCGAAGCGCGCACGGTGCTGGTGCGGGCCACCTATTTTCGCAGCGAGTACGAGACCCAGCTGGCGAAGATCCAGTTCAACGAACAGCAAAAGCTGCTCGACGGGGCCAAGCGCGCGGTGGCGGAAAAGCAGCAGGACCTGGACAACTTCGAGCAGCAGACCAACGCCATGATCTCGGCCAAGGAGCAGGACTGGGCCCAGCGCATCGCCAACCTCGACCGCGCCTACCAGGTCGGCTTCATCGACACCGGCGTCGATCGCACGCCGGGGGCGGCCCGGGCCAAGCTCGGCACCCTGGACGCCACCGAGCGCGACGCCCTGGAGCAGCAGGCCAGCGACGTCTTCAGCGTCGGGCGCGACCGCATCACCGAGGCGCACCTCTTGGGCATCAAGAACGTCCAGGCCGAGACCACCGAGTACACCCAGCGCGTGGTGGCCGAAGCCGATTCCATCTCCAATCGCCTCACGGCCGAGGGCCAGGCCAAAGTCGCCACCCTGCGCGGCGCCTACGAGGCCCGCGTCAATCAGCTCCTGGGCAGCCCCGCCGGCCGCGCCTACGTGGCCTACAACGTCGCCGACAAGGTGGGCTTCGCCAAGACCCTGACGTTTCAGTCCGACGATGGCATCCCGTCGGTGCTGCGCCTGGGCGACTTTGCGCGACAGTTGATGGGGCGCTGAGGCGGTCTACTGCGACAGCGTGAAGCCCGCAGCCGTCCAGCCGTTCATACCGCCGGGCAGATCGTAAATCTGGCAATAGCCCAGGCCCACCAGGTCGGTGGCGGCTGCCAGGCTCATGGAGCCGCTGCGGCAGTAGAGCACGGCCTTTGTCGCGTGGTCGCTCCCGAGGCGGACTTCGAGGTCGGCGATGTCGGTGAAGGGGATGTGCACGTCGGTGCCGGGGATCTCGCCAGCGTAGGGGATGTGCACGTTGATCAACACGAAGTCTTTGCTCGCGAGCATCTGATCGAGCTCGTCGGGCGTGATGTTGTGGATGGTGGGCTCGATGCCGTCGCAGCCGGCGGGGGCAGCGGCGTTTCCGGTGCCTGCGGGATCGGTGTGGGTGTCGGCGGCCATGTCGGCCAGCCCGCCGCCGGCACCCGCCTGTGCGGCTGCCGCCCCGTCGCTTGCGCCGCCGCCGGCTGCGCCCGCCGCTTCGCTGCCGCTGGCGGCTGCGTCATCGGTCTGCGCCGTGGCGTCGCCCGCGGGCATCGGATTCGAGCCCGTCTGCGTCGAGTCGTCGGTCGTCGCGGGGGCTCCGCAGGCGGCTGACGGGCAGGCCGCTTCGTCGTCGCTGTTGCCGCAAGCCAAGGCGAGCACGGTGGTGAGTCCGAGCAGAAGGATGAGATGGGGCGTTGGCATGGATCGCTCCTCGGGTCGCCAAGTGGAGCACGGCATTGCGCAAACGTGCACCCATCCCACCAATGGGGCGCCGCGCCGCGCCGCGCGGCCACTCGCCGGGGTTACGGTCCGCCGCAGACGAAGGGCAGGTCGTCGCCGCAGTCCAGGTCGTCCCAGGTGCCGTCGGCCAGGTAGATGCTGCCGCAGTTCTGGTCGCGCAGTAGGCCACCGTCGTTGTTGGGTTCACCGCTGGCCCAGTTGGCGTAGAAGCCGGCCAGGGGCGTGCTGTCGTTGGAAAACTGGGTGCCGTCGGGCCAGACCCAGCGATTTTCGCTGGCGGAGTCGCTGGCGCCGATCCAGCTGTTGGCGCCGATGGCGGCCTGGACGGCGTCGTTGAGCGCGGCGCTGTCGATGCTGATCAAGTCGTAGCCGGCGTCGGTGCAGATCGTGCGCGCTTCGTTCCAGCTGCGGATGTCCGAGCAGACGAAGAATACCGTGCCGGCGGCCAGCACGCCCTCGCCGCAGCCCCCGGTGCTGGGGGGGATGCAGTCGTTGAGGGCACCGCACGATCCGAGCCCGTCGCACTTGGTGGCCCCCGGGCAGATGCCGTAGTCGCAGTCGGTGGTGGCCGGTGCCGGGTCGGGCTCGCCCACGCAGCCGCAGGTGCCGAGGGTTGTGCGCGCCGGGTCCTCCGGGCACTCGTCGTCGCAGTCGCTGACGCCGTCGCCGTCGCTGTCTTTGGTGCAGGTGCACAGGCCGAGCATGCAGACGCCGTCGGTGACGCAGTCGGTGTCGACCAGGCAAGTGTCGCCGTAGGGGCAGGGATCGCAGCCGGGACCACCGCAGTCGGTGTCGGTCTCGAAGCCGTCCTTGTTGCCGTTGGTGCAGTCGCCGCTACCGCTCGCTGTGGAGGCGTCGGCGGTGGTGTTGCTGCCGCCTCCGGCACTGCCACCGCCGCCCGTGGAGCCGGCGGCGGGCTGCGACGAGGGTGGCTGCTGGGAGGTGTCGGTCCTGGAGCTTGCGTCCGGGGCGGCCGGCGTGGTTCCGGCGTCCATCATGGTGAGAAACGGCGGCGCTCCGTTACCGGGTTGCTCCGAGATACCCGGCGCTCCGGCGGCACAGGCCATCATTAGCAAGCCGCAGGCCGCGGGCAGCCGGCGGTGGCGGTTTTTGCAGGCGAGGGCGGGCACGGGCCGGGAGCATACCCGATCATGGATGCGGATTCCTCCCCCTATGCCCCGCTGGAAGTCGAGCCGTCGCCAAAGCGCTTGCGCTGTGCGCGTAGGATCACAGTGTAAATTGCGGCCAACAGGCGCGGGCTCAGACGCTCTAGCCACCACAGGGCGCGCACGTAGGCGGGAAAGACCACGATCAGACGCTGTTTTTGCACACCTCGCAGGATGCGCGCGGCGGCGCTTTGGGCGTCGATGCGGCGGAAGGGAATGCGCTCGAGGGCCTCGGCGGCGGTGAGGCTGCCACCGTAACTGCCCGACTCGAAGAGGGCGGTGTCGATGTAGCCGGGGCATACGAGGGTCAAGCGCACGCCGCGATCGCGGGCTTCGGGCGCCACCGAGAGCGTGAGCGCGGTCAGGCCGTGTTTGGTTGCGGCGTAGACCGACTGCAGGATGCCGGGGACCAGGCCATACATGGAGGCGATGTTGACGATATGACCTTCACGTTGAGTCAGCATCTGAAGGTACGCGGCGTGCATGACGTGGGTGGCGCCCAACAGGTTGACGTCGTAGATGCGCTGCACGCTCTCGGGCTCGAGGTTTTGAAACTCGCCGCCCACCGCGATGCCGGCGTTGTTGAAGAGCAGGTCGATGCGTCCAAAGCGCGCTGCGATCGCCTCCACGGCCAGGCGCACGGCCTGTGAATCGCGCACGTCGAGGCAGTAGGCGACCGCTTGGCTGCCGTCGGGGCTGAGTTCGTCCGCCAGGGCTCGGGCGCCGGCGCTGTCGATGTCGCAGATGGCCAGCTTGGCTCCCTGCTGATGCAGGGCCAGGCATAGCGCTCGCCCGATGCCGGAGGCTCCGCCGGTGACCATGGCGACTCGCCGGTGAAATGTGCGCATGGTTGCTTTTACCCCTGATGCGGTAGGGAACAAGCCGTTGTCGATCGACTTCGACGACGCATACGACTACGAGACTTCCTGGGCGCGGGTGCTGCTCTTGGGGCCGCGGTCAGTACCAGCCACCGGCGGAGACACCCCAGGCAAAATAGCGCGGTGCGGTGTCGATGACGCCTCCCAACCGCCAGCTGCGGTCGTCGTCCCAGAGGCCGAAGACGCTCCAATCGAGCACCCTGATGTCAAAGCCGAGGGTGCCGTGCAGGCGCGCACTGCCGCGCTGAAAGCGACTGCCCTCCAGGTAGCTTCCGGCCCGCAGCTTGATGTAGCCGGGTAGCACTTCGGTCTCGACGCCCACCCGCGGCGAAAGCACCGGCCGCCTTCCCGAGCGGTTGACCACGCCCTGCAAGAAGGACTCGACGCCGACGGCGTTTTCCACCCCGCTGGTGAGCTCCAGCGAGCCACTGACCAGCAGGTATTCGCGAGGCATCGAGTGATAGCGTTCCTTCAGCTTGCGCGCGGTGCGTTCCTCCAGCGCCTCGATCTCGGCGCCGTGATGGGCCTTCGCGCGGGTCAGCTCGGCACGAAAGGCTTCGGCGCGGCTCCCGTCGCCTGCGGCATCGGCCTGCTCGATGCGCCGCTGCAGGTCCAGGCGCTCGCGCTGCCAGCGGATGTCGATGCTCCGGCGCGCCGGCGCCATCGCATTCGATGGGTCGATCCAGCGCGGGTTCAAGGGTCGCGGTCCGGCTTGAAACGCGAATCCGAGCCCCAGACGCCAGGGTAACGCCACCGAGCGCGGCAGGAAGATCGGATTTGCGCCCTCGGGATCGATGACGACGTCGCCGTTATTCTGGGTGTGGTCACCGGCCGAGATCTCGGTGCGCACGCCGGTCTGCACCGCGGCGCCGGCGCGAATCGGCAGCCCGATGGGCCGCCACAGGGCACCGAGTTCGAAGCTGAGGCCGCCGCTGTCGAGAATGGCTTCGTTGGCGAAGGTTTCGTCCACGAACGCTTCCTGCCGCGTGCGCTGCCTGGTGATGCTCATGGCCACGGGACCGGCACCAACGCCGGCGATCAACTGCCCGTCGTAGAAGCCTTTGGCGGTTTGCAGCCGCAGGCGGCCAATGGTGGCCTCCAGGCGATCGTCGTCGCTGGGTTCGCGGCCAGCGCCGGTGGGGTCGAGGGCGTAGGTCTGGGCTTCGACCGACAGTCCGATGCCGAAGGTTCCCCACTGCAAGTTGAGAGCGGGTGCGGCGAAGACGGCGTCGTCGGGATGATTGGTGATCACCGTGCGGTCGGCGCCGGTGTTGAAGAAGTCGTTGTCGGTGACGGTGGAGGAGAAGGTGACGCCCAGGCCCAGCGAGAAGTCGAAATGGGTCAGCGAATAGGCTGGACGCACGGCAGGTGCGGCCGGGTTTTGCTGATTTCCGTCGACCTCCTCGGCGATCGCCACGTAGGCGCCGCCCAGGCCCGTCGGGCGCGAGCCGGCCAGGATGGGACCGGCACCCAGATCGATGGAGTAACTGCTGGTTTCGATGGGCGCGCCGTTGGGGCCCAGTGGCCCGTCGGCGCGGGCCCCGCCAGCGGCGACGAAAAGACCGAGCAGGCACGGTAGCAGCCCCCACGCGGTTGCTCTCGCCGGCTGGGTCGCGCGCGTGCTCATCGGGAAGGTGGCGGGCCGAGGCGGGCCCTTCAGCGCCGCTGCGGGCGCGCTGCTGCGGCACCGAAGAAGTCCGCTTCGTAGGCGCCCTCGGGATTTTCGCGGACTCGGCTGTCGAGCATCTTGGCGTCTTCGCCGACCAGGATGCGCCAGCGCCCTTCGCGCACGCCGTCTAGGATGATGGTCGCCGCGCCCGCCGCGCTCAGGGGCGCGCGATCGCGGAAGTCGGTCAGGCGCTTCTCGATGGCCGCGAGGATCTGCTCGTCGCTCAGGCCGTCGACGGACATGCCGGCCTGGGCCATGCGCTTGCGCGCGGTCGCGGCTTCTTCGGCGGCGTCCGCGTCGTCCTTGCGCAAGAGCTTGCGCGAGTTGAGGGCGATGTCGGTGCCCACGTGTCCCGGCATCACCAGGGCGGCCTTGACGTGCGGGGCGTTGACGCGCAGGTCGGTGATCAAGCTCTCGGTGAAACCCTTGACCGCAAACTTGGCCGAGCTGTAGGCGGTGTGGGGCATGGTCGGCCCCAGGCTCGCCCAAAAGCCGTTGACGCTGCTGGTGTTGACGATGACGCCGCCGTCGCTCGCGATCAGCATGGGCAAAAAGGCGCGCGCGCAGTAGTACACGCCGAACCAGCAGACGTTGAAGGTGCGCTCCCAGTCGGCCCGATCGCCGGCCACGAAGCTGATGGTGCCGCCGATGCCGGCGTTGTTGAACAGGAGGTGAATGTGATCGCTTTGGTGGGCCTCGGCGACCGCGTCGCGAAAGGCGCGCACCGCGTCTTCGTTCGAGACGTCGCACAGGTGGCCGCTGACGCGGGTGCCCTCGGGCGCGGCCTCTTTGCAGGCGGCCTCGGTCTTGGCCAGGGCTTCCGGGGCCACATCGCAAAAGGCCACGTGGCAGCCCTCGCTGGCCAGCTGCAGCGCCAGCTCGCGGCCCATGCCGGTACCGGCTCCGGTGATGACGGCGATCTTGCCCTTGAAATTCTGCATCCTACTCCTCGGGTCCGGCCGGGCCGGCAGCAGGCGGTGCCAGGGGGGCGCCGCGGGCGCGAGTGTAGCCGATCGGACGCGTGCGGGGCTGGCCAAGGCCGGAAAAAAAGAGCGAGCGGCGCGACCCGGAGGGCAGCGGCGCGGTACCCGATCGGGGCGCTTGGCGGCGCGAGATAGGGACTGGCCCCTGGGCGTGCAGGGCCTATGTTGTCCGCCCATGGGGCTAGATGTGCTCGGCGGGAGTCATGATCCGCTCTCGGGACCGCTACGGCGCCAGCTGCGGCGTCCGGCCCCCTTGAAATACACGGAGTATTGCGGCGGAGGCCGTCCTTGCATCTGGCATCGTATCGACCCCGATCATCGGCTCAGCACTCCCGCCGAGCACATCTAGATGTGCTCGGCGGGAGTCATGATCCGCTCTCGGGTCCGCTACGGCGCCAGCCGCGGCGTCCGGTCCCCTTGAAATACACGGAGTATTGCGGCGGAGGCCGTCCTTGCATCTGGCATCGTATCGACCCCGATCATCGGCTCAGCACTCCCGCCGAGCACATCTAGCGCGATCGCTGTTGGGCTTGCTGCTTGGGTGCGCCGTGGGCTGCGCCGGCAGCTCCGCGCGCCCCGAGGTGCCGGCCACGGGGCGGCAGAGCGCCACGCCAAGTATCGGTGCCACCGCTGCGAGCGAGGCCGCGAGCGCCACAGACGGCGCCGTGCCGGAACAGAGCGTTCGCCCCGGCGTCAACGCCAAGTACTTCGAGCCGGGGGCCGCCCGGACCTGGACCGAGGTCTTCGAGGGCGAAAGCCGCGAGGTTTTCCGGCACCGCGATGCCATCGTGGCGGCTCTGGGGCTCGCCCGCGGCATGGCGGTGGGCGACATCGGCGCTGGCACGGGGCTTTTCACGGTGCCGCTGGCGCGCGCGGTGGGGCCCGAGGGCCAGGTCTACGCCGTCGACATCGTGCCCGCGTTTCTCGAGCGGGTGGCCATGCGGGCGCAGAAGGCCGGCGCCACGCAGGTCACCACCGTGCTCGGCGAAGAGCGGCGCACGGGGCTTTCACCGGCCTCGCTCGACCTGGCCTTTTTGTGCAACGTCTACCACCACATCGAATACCCCCACAGCTACATGACTTCGGTGCTCGAAGCGCTGCGCCCGGGCGGCCGCCTGGTGGTGGTGGACTTCGAGCGCATCGAGGGCGTGACCAAGAAGTCCATGCTGCTGCACGTGCGCGCGCCCAAGGAGACGGTGATCGAGGAGATCCTGGGCGCGGGCTTCGAGCTGTTGGGCGAAGAGGACTTCCTGAAGCAGAACTATTTTCTGACCTTCTGGCGCCCGCCCGAGGGTCATAAACCATAAGTCAAGCACTGGTCTTTGGCGTAGAGCAACAGCTCGTTGTCCCGGCCCGAGCTGGTCTCGGTGTGGCCTACCTGCCGGGCGTCGATGCCGTACTCGGCGGCCAGCGCGCAGATGGCGTCCACGTGGGCGGCGGCGCAGTAGATCTCCATGCGGTGGCCCATGTTGAAGACGCGGTACATCTCGCGGGCCGAGGCGCCGCTGTGCTGCTGGATGGCGTCGAAGATGGGAGGCGGCTCGAAGAGCTGATCCTTGACGAAGCGCAGGCGGCGCCCGAAGCGCAGGCACTTGGTCTGGCCACCACCGGAGCAATGCACCAGGCCAGAAACCCACGGGCGATGTTCGCGCAGAAGGCGCATCAAAAGCGGCGCATAACTTCGCGTTGGACTCGACAGCGCCTCACCCACGCTCAGCGAGCTGCCGGGCAGCGGGTCCTCGAGACGGTAGGGACCGGCGTAGCACAGGGCCGGGTCCATGGAGGCATCGAGGGTCTCCGGGTAGCGCGCACCGTAGTCGGCGCACAAAAGATCGTGGCGGGCGCTGGTCAGGCCGTTGCTGCCGATGCCGCTGTTGGGCGCGCGCTCGCCGCGGGCCGTGCCACTCGAGGACAGCCCCACGATGCTCAGCCCCGGCCGCAGCCGCTCGCCGCCGATGACCTCGCGCTTGTCCAGGGTCGTCACCGCCGTGGTGTCCACGACCAGCGTGGGCGTCAGATCGCCCACGTCCGCGGTCTCGCCGCCGCCGCTGTAGATCTCCACGCCCTGCGCGCGCAGCTCGGCCAAATAGGCCTCGGTGCCGTCGATCAGGGCCTCGAGCACCTCGGCGCCGACGCGCCCGGCGTGGCGATTGATGGTGCTGGAGACCACCACGCGGCCGCTGACGCCCACGCACAGCAGGTCGTCCAGGTTCATCACCACCGAGTCCTGGGCGATGCCGCGGAAGACGCTGGCATCGCCGTGCTCCCGGTAGCGCAGGTAGGCGACCAGGGCCTTGGTGCCGGCGCCGTCGGCATGCAGCACATTGCAGCGCGCGGGGTCGCCGCCCAGGTAGTCCTCGGTGACCTTGCAGAAGGCGCCGGGAAACAGGCCCCGGTCGTGCTTGTCGATGGCGGCGTGGACCTGGCTCTTTTCGGAGGAGACGCCGCGGCGGGCGTAGCGGTCTTCGGGCGCGCGGGCGCAGACGCGGTAGCCGCTGCGATCGATGGCTTCGATCAGGCCGCGGGCCTCGAGCTTGCGATAGGCGTGGGCCACCGTGTTGATGGCCAGGCCCTGGCTCTTTGCCAGCTTGCGCAGGCTCGGCAGCCGCTGTCCGGGCGCCAGCTGGCCCAGGTTGATGGCGAAGTGCAGCTGGTCGGCCAGCTGGCGGTAGGCCGGGGCGTCGGCATTGGGATCGAGCTGCAGCGTGAGCGACATAAACTGTATCGTATGAATGATACAGTCTATGTCAAATGCCGAAATTTCGTATTCCTTCAGTATACGAAAATCTGCGGCCATCCCTGGCGCGGGCCTTCGCCGAATGCCAAGTTTATAACGTGTCAAAGCCCGATTTGCCCGATGTCTTCGACTACCGGAACTACCGCAAGTTCCTGGTAGATTACTTTGCAGCGCGCAAAGCCTCAGAATACGGCTACTCCTACCGCCGCTTCGCCCGGGATGCTGGCCTCAGCTCGCCCAACTACCTGAAGTTGGTCAGCGAGGGCGCGCGCAACCTGAGTCCCGAGATGGCCGGGCGCTTCGCAGCGGCCTGTGGTCTGCGCGCCGAGGCGGCCGACTATTTCTGCGACCTGGTGGCCTTCAACCAGGCCACAGGCCCCGACGATCGCCAGCGCTGCCAGCAGCGGCTCAAGCGCTACCGCCGCTACCGCGAGGTCTTCCGCCTGGACGAGGCCCACGCCGCCTACCACGGCAAGTGGTACATCCCGGCCGTCCGCGAGCTCGTGACGCTGCCGGACTTCCGCGCCGAGCCGGGCTGGATCGCCCGCCGCCTGCGCCCGCGCATCACCCCGCGCCAGGCCCGCCGCGCCCTGCAGGTGCTCGAGGAGCTGGGCATGGTAGCCGAGCAGGAGGGCCGCCTGGTGCAAAGCGATGCCCTGGTCTCCACCGGCGAGGGGCCCCTGGGGCACCACATCGTCAGCTTTCACCTGGCCATGCTCGAGCGTGCGGGCGCTGCCCTGCAGGAGCTCAAAACCGACGAGCGCAGCTTCGGGGGGCTCACCCTTTCGCTCAGCCGCGCCCAAATGCAGCGCCTCCAGGAGCGCCTCTACGACTTTCGCCAGGAACTCTTGCAAGAGAGCCCGAGCGGCGAGGAGCCACCGGAGTTGGTGGCGCAACTCAACTTTCAGCTATTTCCCTTGACCACCGATGGAGATCCCGATGCGCAATGACAGTCACCCCCTGACGCGGTCCTGCCGCCGGGGCCTGTGGGCGCTGCTCGCGCTCGCCGGCGCCTGCACCGCGGGCACCGACACCGGCAACCCCAACGACAACGATGGCGTCTACGTCTCGGACAGTCCCATCGGTGAGCTGGTCGGCTTTGGTAGCGCGACCGGCACGGACCTGGGCGGCGAGGATGGCTCCGGCGATCCGCCCGATGCGGCCGACCCCGGGCGTCTGATCGCCGATGCGGACCTAATCCAGCGGCGCGGCAACATCCTCTATGCGCTCAACGCCGGTACCGGCCTGCATGTGGTGGACATCGCCGAGCCCGACCGGCTCGAGCGCCTGGGCGGCTACCGCGTCGCCGGCGAGGCCTTCGAGATGCTGCTCGACGGCGATACCGCACTGGTGACGGTCAACGGCTTCGGGCGCTATGTGGCTTCGGAAGAAGAAGGCGCCTACCTCTACGAGCAGAGCGCGCTTCTGCTGGCGCTGGATGTCGGCGACCCCGCGGCCATCGCCGAGCGCGGGCGCTTCGAGGTGCCCGGGCGTATCCGCGAGGCGCGGCGCGTGGGCGACGTGCTCTACCTGGTGTCCATCGAGGACGGCTACTGCTGGGGCTGCGAAAGCGCGCCCAGCACCACCGTGACGTCGCTGCACCTCGCAGACCTCACGCAGATCGCCATCGCCGACCAGCTGCGCTTCGAGGCTGACAGTTATGACTTCAGCTACCACCACCCGGTCGCGATCTCCACAGAGCGCATGTACGTGGGCAGCGACAGCTGGCTGCCCAGCGAGGGCGCGCGCTCGACGATCCAGGTCATCGACATCAGTGATCCGAGCGGCAGCCTGCAGCCGGGAGCCGAGCTTGCGGTCGCCGGCGCCATCCAGAGCCGCTGGCAGATGGACGAGCACGGGGGCGTGCTGCGCGTGATCAGCCAGGCCCAGAGCGGCGCGGCCTTCGTGCCGCCGGTGCTGCAGACCTTTGCCATCACCTCGGCCAGCGAGATCGCGGCCCTCGGCACGCTGACCCTGGAGCTGCCGCGCCCCGAGAGCTTGCGCAGTGCGCGTTTCGACGGCGATCGCGGCTATGCCGTGACCTTCGAGCAGACCGACCCGCTCTTCACCCTCGACCTCAGCGATCCGGCCGCGCCCGTGCAGCGCGCCGAGCTGGAGATCCCCGGCTTCATCCATCACATGGAGCCGCGCGGTGACCGGCTGCTGGCCCTGGGCTTCGATCGGCAACATCCCGACGGGGCGCTGCACGTCTCGCTCTTCGACGTGGCCGATCTCGCAAATCCCGTGATGCTCGAGCGCGTGCACTTCGGCGGCGCAGGCGGCGCCTTTGGCGACAGCCAGGATCGGCTGCATCAGGCCCTGGGCATCCACGAGGCCGAGGGGCTGTTGACGATCCCGATGATGTCCTGGGGGCAGTCGGAGAGCGTTTCGGAGTGCCCGGGGGATATGGAGCAGAGCGGTGTGCAGCTGGTGGACTTCAGCGAAGACAGCTTGGACCTGCGTGGCAATGCCCCCGTGGTCGGCGCCGCCCGCCGCGCCTTCTTGCAGGCCGGTCGGCTGCTGAGCGTCTCGAGCGAGGCGCTGCAGAGCTTCGACATCGACGATCGCGACACGCCCATGGAGACCTCCCGCCTGCGCATGTCACGCAACGTCTATGCTTTCGCCATCGTCGGCGAGCACGGGGCACGTTTGTCCACCGATGCGCTTAGCCGCATGCAGGACGTACTCGACGTGACCGCCCTCGCCGACATCGAGAATCCGGAAACCCTGGGAGAACTTGAGCTTTCCGGGCTCCAGCCGCCCAGTCCGAAGGGACTGGACAGCGGGCCTGACTCGCCCGCGTGCTGGTACGAGTGGGTCGACGATGCCAACGAGCTGGTCTTCACTGTGGGTGACTATGTGCTCTTCGGCAACTTCTCCTACGGCGAACTGATCCTCTCGAGCTTCGATGTCGCAGACGCTGCGGCGCCGCGCTTCGTGGGCCATACGATGCTGCCCATCGGGCGCGGCTCTGGCGATCTCTTTGCCCTCTGGTCGTTGCCGCGTCAGCGCATGGCGGTTCAGGTGGGCTCGGTGCTGGCGTTTCTCGAGGACGAGCAAGTGTGGGAGGGCGACACCCTGGTCAGCACCACGCCGGTCGTGTCATTGGTCGACATTCGCGATCCCGAGGCGCCTTTGCTGGCCGAGCGCATCGAGCTGCCGGCCTCGGTGGGCTTTGGCGGTCTGCACGTCGGCGATGGACAGGTATTGCTGACGCGGGCCGAGGCGCTGGCGGGCGACGGGAGCAAGGTGAAGTTCTTCGTCGAGCGCATCGACGTGGCCGACCCGGCGGCGCCCGAGCGGCTGACGCCCATCAACGTGCCGGGGATCTTGCTCCACCAGGACGCCGCGCACGGCCGCATGGTGACGCTGGATGTGGCCTACGGTGACGAGCTCGAGCAGGACCGCTGCTGGGAAACGCACAGCGCCATCCTGCGCGGTGAGCGCTGCTTCGAGCTGGAGCTGGCCGTCAGCCTGCTCCAGCTGGACGGCGAGCGCGCCCTGCGTCTGGACCGCTATGCGGTCGAGGATGGGCTCAGCGCCCTGGGTGCCAGCGACGAACGGCTCTTCGTGGCTACCAGTGACTTCGCCGGCTATGGCGCCACGGGCGACATCGCCTTTGGCTTCACAGGTCCCGTGGAGCTACCCGAGCATCGCCTTATGACCTTCGACCTGGGTAGTGACGCCCTCGAGCCGGCCTCGACGCAGGTGCTTTCGGGCGACTATTACCTGGAGCTGCACGTGAAGGGCAGCCGCTTCGTCTCCCGGCTCAGCGACCAGGTGCTGGTTTTCGACGCCAGCGACGCGGCCGCCCCCGAGCTGCGCTACGAGCCCATCCGCGGCAGCTACTGCTACCTGGCCGACGTGCGCGAAGAGGCCGCCTACTGCGTCGGTGGCAGTGCCGGCGTGCAGGTGATCGACCTGGCCGGGCCTTGAGCTGAGCGCTCGGAGGCCTCGTTCAGAGCCCCGGCCAGCGGTGGCGCTCGGCCAGGGCGAGCGCGGCGCCGGCGCGGGCGCGGGCCTCATACTCGCGGGCCTCGCGCTCGCGGCGGATCTCGCCGTGACGCTCCAGATACGCATCGAGCAGGCGCGGGTCGTCGAAGTGGTAGCGGCGCAGGGCGTCGGGGTTGGCGGCGCGCATGGCCATGGCCGCGTCGTAGCCGCCGAAGCCCTGGGCCGAGATCAGGGCGCCGCCATCGTCGTTGCCGGCGACCGCTGAGGCGCTGATGTCGAAGTGCTCCAGGCAGTCGGCCAGGTCGGGGTCGAGGTGCTTGAGCGAGGGCACGCCCACCGAGGCCCGGCCCAGCAGGTGGTCGATGGCCTCGCCGGCGGCGCGCAGGCCCGCTTCGCCCATGGTGTGGCCGTCGCCCAGGGACTTGGGCGCGCTGACGGTCATGCGCGGCAGCCGGGCGCTTTCGTCCTTGCCGGCGGCGGCGCGGCGGGCGCGCTCGATGGTGGTCAGGTCGGTGCGCGAATTGGTGCGCGTGCCGGTGGCGTGGGCGACCAGGTGGGTGAAGCTCTCGACGCCGTAGCCGTGGGCTTTTTCGGCCATGCGCAGGGCCAGGATGGTGGCGTTTTCGCCGCCGAAGCCGACGCCGGCGAAGTGGCCCTTGCCGCCGGTTTCACCGCTCTGGCCCCAGCCGGTAATGATGGCGCTGATGTCGAGCTGCTGCTCGACGGCAAAGCGCAGGGTGGTGACCAAAAGGCCCGAACCGCCGTGGCCGATGACCGTGCCGCAGGCGTCGCGGTCGAAGGGGGCCAGGGCTTCTGCGAGGCTGCGCAGCTCGCTGCCCTCGCGACCCGCGTTGAGCTCCGCGAGCTTTTCGCGGCTGATCATGGCGCCGGGGCCGAAGCCCTCGATGGTGCGGGCGTCGGGCTGCAGCCCGGCGTCGGCGGCCGTCCACAGCACCAGCTTCGGCGCGTGGGTGCCGGGGTAGTCGCCCTGCAGCAGCTGGGGCGAGAGATCGGCCAGGGCCAAAAGGGCGCTGGCGCAGGCGCCGCTGACCACCATCGGGGCCTGGGGCACGTTGCGCAACTGGGAGTCGGGGCAGATCAGGCCGTCGAGCAACTCCGGGTTTTTGCGCACCTTCGAGAGGTTGTAGGCCGGCGACAGCAGCGTGTTGAGCAGGGCCGGGCCGTGGGTGTTGAGGGAGGCGGCCAGGCGGTAGGCCAGGCGGTCACCCTTGCGCTCGCGGGCGCCGGCGCTACCCGGCTGCATGCCGAAGCCCAGGTTTTGCACCTGTTCCTGGCCGCCGAAGGCGCAGCCGGCGGCGACGCGGAAGAGGTGGGCCTGGGGCAGGATCTCGGGCAGCGGCCGGGGCAGGGCAGAAAGGGCGCCCAGACCCCCGTAGAGAAAGAGCTGGGATTGCAGGCTCGGCCCCAGCTCCGGCTCGTTCTGGAACAGCCCGAACATGTCGCGGAAGGCGGAGGCGCGGATGGCTTCGAAACTGGTGCCCGACAGCCGGCGCAGGCCGCCGTGCTCCAGGTCGTGGGGCAGGGGGGCGCCGACGTCGGTGGGCAGGTGCTCGGGGATCGAGGCCGGGTCGAGCGCGCGGATGCCCATGGCGGCGCGCAGCTGGGGGCCGAAGCGCTCCTCGATTTGAGCCGGCGACAGGGCCTGGCCAGCTTCGTCGGGAGCGCCGGCGGCGGCGAGCAGTCGAAAACGCGGCGGGGTGGTGGGGGCGCCGTCGCCCAGCTCCGCCTCGCACAGGCCGGCGTCGACGGCGGCCCAGGCGATGGCGCTCGGATCGCCCTCGATGAGCGCACGCCGCGTCAGGGTGGTGCCGACGCTCGAGACGCCACACATGGTGCCGACGGTGACCAGGACCCGGTCGGCCGGCAGCTTGCTGTCCAACTTCGCTGTCATTTGGGATGTTCTTGGCCGGGCGCTTTTGGGCAGCTCGAGGCCTTCCGATGCTCGCGTCCTGCGACCAAGCCAGGGAGCCTACCCTGGATCGCCCGCGCGATCATCTGGCCTCGGGCCCAACCCGTGTCCGCCCGAATGCGAGGCGATGTCAAGCCCGGGCTTGGCTGACGAAATTGCGCGGGTCTGTTCGATTTACGTGGGAGTGGGGGCGTCGGTGAAGAAGGCGACGTCGTCGCGGTCGGCGAAGCGGCGGCCCATGGTGGCGATGGCTTCGGGGTTATTGTCGGCCAAGAGGAAGCGGCGACCGCAGTCGAGGGCGGCGGCGCCAGCGCTGCCGCTGCCTGCGAAAAAATCGAGCACGAGACCGCCGGGTGGGGCCGAGGCGCGCACGATGCGGCGCAGCACGCCCAGGGGCTTTTGGGTGGGGTAGCCGAGCTTTTCCTTGCCCGTGGGGCTGACGATGGTGTGCCACCAGGTGTCGGTGGGCAGCTTGCCGCGGGCGGCTTTTTCGGGGCCGACCAGTCCGGGGGCCATGTAGGGCTCGCGATCGATCTCGTCGCGATTGAAGACGTGGGCGCCAGCGCGCTTGGCGTAAAAGAGGATGGTGTCGTGCTTGGCTGGCCAGCGGTTTTTGGGGCGGCCACCGTAGTCGTAGGCCCAGATGATTTCGTTCAAGAAGTTGTCGCGGCCGAAGATGGTATCGATCAGCAGCTTGCAGTAGTGGACTTCGCGGTAGTCGATGTGGAAGTAGAGACTGCCGTGGTCGGCCAGCACGCGATGGGCCTCGGCGATGCGCGGCTCGAGGAAGGCCAGGTAGTCGTCGTGGCGATCGTCGTAGGCGGTCGTCGACAGGGCCTCGGTGCGGTAGCGGCGACCGCCGAAGCCGGTGCGGTCGCCGGGCTCGTCCCCTGTCACCCGTTGGGTGCGGAGATTTCGGCGCTTTTGGACCTTGCCGGTATTGAAGGGGGGATCGATGTAGATCAGATCCACCGAGGCGTCCGGTAGCTTCGCCAGCAGCTCGAGATTGTCGCAGTGGTGGACGGCGCCCACGAAATTGTCCGGCAGTGGCACGCCGGCAGCATACCCGAGGGGCCCGCGGAGTCTGCGCCGGTCGCGGATTTGCCGAGAGATCTTCACCATGCCAGGGTCGGGGCACCGTGAAGCGAAACCGCCGTCTGGACAGCCAGGCCGCGTCCGCCGTCGAGGCTGCGGGCAGCGGGCGTTTCGGGACCTTCGGCGGGGTCTTTACGCCCAGCGTGCTCACGATCCTCGGGGTCGTGATGTACCTGCGCTTCGGCTGGGTGGTCGGGCACCAGGGGCTCCTGGGGGCGCTGCTCGTGGTGGCGGTCTCGCACTTGATCTCGATCGCCACGGGACTTTCGGTGGCCTCCATCGCCACCAATCGCACGGTGGGCGCTGGCGGCGCCTATTACATGATCAGCCGCTCCCTGGGGGCGCCGGCCGGGGCGGCCATCGGCATCCCGCTCTTCTTGGGGCAGGCCCTGGGCGTGACGTTCTACATCGTGGGCTTCACCGAGTCGTTGGCGGCGATCCTGCCGGTGCTGCAGACGGAAATCTTCGGTGGCTTCACGTTGGAGAAGCTGGTGGGGAGCCTGTGTCTCGTCGGCTTGACGGTGCTGTCGATCAAGAGCGCCGAGCTGGCGATCAAGCTGCAGTTCTTCGTGATGGTGGGCATCGCCGTCTCGCTCATGTCGTTTTTTCTGGGGGGAGCCGAAACGCCGCAGCCCGAGCTGCGTTGGGGAGCGCCGGCCGAGGGCAAGGGTTTTACCGAGGTCTTCGCCGTCTTCTTTCCGGCCGTCACCGGCATCATGGCCGGCGTCAGCATGTCCGGAGACCTGCGCGATCCGCGCAAGTCGATTCCGCGGGGCACGCTGTCATCGATCCTGCTGTGCATGGTGATCTACATGGCGATTCCCTTTTGGCTGGTGAAGAACGCCAGCCTGCAGGAACTCCAGGACGACATGGGCATCGTCTGGAAGATCGCGGCCGTGCCGTCGCTGATCTACGTGGGCGTGTGGGCCGCGACGCTCTCCAGTGCGCTCTCGAGCGTACTGACGGCGCCGCGCACGCTGCAGGCGCTGGCCCAGGACGGGCACGTGCCGCGCATCTTTGGGCGGGGCTTTGGCCAGAATCAGGAACCGGTGGCGGGACTGCTTCTGACCTTTGGGTTGGCGCAGACGGGCATCGTGCTTGGCGATCTCGACCTGGTGGCGCCGATCCTGACCATGTTCTTCCTGGTCACCTACGGCTTTACGAACCTGGCGTGTGGGCTCGAGCGCTGGGCGGCGAGCCCGAGCTTTCGTCCGGACTTCGGGGTGCCGGCCGGTGTCAGCCTGGCGGGGGCCATGGCCTGCTTCTACGTGATGAGCATCATCGACATTCGGGCGATGTTCATCGCGCTCCTGGTCAGTGCGGGCATCTACGCGCTGACGCAGCGCAGGGTTCTGGGGACGACCTATGGCGACGCCCGTCATGGCATCTGGGCGGCATTGGTGCGCAGTGCGCTGCATCGGTTGAAAGCGGCTGAATTTCACCCGCTCAACTGGCGGCCAAATCTCTTGATCCTGGGTGGGCATCCCAACAAGCGCACCTACTTGCTGCGCCTGGGCAGCGCCATCGTGCAGGAGCGTGGCATCGTCAGCTACGCCCACCTGATCAAGGGAACAATTGCCGAGCACGCGCGCTACAGGAAGGACCTGGCTGTGAGTGCCGGCCAGCGCATCGCCGAGGAATTCCCCAACGTCTTTTACCGGGTCGACATCGTCAGCGACATCTACCGCGGCATCATCACCACCACCCAGGCCTACGGGGTTGGTAACTTGGAGTGCAACTCTGTGATGCTCGGCTGGCCGACCAAGCCCGAGCGCCGCATGGCCTTCGTGGAAATGCTCGCGGACCTGGCGAGGCTCGAGCGTTCGGTGCTGCTGGTCAACAACAAAGACGGCCAGCTCATGGGTGGCGGCGGTAACAGCCGCAAAAATCGCCGCCCGCCTGAAGTTCACATCTACTGGGGGGGCCTTGAGCAAAACGGCGGCCTGATGTTGCTCTTGGCCTTCTTGCTGACCTCGGACCACGCGCTGCGCAGCGCCCGGGTCACCCTGCACACCATCGTCGACACCGAGCGCGAGCGCGCCGAGGCCTGTCGCATGGTCGGACAGTACATCACCGCAGCGCGCCTGCGTGCCACAGCCAAAGTCCTATTGCGTGAAGGACGCACGGTGCCGCAGATCATGGCCGAGCAAAGCGTGGGAGCGGACCTGGCATTACTTGGCTTGAAGTTACCGGAGCTATTGTCGCCGCGGGACTCCATGGACGACGCGCCGGTTCGGGGTGAAGACGAGATCGGCACCGCAGAACGCATGCAGGCCGAGCAGGCGGCGCGCGCAGCAGTCGACGCCTTCTTCGACCGCATGAACGCCATGTTGGAAGTGCTCCCCACCACCATCATGGTCAACAGCGCCCGAAACTTCGAAAGCGAGCCAGTTCTCTTCGACAAAAGCTGAATGCCCCCGGCCCCCAGGATCCCGGGCAACTATGCAGTGTGCTCACCGAAAAGCTGCCAGGACACTTTTCGGAGCAGCCGGGCCGCCCAGTCGCCGCGAGGGGTCACGCATCTGTGGTGGTCAGGGTCGGCCCACCGGAGCGGCAACCACCGGAGCGGCAACCACCGGAGCGGCAACCGACCGAGCAACATGGAGGGGGGGACACCAGCCACGCCAGCTCGCGGGACGGCGTTGCACAATCCCCCCGCGAAGCCGACGAGCTCGGGCCGGGGCTCGCGCCACCGCTGCCGCCCACACCATCGCTGCTGTCCGCACCACCGTTTGCCGCCACAGCCCCCTCCTCCCGGACCGGATCCCACGGCCGAAATTCCTTTCGATGTGTAACTGGCCCTGCAGGTCTACTGCCACAGCCGAGAAAAAACGTCCTGACAGCATTCTGATACTGTTTTCTGAGGCTTCTGGGGGGGGCCTGGGAAATGTCCCGCAAAACGTCCTGGCTGCTTTCTGGCTTTCTGGCTTTCTGGCTTTCTGGGAGCGGGGTGGCGGGGTGGCGTCCGTTGGGGCGCAGACGTGGTAGAGAGGGCCCGCGATGCGCGCGACTCCGACCCTTTGCTGCGTACTTGCGCTGCTGGGCTGTGACGCTGCGAAGCAGCCGGCTCCAGGTGCATCCTTGCTGGCTGCACCAGCCGCGACCACCGCTGCCGAGCAGCCGCCGCCTCACTCGGCGCCGAGTGCGAACTCCCTGGGCGAACAGCAGGCCCGGGCCGCCCTCGACCGCGACTTCCCCCTGCGCGGTCGGGTCACCGGGACCCAGCTGCGGGTGCGCGAGCAACCCGAGCCCGAGGCGATGGTGCTGGGCTGGGTGCGTGTTGGCGCGGCCCTGCGCCTCGGCGGGGCGCCGGTGAAGACGCCCACCTGCAATAGCGGCTGGTACAGCCTCCACCCGCGCGGTTTCGTCTGCATCGGAGAGGGCATCGAGCTGGTGCCCGCCGGCCAGGCCCGCGAAAACACCGCCATTCCCGCAGGCCCGGCCGACCCCGAGGACGCCACCGAAAGCGCTTTGCCCTACCGCTACTATTTCGTGAAGGAGCCCCGCGTGCCGGAGTACCACCGCCTCCCCGGCCGCGCCGATCAGCGCCGCGCCCAGGCCTTCGTGGAGCGCTACTTCGAACTCGCGAAAAAGAGCGAAAAGCGCGCCGAGCGCTTCTGGGCGGGTGAGCTTGCCGACGAACTCGAGCGCCCCGCGGTGGTGCGCCGCTTCCTCGATCGCGGCTTTTTCGTGGCCGCCGCCGGCTTCGAGGAGCGCGAGGGCCGGCGTTTCGTGCGAACCGTGCGTGGTAGCTATGTCCAACAGGCCCGTCTGCTGGAGCGCACGGGGTCGGATTTCCGCGGCGTCGAGCTCGACGAGCAGCGGTCTCTGCCCCTGGCCTGGGCGGTGCGCGAGGCCCAGCCCTTCGAGGTCAAGCGCCGCGACGATGGCAGCCTGCGCATGGTCGCCGACGAGGCCCATCCGCCCTTCGCCCGTCTGGCTCTGGTGCCCTGGGCCGGCTATGAGCGCGTCGATACGCGCACCTTCCACCGCCTCGAGGACGGTCGCTACCTCAAGCACTGGTTCCTCGCCGTCGCCGAGGCCGTCGCACGCCCCAAGGGCGTGGGCCCCGAGGAGCGCTGGGTCCACGTCAATCTCGGCAGCCAGACCATGGTGCTCTACGACGGCGACCGCCCCGTGTACGCGACCCTGGTCTCGAGCGGCCTGTCCGAACACCCGACGCCCACGGGCCTCTTCGAGATCCGCCGTAAGCTGCTGACCGCAACCATGAGCGATCTCGGCCCCGAGGCCGGCGATGATCGCTACAGTATCGATGACGTGCCCTACGCCCAGTACTTCGAGGGCTCCGTCGCCCTTCACGGTGCTTTCTGGCACGAGCGCTTCGGGCTGCAACGCTCCCACGGCTGCGTCAATTTGGCCCCCCACGACGCCCGCCGCGCCTTCGAACACACCCAGCCCCAGCTGCCATCCGCTTGGCACGGGGTCTCCACCGACAAGACCGGCTTCACAAGCAGCAAGGTCTACGTGACAGAAAAATGAGCAAGCGCGCGTTGCTACTGTCGCTGGGCGTCCTGGCCACGTGCCTGCTGGCTGGCCTGTGGTGGTGGCGCAGCCTCAGCGAGCCCCTGCCCCGTGGTGAGCCGGGGCCGGCGGCCGAGGCCCTGGCCGCACGCATGATGAAGGCCGCCCACGTCGAGGCCTGGGAGCGCCTGGCCGCGGTGCGCTTCCGTTTCCGCAACCAGCGCAACCACCTATGGGACCGCCGTCGCGGCCTGGCCGAGGTGCGCTGGGGCGAGGACCGGGTGCTCTTGCGCCTGGCCGACCGCACGGGTCTGGCCTTTCACGCCGGCCTGCCCCTTTCCGGGCTGGAGGGTCGCTCCTACGTGCGCAAGGCCTACCGCGCCTGGCGCAACGATGCCTACTGGCTCAATCCCCTGGCCCGCTTCTACGATCCCGGGGCCCAGCGTGAGCGCGTGCACTTGCCCGACCAAAGCGAGGCGCTGCTCGTTCGCTACGGTGAGCCGGCGCCCAATGCGGGCGATGCTTACCTGTGGTTGCCGGGCGACGACGGCTTGCCCGTCGAAGCCCGTGTCTGGGTCGGCACGATTCCCGTCGGCGGTTCCCGCGCCAGTTGGGAGGGCTGGACCACACTCCCCGGTGGCGCCAAGGTGGCCACGCGCCACCGCCTCGCCCACGTCTCGATCGGCATCGACAACATCGAGGGAGCCGCGACTCTGCAGCAGTTGGTGGGCCCCGACGACCCCTTCGCCCCACTGTTGACCCAATCGGACCGCTGACCTCCCTGCGGCATCGCCACGGGCGCGACATCGCGGCGGCGATCTGGGAAAATCTGCGCAGCCAGGCGGCGAATCACGCAGCCATCGCGGGCCCCATAGGCTTTATCGCATCATACCAGGGAGTTTAGTTTCCATGTCCTCTTCGATCGGCGTGTGTTTCGTTTGTCTGGGCAATATCTGTCGCTCTCCTACCGCCGAGGGCGTGATGCTGCATCTGGTGCACGAAGTGGGCCTTGCCGAGCGCATCCGCGTCGACAGTTCTGGCACCGGCGCCTACCACGTCGGTGAGCGCGCCGACCGCCGCAGCCGTGAGGAAGCGTCCCGCCGTGGCGTCAACCTCGAGAGCGTGGCGCGCCAGTTTGCGGCACGCGATTTCGACCGCTTCGATTACCTGGTGGCCATGGACCGCGACAACTTCCGCGACATGCTGCGGCTGTGCCCGAGTCCCGCCCACCGTGACAAACTCTCATTGCTGCGCAGCTTCGAGCCCGGCGCCACCCCGGGCGCGCAGCTCGACGTGCCCGACCCCTACTACGGCGGCGACGATGGCTTCGCCCGCGTCTACGACATCGTCTTGGCGGGCTGTCGCGGCCTGCTCGAGCACATCCGCCGTCAGCACGGCCTGTAGTCCATGGGCTCGCGCTCATCTGTCGATACCGAGCTGTGGCGGGCGCTCACCCAGACCCTGGGCAGCGAGCCGCGGCGCGCACAACCGCTTTCCGGCGGCGACATCAATCAGGCTTGTCGCCTGGAACTGGCCGACGGTCGCAAATTCTTCGTCAAGTACCAGCGCAACCCCCCAGCGGGCCTTTTCGAGCGCGAAGCCGAGGGCCTGCGCTGGCTCGCCGAGGCCGACGCGCTGAGGCTACCCGAGGTGCTGGCGTGCGGCGATGATCCGCCCTTCTTGGCCCTCGAGTGGATCGAGCCCGGCCCTCCCGCCGCCGATCACGACGAGCGACTCGGCAGGGGCCTTTCGGCACTGCACCGCCACGGCGCGCCGAGTTTCGGCCTGGCCTGCGACAACTACATCGCCATTTTGGCGCAAAGTAACTTGCAGTCATCCTCATGGCCGGCCTTCTACCGAAGCCAAAGGCTCGAGCCCCAGCTGCGGCTGGCCGTCGATCACGGTCGGGCCAGCCGCCGTCTGCGATCGCTCTTCGAGCAGCTGTGGCCGAAGCTCGAGGCGCGCTCGGGCCCGGCCGAGCCCCCGGCGCGGCTGCACGGTGACCTGTGGGCGGGCAATTCCCTGAGCGACGCCAGCGGGCAGCCGGTGCTGATCGATCCGGCGGTCTACGGGGGCCACCGCGAGATCGATCTGGCCATGATGCGCCTGTTCGGGGGCTTTTCCGAGCGCTGTTTTGCCGCCTACGAAGAAGCTTTTCCCCTGGCCGAAGGGCATCGCGAGCGGGTCGGCCTCTACCAACTCTACCCGCTGATGGTGCACGTCAATCTCTTCGGCGGTGGCTACGCCGGGCGCGTCGAGCGCATCCTGGAACGGATTGTTTGACTATAAGTTATCAGCCGGTCAGGCCATCGAGCTGCGTATCACTCGGCAAGATACGCTCGAGCGCGGCCATCAGCTCCTGTGGCAGCGGTGCGCGAACCTCCACGCGCGCGCCCGTGATCGGATGTTCGAAGCCCAGCAGCTCGGCGTGCAGCGCCAGGCGGTGCAGCCCGTAGTGCGTGCGGTAGTGGCGGTTGATCTCACCCTTGCCGTAGCGGGTGTCTCCGACAATCGGATGGCTGATGTGTTTGAGGTGGCGTCGCAGCTGATGGGTGCGTCCGCTGCGCGGCCACAGGCGCAGCAAGCTGCAGCGCTCGCTTTCGGCCCGGGCGATGCACGCGAAGTCGGTCACTGCCGGCTGTGGCTCCTCGCTACCATCGCGGCGCAGGGGGTGGTCGATGCGGCCCCCCAGCTGCACGTGTCCGCGAACCAGCGCCAGGTACTGTTTGTGTATTTCGCCCCGCTCGAACGCCCGTGACAGGGCCTGCAGGACATCGGGGTCGAGGGCCAGCAGCAGCGCCCCGCTGGTCGCCCGGTCGAGGCGGTGGGGCAGGTAGACGCGGGTGCCCAACATGTCGCGGGCCCGGCTCAGGGCGGTGTCCCGATCGCCGGCCCAGCCGCGATGGGTCAGCAGGCCAGAGGGCTTGTTGACCACGATCAGGTGCGCGTCGCGATAGAGCAGACTTTGACGATCCATCCTACGCCCTCGGGCGTTGCGGCAACCGCCCCGCTGTACCGCCGGCGTTTGCGCGGAGCTGAGCCGAAAGGACTACGCGTCGCCGGCCCGGACGCGCTCGCGTTCGCGCTCCGTCAACTCGCGCACCTGCTCGATCACGGGCCCGCGTTCACGGCGCTTGGTGTCGGCGAAGTAGGGGTCGTTCAGCTCGGCCAGGTCGCCAGCGATCGCCAGGCAGCGTTGCATGAGCGCATCGGGAGCGACCACCTCGTCCGCAAAGCCGGCTTCGAGCAAGCGATCGGGTCCGAAGGTCTCCGCGAGTGTCGCAGCGCGGGAGAAGTAGCGCGGCGACAGGCGCGCGCGCGCGACCTCGAGCGCCCAAAAGGGCACCGACATGCCGATGCGCACCTCGGGCAGCGCTACGCGGTAGTCGCCGCAGACAGCCACGCGCATGTCGCCGCATAGCAGCACAAACGCCCCAAGGGCCATCGCGTGGCCGTTGCAGCCGATGACCACAGGTCGTGGAAATGCAAACAAGCGCAAGAGCAGATCGCGACCGGTGTCGAGCAGCGCGCGCGCGGCCGCGCGGTCGTCGCCTTGCAGCACGCCCAGGTCGAAGCCGCCCGAAAAGCGCGGACCGCGCGCCGTGATCACCAGCGCTCCACCCCGGGCTTCGACGTCGTCGAGGTGGGCGTTGATGGCGGCGATGGTCTCGGGGGAAAAAACGTTGGCCTTTCCATCGTCCAGGGTGAGGCTTGCGACCTTACCCGAGCGCTCGAAGTGAACTCTCTGCATCGTCATGGCTTGCCTCAGGCTGCGCCGCGGCGCAGAGCCATGGCGGCGAAACCGCGAAATCCGAACTGCAGGGCGCGCACGGGTGGTAACTCCGGGTCCAATCGCAAGTCGGGGAAGCGCCCGAAGAGCGAGCCGATGGCGATGCGCCCCTCGAGGCGCGCCAAATGGGCACCCAGGCAAAAGTGCAGACCGCCGCCGAACGAAAGATGGTGGGGATCGTCGCGCGAGACATCGAAGCGATCGGCGTCCGGATGCTCGGCCGGGTCGCGGTTGGCACCCGCAAGCGAGGCGATCACGGTTTCGCCGCGCCCGATGGGACAGCCGCCGACCTCCACCTCCGTGGTGGTGTTGCGCGAGGTGAAGAGCACGGGAGGCTCGTAGCGCAGCACTTCCTCGATCACGTTTTCGATGAGCGACGGCTCGTCGAGCAGTTTCTGCAGCTCGGCCGGGTGCGACAACAGGGTGTGCACGGCGTTGCCGATCAGGTGGGTGGTGGTGATGTTGCCGGCGGCCAGCAGCAGGCGGCAGGTCGCCACGATCTCCTCGTCGCTCAGGCGGTCTTCGCCGTCGGCGGCGCGGATCAGCGCGGTCATCAGATCCTCGCGCGGCTTCTGCCGACGGGCGGCCACTTGCTCGATCAGGTAGTCGCCGAACTCTTCGCGCGCCTGCGAGCCGGCGAGCTTCTCTTCTTCGCTGGCGCCCATGTCCAGAAGCCGCACCATGGCGTCGGACCAGCGCTTGAAACGCGTATGATCGTCGGGGTCCACGCCCAGCATTTCCGCGATCACCATCGTTGGCAGCGGTCCGGCCAGCGCCTCGACCAGCTCGAAGCGCGGCTGTTCGGCGACCGCGTCGAGCAGGGCATCGGTGCGCATTTGGATCGGCCCCGCCATGGCGGCGACGGCCTTCGGTGTAAACGCGCGGCTCACGAGTCCCCGAAGCCGCGTGTGGTCGGGCGGGTCCAAAAACAACATGCTGCGGGAGGTGTCGCCCAGCTCGGACGCCTGCAGGCGTGAGACGCCGTCGGACTTGGCGCTGCGCGGATCCCGCGAACCACTGCGATCGGCCAGCAGGGCCTTCACGTCCATATAGTCATAGGCGAAGTAGGCCTCCACCGGAGTCGATTGATGGGCCACGGGGCACTTGGCCCGTCGCTCGGCGATCACGGGGTAGGGGTCGGTCAGCTGGCGGGGATCGAAGAGCTGCTCGCGGGGGATTTCATAGGGCTCGGCCATTGAGTCTTGACTATCACGGGCGGAGGCTGCTGCGAATCCGGTCCTGCACGCACGCCTCGGGCGCCGCAGCTCGAAATCCTGATAGGGCGACACGCGCTCCGCCCATCAGCCGAGACTCGTCCTCGATCTCGAGAACTTGGGACAGCTTCTGGGGTGGCCGCGCGGAGCGCCGCACCGCGGCCTGATCGAGCTGGCGCAGGCCGGCATCGCACGGCGGCGAGATGGTGAGCACCTGATCGCCCAGCGCGTCCTTCTCGGAGCTATTGCGCGAGCAGATGCCCGAGTCCGTGCGCATGAACATCCACGCGGCGACGGCGCATGTTGGAGCACCGCGAGGCCGAGGAAGTCACCGCCGCTCGCCGCTTGAAAGCTGCCAGGACGTTTTCGTCGGGACGTTTTCGCCGCCGCCTGTTGGGGATCGAGGACCAGCTGGCATGTCCCCAAATGCGGTCATCGGCCGCCTGACTTTGCTCCCCGGCGGGACCGCTCGAAGGACCGCCGCGGGGTTGGCTGGCGCGTAGGCTGGACCCGGTGTCCCCGACCCCACAGGTGGCTGTCGATATACGTCCAATGTATATGGATGGTCTTTGTACGTATGCACGCAACACTGCAGGACTGTCGCAATACCGTCATCGGGCGTCTAAGTCATTGAAAATACGACGATCCCTATTTGGACACCGATTTGAGCCAGCGGCTGTCGAAATGGCAAACCAACGGAGGAAATCCGCGTGCTTGTTTGGCCCGCGCCGGTGCGCACTGGTGGCCAGCGCGGGTACGTCTCCGCGATCGACATCAAGGGTCCGACCGCCGTAGCCGATCGTGCCCTCGGCCGCTGGTACATGTTGCACCCAGGCATCGGCGCCCCTGAGTGCGCGAACCGCAGGCCCAGCTGGGACACCGCAGCGAGCCGGTCCTTGCTCGCCCCGAAGTCCACCTGAGGTGCCCCCATCCCGTTGCACTCGCGGCCGGCGCGTCTCCGCGAGTGCAGGCGACCCTTCGCGTGCTGGACCGCACTGTGCATGTCCCATACTGGGGATACACCTGCGACGGTCAGGCGGACGGCTTTCCGCCAGGCAAGTCGCTCCCCGAATAGGCTGCCGAGTTCAGCCGAAGGCCTCGGTCCGCTTGGCCGCCTTATGCTGTTCGTCGGTGGCGTCGATCTTCCAGTAGCTGCTGAGGTAGCTGCTCGCCCGGTCGGCCTCGCGCTCGTCGAAGAAGTAGCTGCGCAGGCGCTTCATGGTGCCGAACTCGCAGGCGGCCCACAGGCAGACGCGCCCTGGCGGCCAAGGCTCTTCGCGCACGGCCTCGGGCAAGCGCGAGCCATGGGCGTCGGGGGTGACCAGCCAGCGCACGGCCACCCCTTCGGGCGAGGAAAGGGGCTGCTTGTCGTCCTCGGCGAGCACTTCGACGACAGCCACCCCGCGCGCATCGGGGGGCAATCGCTCGAGCTGTGCCGCGATGGCCGGCAGCGCCGACATGTCGCCGGCCACAAAGACCGCGTCAGCACTCGCGTCGAGGGATTTAACCGGCCCTGGGCCGGTTACCAGCACCGAGTCTCCGACCTGGGCGGCCTGCACCCAGCTGCTGGCCGCGCCCGCGTGGCCCTGCACCAGGAAGTCGAGCACCAGCCTGCGCGCGGCCACGTCCAGGCGGCGGACGGTGTAGCTGCGCATGACGAAGTCCGAGCGCTCGAGGCTCTGAAGCTCGGCGGCTGCCACGTCGAAGCCCGGGTCGCGGGGCAACATCAGCTTCACGTAGTCCCCCTCGCTGCCGGGCGGGAAGTCGGCGAGGTCGTCGCCTCCCAGCGTCACCCGCACCATGTTCGTGCTCAGCGGTCGCTTGTCCACCACCTGAAGCCTGCGAATCGGACGTTTGGCCATGGCTGCTCACATACCACGCCGGCCCATGGACGTCGCAATGGGCTGCACAAGGGCATGGCGCACTTTGAGGTGCCCACCGACGGTGCCGCAGCCGCGCTGCCCCAGCCCCAGTCGCGTAAGTCGCCGCCCCATGTGGTCGAGCGGATGGAACTTCTCGCGGGCGTTATCGATGGGTGGCGCCGCCGGTCGCGCAGACCATGCAGACGCGCCATGGCGCTGGGTCAAGTCCGTGCCGGGAACCCGCCGCGTTTCGCCGTCGTCGGCATCACGCGCGCGGGTGCCCCCAGAGGTAGGCGAGCATCGCCGCCGCCAGCGCCGCCACCGTTCAGGAGACCGCTATCATGGGTCGATACGGCTTCGGCGGCTGCGCGCCCGCGATTCGGCGGCGGCCTCAGTAGATCACGCAGGAACTGTTGAAGCCCGCGGGCAGGCCAGAGGACCAGGGCTCGGGCTCGGCGCCGTAGGGGTGGGCCTTGAAGAACTCCCAGATGTCGGGCGCCAGGGGCCCGCCTCCGCAGTGTCTGCCACCGTGGTCGCAGTTGATGACGAAGCCGCCGCGGTTCTTGAATGCCATGTCCGCGCTCGCGCTGGTGGTCGAAAAGTCGATGATCACGACATCGACACCCGCTGCGCCGTGGACGGTCATCAGCGCAGGCGTGTAGTTCGGTGTTTGGAACTGCTGCGGGAAGCTCCAACCCCCGGAGTTGGGGGCGGCGGCGGCGATGTAGTTCGAGCGCAGGGCCGCCATGGCGGTCGAGAACAGACCACCGGCGCTGCAGCCGGTGGCGTAGATGCGGCGCGGGTCGACGTTGTGGTCGCGCACGGCGCAGGCCGCCAGCTGGTCGGCCAGGTCGAGGTCACCCCTGCCGAAGATGGAGGTGCCCGACAGCCCGTCGCCGCCCGTGGTGCCCTGGAACGAAATCAGCACGCCGCCTTCCGCCAGCACGCCCTGGTGAACCGCGCCGGCCATGGTCCGAAATTCGCCCGAGGTGGAGGCGGTTCCGTGCCAGTAGAAGACCATGGGCGCTGTGGGACCGGCGGCCTTGGGGCCGGCTTCCAGCACAATGCCGCCGAGGCCGCCGAAGGTGATCGTGCCGCTGACGAACGCCGGGCAGTCGCCGGTGACCGGGGGAATGATCGGGTCAACGCTACCTGCGGGTGCCGGGTTGGTGCTCGAGACAGCCGGATCGGTGGTCTCGGTGACCGGCGGCTCTGCGGCTGCGCCGGCGGCGCCCATGTCCCCGGTGCCTGTCGTATCGGCCACCATGGTGTTGGGAGTGGTACTGGCGGCCGGCGCTGGTGCGGCCGTGTTCGTATTCGTCGGCGCAGGAGCGGTCGCGGTCGGGCCAAAGCCGGTGCTGCCCGTCGGGCTCCCGTTGGTAGCGACCGGGATCGGGGTCGGGAGGTTGCTGTTCATCCCGGACGGAGCGCCGTCGCCACATCCCAGGACCACCATGGCTAGCACTGCTGCGCACGTGCTTCGAATCATGTTGACACCTCCACCTTTCTGCTCCTCGCCTGCCCACACACAGACGCTCACTCGACCACACCGGTACCCTAGCAGAAGCCGAACGCGCAGACTCATGCGCATGGGCCCCGCGACTGCTTCCCGTTAAATAACCATGCCGTTTAAAGAATTTGCCAACAATTGGCACTGTTTTTTCCAGCAATGTTGGGGGGGGTGACGGGTGGTCGGAGGCGTGGCTGCGGGGGATCGGGCTGCACGGCACGTGGCGGGCTATTGGGTACCGGCCGGCGGTGGCAGCGCCGCGACGATCGGCCGTGCCCCGGCGAGGCTCACATGATGGCCGTCGAAGTAGAGCGCCTCGCCGCCGTGGACCGCGGGGCAGAAGCCGGCCGCGCACAGGGCGTCGAAGGGACGCACCGCGACGAGCCGCTCCGAGTAGGGCAGCGAGTCCAACTTGCGCAGGATGAACCCATTGCGGCGCCGGTAGTAGTCGGCCGGCAGCGTGCGTTCCAGATCGAGTCGACTGCGCGTCCCGAAGATGTTGACCGGTACGATGAGCTTGCGCAGGTCTACCGGTAGCTCGGGGATCGGATACATCACGACCACTCTCTTGCCGGCCGCCAGCAGGCGTTCGACCAGCTGCGACAAGCCCTGAAAGTAGAGTTCCGAGGCTCGCGCCCGACTGACCTCCGCGCCGACGACCATACGTCGACGCGGATGCGCCGACGGCAACTCGGGATAGACGCGTTCGACCTGTCCGTAGAGGAAGTTCGAGTAGCGGAACCCGAGCCATACATTGCCGATGGATGGTTCGCGCTCGAGCGTCGCGACCGCCGAGCGCATCCATTCGGTGCATCCTGTGCGGCGCGCGGTGAAGGTCAGGGCGGGGGCGCAGCCAGAAAAGGTCATGTGCACGATGCCCTCGCCCGCGGGTTTCAGCCGCTGCGCCAGCGCGTGGGCGATCTCGACGACGTGGCTATCGCCGAGCACCGCCCAGGTGGTGTTGGATGTGAAGTAGCGACAGCTGTCGGCGGGCAAAAGGCGCTTTTCGGGGTGAGCGTGGCAGGCCTCACGCTTCGGGCTACTTCGCATGGAGGCGCTGTAGTCGGTGGAGTCGAAGCGCTCCGGGAAGCCGCGGCGCATGTGACCGAGCATGCCGAGCCCCAAACACAGCGCGAGCATCAGCGCCGCAGCGGCGAAGACCTGCTTGCGCGAATAGCGCGCGGGAAGGCGAAAAGGGCGCTCCACATAGCGAAAGCTCAGATAGGCCAAAAGCAGGGAGACCGCGCCGCCCAGCAGAAATTCCGACGCTGGGGGCTCGTCCACGTGGACCAGGCGCATGACCACCGGCAGCACGGCGATCGCCCTGAGCCCGTCGACCTCGCCTCTGTTATCTCACCTGCAGGGCTCCCGTGGGCGCCGTCCGGAGGAGCGCGGCGACAGTGACTTAACGAAGCCCGAGGTCCAGGGCGGTGTGGTCGCCCATGCGGTGCCGTGAACCCCTGCCGCGATGCGATGCGGTCGTGCCGCCGGACTGCCGCTCCGCAACCAAGGGGATGACTGCGTGTTTCGACCGCGGCCTGCGCCCTGTGTCCGCTGCCATCCGCAGGTCATGGTTGGTGCGCCGGCCCGCCCGCGTGCGTCGTGATGCCGCGCCCAGTGCGGCTGCGTCGATGGGGGCGGGTGCGCCAGCGGCGCCGCTGGCGCCGCTGGTGCACCCGCGCAATACTGCGCCTATGCAAGAATGGCTACTTCGACCCGGTAAGATCGGCGCAGCGGTGGTCGTGCTCTGCACCGTGCTCCAGGTGTCCTGGACGTCTCCGGCCCGTGCGTGCGGGCCCCTCGGACCCGGGGAGACGCCGCCCGAAGTGCGCGACGACGTCTCCATGGAGACCGCTGGCGCGGTCTATCTTGCGTCGGCGGCGGTGATGGCGATCGGTGCGCCGGTGACGGCCTTTGCGCTCGATGACAGCGGTCGCTTCCCCCTGCTGCCGACCCTGGGGGTATCGCTGCTCACGGGCCTCGGTGGCTGGATGGCGGCGATGGCGCTGAGCGCTTCGCACGACGACAATCCGTGTGGCCCGGGCGACCTGTATGAAGAGCATGTGGTGCTCTACGACCTCTTTCCGCTTGCGTTCGCAGCGGCGCCGACCCCGATCGCGTGGACGCTGTCGGAAGCGTCGTTTCAGGATGCGGCGCCGCGTGCGCAGCTGGGGCTCGGCGCCGTGGTGGAGCCGCGGCGGGGCGGCCTGGTCTTCGTTCGACTGCAGTTGTAACCATCGCCGCCCTCCCGCTCGCGATCGGGCCCTTGGGGTCCGATTCGAGTCGGCGCTGCCTTTTCAAGGTCCGGCCCGGGCGCCACCGAGGGTGCGAAGTCTCGGCAGTTCGGGTTGGATCTGCTCGAGTAGGCAGCGCGCGCAATCGGCATGTGGGTTCGGGCCGCAAACCGCCTCGGGATAGAGTGCGACCTGCTCGAGGGCGCTGGCGACGTGGTGACCGCCGAGCTCGATCAGCGCTTGCAGCGGTTGTCGCGCTGCCTCGCACTTTGCCGCCAGCTGCAGGTGCGCCAGAAGAAGTGCGAACTGGGGCGTGCGGGGCGCGCGCTCGGGGTTGGAGCCTTTCACGTCAGCCGGGTTTTGCTCGGCTGTGGCTTCAGCCTCTGCACGAGAGGCAGCGTCGCTGGCCGCCTCTTCAAGGGCCAACAGCGCGCCGGCCGCGGCGGTGCGCGCAGCGTGCTCGGAGCTGTTGCGCAGCACTTCGACATAGCTGGGATGGCCGCCGGGCGAATCGGCATCCGGACCGGCATCGGAAGGCTTGGCCTGCGTCGGTCCGTCGAGGCCCGCGGCGGCGTCTGGTCCAGCGAGGGCGAGGGCTTGGGCTTGCTCGGTTTGTCCCCGATCGGCTGCAGCAGCGGGCTCACTGGGCGCTTGCACAGCCTCCGCGGATCGCCCCCCAGCAGCCGCCGTGTCCGGGGGATGAACCAAAGTGTTGACGGTGTTGTCGAGTCCGCCTTGCGGCTTGACTTCGAGTTGGCCAAAGAGCACGAGCAGCGCTCCGGAAACCAGGGCGGCGACGACGCCGAGTGCCACCAACGCCCACGGCTTGGCATTAGCCCCCTGGGCCTCTGCGGCAGCATGCTTACCTGCGCGACCCGGTGGCTTCAGGGGAGAACGACCCGTTGGCTCCGGTCGCGTGGGCGTCGGGTCGCCCGCGCCGCTGGGGGCCGCGTCTCCCCCCTTGCCCAACAATTCGAGTTCGGTCTGACTGGGTGGGGCGTTGGCCACCGCGCGTGTGGCCACGCGCCGCAGAAGATCGCGCACGCTGCCGGCATCCTTGGGGCGACCTTGCTCTTCGACCGCGCACAAGCGCGTGAGCAGAATGTCGATTTCCTCCGGAATCGTGAAATCCGAGGTCGCCTCCTGAACCGAGGGCAGCTCCTCGGTGAGTTGGCGTCTGATCACCTGCCGCAGGTCCTGGGCTTCGAAGGGATGACGCCCGACAATGATCTCCCAGAGCACCACTCCCAGTGCGTAGAGATCGGTCGAGAAGCTGGCGTTGCCCCCGGTCGCCTGTTCGGGGGCCATGTAGCCGGGCGTACCGATCACCATCCCGGCCTGCGTGACCTCCGGTTCGCGGCCCGATGCCCGGCTTCGTCCCGACGGACGCATCGAGCCGCTGCGCACCAGTCTGGCGATGCCAAAGTCGAGGATCTTTACCAGGTCGCGACCGTCATCCTGGGTTTGAATGATGACGTTGTCGGGTTTGAGGTCGCGATGGACGATGCCATGTCCGTGAGCGGCGGCCAGCGCGTCGGCTATTTGCGCTCCGATCTCAGCTGCGCGGGCCCAGGGAATGTTGCCGTGGCGTTCGAGTAGCCCCGATAGACTGACGCCCTCGACGTATTGCATCACCAGGTAGGCGCCGCGGTCGGGTAGGGTTCCGTAGTCGATCGCGCTAACCACGTTGGGATGATCGACGGCCGAGGTGGCCATGGCCTCGCGCGCAAAGCGCACGGCCAGATCCCGGTTGCCCGCGTACTCGGCGCGCACGACCTTGAACGCAACGCGCTTGTTCAACTTCAAGTGCTGGGCGACGTAGACCCTGCCCATGCCGCCTTCGCCGAGTTGCTCGCCGATGCGGTAACGCTCATCGATGAGCTGTCCTACCAGGGGATCCACGTGATGGTTCTTCTCCCGTCGGAGGGGGGGCGGGAGTCGCTCCGATCATATCAGGTTCGACGCGATTGATGTGCCCGTTGGTCGGCAAAGCCGCAGCCGTTTCCTTCCAGCGCTTTGGGTAGGCGTGGCGCTGTCGCCGACCACCGAAATCTAGGAACTCACGACGGGTGCTTCTTGCGTCGGTTCCAAGGGGCTCGCCGGCGCACTCGTTCGACGTCTTGCTCGGCCGTATCGTGGTCCAGGTACCAGAGCACGATGAGGGTATACATGGTCAGGATGAAAGGTACCGTGCGCTTGACGGCCAACTCACCGCGCGACCGATGGGGCTGCGGCCCGGGCTTGGTCGTATCCCGGCGTCGACCGGCGCGCCTGTGCCACCACCCGTTGTGCGGTTGCTGCAGCCCGAGATGATGCTTGACGTGGTGGTGCATCTCCTCCTGGCTCCAGCAGTAGGAGAAGGTCTGGGCCAGTTCGGCGACACTCATCGCGGCGTCCGTGGCAAAATAGGCTCGATCTTGGATGCGCCCCTTGGGGTCGCGGGTGACGATGACCCGCACCTCGGATGTGCCGGCTACGTGGTACCACAGCCCCCGCTGCGTCTTGGTCTCTACATCGACAGGTTTGCCGTAGAGCGTGAGCGTGCGCCGTTCCCACGGCACGGAGTCATCATCGCGTAGTTGCTGAGGGGAAGGCAGCCGTGCGCCCTTCTTGGGGGGCCGGCCTCGTCCGCGTTTTTTGTTGCTGGGGTCGACCGGAGCAAACAAGGCCGCATCCATGGCCATCGGGCCGACAAATACGATGCGCTCGGGCAGCCCCCTGACCAGCGCCTGGCAGGCATATTCAGTGTCGCCGACCAACTGAACTTTCCGCTCTTGCGGGATCGTCCCGATCGCCCTCGCTACTCGGGTCCGGCGGAAGGAAAGGAACCGTTTCGTAGCCCTTGGCGGGAAGGTTGCCGCTGTAGGAGTCGGTCAGGATCAGGGTGCGCTTGTTGTCCTCGTGAATGAAGTAGTAGTAGATGCCCTCCTGTTGCATCAGGCGATTGACGAAATTGAAGTCGCTTTCGCGGTACTGGACGAGATATTGCCAGGTCCGGTAGCTGCTGCTCAGGGGGTCGTCGAAGTCGGTGAAGCCAAGGTCGCGGAAGACCTTCTTGATCACCTCGGGGGGGCGTCATCTCCTGGAAGATGCGGCAGTTGGTGGTCTGCGTCATCAACCACAGCCACGATCGCATACTCACCCGATAGCGAAATTTGCGCCCGTCGGAACCGAGCTGTGCGATACGCGTGGCGTAACCGTGGAACGTGCGCGCATCGCTCCCCGAAAGGGATACGTGAAGACTCATGGTCTGGCCCAGCAGATCGTAGAAATCGACGGTTACATCGGGGCGGACGAAGTTCACCTCGAAGTCAAAGCCTGCTCCCAGCGACCCCCGGCCCTGAAAGCCGCGCATACTCGAAGTTCTGTGGAGCAAGGGGCGTCTTCGCCCAGGACAACTGAGTTTGAAACATTTCACTCAAAGCCGTAGTTGAACTCCCCGTCGGCCACTCCGACTTCGACGCCCTGAACACCGCTGCCTTCCAGCATTCGCGAGAGAAACTCGCGGCTGATCGTTGGCAACAGGGTGTTGGTCAGCAGTGCGTCGATCATGCGGGCGCCGCTCTCCACTTCATTGCAGCGGCTGGCCACCAGGCTCACAACGTCGTCGCCGTAGCGGAAGGGCACGCCATGGTTATCCTCGACCCGCTGCTTGATGCGCTCGAGCTGCAGTCGGACGATGGTCTCGACCATGGCATCGTTGAGTGGGTAGTAGGGCACGGTCACGATGCGCCCGAGAAGCGCCGCGGGAAAGACCTTGAGCAGCGGTTCCCGAAGCGCCTTGGCGATGGCGTCCGGCTCCGGGATAAGCTCCGGATCGCCGCACATCTTCATGATCAAATCGCTGCCCACATTCGAGGTGAGAAGGATCAGCGTGTTGCGGAAGTCGATCTCGCGCCCCTCGCCATCCTCCATCCAGCCCTTGTCGAAGACCTGGAAAAAGATCTCGTGCACGTCCGGGTGCGCCTTTTCGACTTCGTCGAGCAGCACCACGCTGTAGGGGCGGCGCCGTACCGCCTCGGTGAGAATGCCTCCCTCGCCATAGCCCACGTAACCCGGAGGCGCGCCCTTGAGGGTGGAAACGGTATGTGCTTCCTGAAACTCGCTCATGTTGATCGTGATCAGGTTTTGCTCGCCTCCGTAGAGGGCCTCGGCCAGTGACAGCGCGGTCTCGGTCTTGCCGACGCCGGAGGGGCCGGCCAGCATGAAGACTCCGATGGGCTTGTTCGGATTTTCGAGGGCAGCGCGCGAGGTCTGGATGCGCCGGGCCACCATTTCCAGAGCGTGGTCCTGGCCAATGATGCGCTTGCCGAGGGAGTCGGCCAGGTGTAGGACCGTTTCGACTTCGTCCTTGACCATGCGACCGACCGGAACTCCGGTCCAGTCGCCCACGACTGAAGCAACAGCCTGGGTGTCGACCGTGGGCAGGATCAATGGCGCGTCGCCCTGTAGCGTTTGCAGCTCTTCGAGTAGCCCCTTCATTTCGGCAAGCAGCGCCTGGCGTTGTGCCGGGTCAGTTCCGTACGAGGCTTGCGGCGCTGACGCCTCTTGCGTCTCCGCCTCTAACTCGCTCGCGGTGCCCTCCACCTTTTTGTCGGAGCCGCGCAGCTCCGCACGAATTGCGAGGATGCGATCGACGAGCGCCTTTTCCGACTGCCAGCGCTTCTCGAGTAGTTGGAGCCGCTCTTCTTCCTGGTCGAGGTCGCCCTGAATCTGGGCTTCGCGCACCGCGGTGTCGAGGCCGATGGTCCTTTCGCGACCCACAATCTCGAGCTCTGTGCGCAGAGCTTCCATGCGACGGCGACTGTCCTCGACGTGCGCGGGTGTGGCGTGCTGACTGATGGCAACGCGGGCACAGGCGGTATCGAGCAGACTGACGGACTTGTCTGGAAGTTGGCGGGCCGGAATGTAGCGGTGGGAGAGGCGCACCGCGGCTTCCAACGCCTCATCGAGGACCTGCACACGATGGTGCTCCTCGAGCGTCGAAGCCATGCCGCGCATCATCAGCAAAGCTTTGGCCTCGGTCGGCTCTGGCACCTGAATCACCTGGAAGCGCCGGGTCAGCGCCGGATCCTTTTCGATGTGCTTCTTGTATTCGGCCCAGGTGGTCGCAGCGATGGTTCGCAGCGTGCCGCGGGCCAGCGCCGGCTTGAGCAGGTTGGCGGCGTCGCCGGTACCGGCCGCGCCTCCGGCGCCGATCAGCGTATGGGCCTCGTCGATGAAGAGGATCACGGGCTTGGGCGAGTTTTGAACTTCTTCGATGACTTGCCTTAGTCGGTTTTCAAACTCGCCCTTCATGCTCGCGCCAGCCTGGAGCAAGCCAATGTCCAGCGACCGCAAGACGACATCCTTGAGCGATGGTGGCACATCACCGGCCGAGATGCGCAGTGCAAAACCCTCCACGACGGCGGTCTTTCCGACGCCCGCTTCGCCGGTCAGGATGGGGTTGTTCTGGCGTCGACGCATAAGAATGTCGACGATTTGGCGCATCTCGTCGTCGCGCCCGACGATGGGGTCGATCTCTCCCTTGCGTGCCTTCTCCGTCAGGTCCACCGAGAAACGCAAGAGCGCCTCTTGCTTGCCCATCTGCGCCGGAGCCATGGCGCCGCTGGCCTCACCCGGTGCCGCACCTCCACCGACGCCCGACCCGTCGCGGGCGGTCAGGGCGTTTTCGGCTGAGCCGCCGACGATGGACGAGAAGCGCTCAGTGAGGTCCCCGATCTTGACCTTGTTGAACTCCTTGGAAAGGCCCGGCAGCAGATGGCGCAGGCTTGGTGTCTTGAACATGCCCACGACGAGGTGGCCGGTTCGAACCTGTCCCTCTCCGAACATCAAGGTGCCGTAGACCCAGCCGCGTTCGACAGCATCTTCGATATGACCGGAAAGGTCCGAGATGGAGGTCGAGCCGCGGGGAAGTCGATCGAGGGCCTCGATGATATCGCGCGCCAGGCGCGAGGGTTCCAGGTCGTATTCGCGAATGATGTGATGGAGATCGGAGTCGGGCACCTGCAGAATCTGGTGCAGCCAGTGCTCGAGTTCTACGTAGGGATTGCCACGCATCTTGCAAAAGACGGTGGCACTCTCGATGGCCTTGTAGCCCAAGGTGTTGAGTTTGCCGAAGAGGTCGACGCGGCTGATTTCGGACATTTGTAGACTCCGGTGTCAGGCAATGCGGGCGGGAGATGGAACCATGCTCCACTCGGAGCCGGCCTGTGGTGCCTCGGGTACGACGTGTAGTTCGGGGTCGACGAGTACGTCATCCCAGCGCCTGGGGTTCAAATCGCGAACCAGGAAGCTCGTGCGGCCCAGGCGGCCGGAGCGACCCAGCGTGACGGGTTTAACCGCCTCTTGTTTCAGGACGAGCCGTAGATCCCAGCGCAGCTGGTCGCCGCTGTAGTTGCGAATCAGGGTCGAAAGCCGCGACAGATTGCGGCCGCTTGGCAACATGGTGTCGAACTGGTCGCGGCGCAGGGGCCCGAGCACGACCCGGAACTTGTGCTGCCGCTCCCACACACGCCGGCCGACCAGTGTGGTGTGCCCGAGCAGCCCCATGCGCCTTGCACCGCGCTTTTTGGGGGCACCCAGTCGCCAGCAGTCCTGTTCGGGAACGTTCAGCCATTCACCGACGAACTGCTCGATCTGCGTCGGCATGGCGAAGAGATCGGCGATGCTGCCTCGCAGCCCTTCAGCGTTGCCCGAAAGCGCCGAAAAACGGCCAGCGAAGTAAAGCTTGAAGTCATCGGGGATCGAATCGCGGCCCCGCAGCGACGGCATGCCGATGCCGACCAGCGCCGAAAGCAGCATGGCAAAGCGATCGACTTGCGGTCGATCGCGACTGATGGTCGGACGCGCGTCTGCCCAGGCCCTGTAAAAGGCCGTTAGCAGGCGGTGATGGAAGATGTCGGCGAAGCGCGCGAAGGTCTCGTCGCCGTGGTTGAGAAGGCGCTGGTGCGCGTGTTCGGTCAGGTGCAAGGGCAACGGTCCGTTGGGACCGAAGACTCCGAAAAAACTCACCTCGAGCCGCGCCGGACGCACCGCATTGGCAGGGCTGTAGCGACTTAGGCTTGATGGCGCGAAGGCGAGTGATGGGGCCTGCCCGAGGCGTACGGGCTCCTCCGACGGTCGCCCGCCGCGGCCCAATAGGGGCTTGTTGCGGTAAACACATTCGATCCTGCGCAATGCCGGAAGGAACTCGAGGTGTTCCGGCGCTTGCGCGAGCGAAGGCAACAAGTCCTTCAAACGATCTGCTGCTGTCCTATCGTCGGTGGCCATCGCATGATCTCGCCTCGCTGCAGTGATCGGAGAACCGTCTCGCTGAAGCTGTTGATCGACACGTATTTCGCGAAGAAGCGCTCGAGCACCGTGCCGAGCAGGAACGCGCCCGCGCCGTCAAAGGCGTCTTCGTCGAAGTCGACGGTGACCTCGACACCACGCCCAAATGAAAGCCGACCCGGAAACGGCAGCGGTCGTACGACACCTTTGGCGCGCACCGACCGTAGACCGCGTATTTGCTTGCGCAGGTGTGCGTCACCCAGGTCCGCGTAGAGCATCAGTAGCTCGCGCAAGCCGGCCTGGCGGCTGCGATCGTCGTCGCTGAGTGAAAGGTAGTTGAGCGAGAGGTGGCTAATCAGGCGCCAGCTGACGTCGCCGTTTGCAAAAGACGGCTTTGGGGCGCTCGGCCCGGCCAGACACTTGACGCGCTCCACCGGTGCACCCGACTGGATTGTGAAGTCGGACTCGGTCTGACCTACGGGAATGTGTAGGGGCAGGTCCCGGTTGGTGCACAGCACCGAAACGCCCAGCTGCCGGAGTTCCGTCGCATGTGCCGCTTCGGTTCCGTCCACCAGGGAAAGGAGAACCTCGCCACCGACATAGGTCGAGCGCGGACCGCGGTCCCGTTGTCGCGATGACAGCAAGCGGGGACGTCGCTCGACGGTGTAGAAAGCGGCCCGCGGGTCGATGTCCATGGGTTCTCGGCGCGCGTACAGCGGCATGAATTCCCGCTCACTGTCGGCCCGCGCGCCGCGGCCGACCACCTTGGTGACGGAGTGAACCTCCAGGTCCATGGGCCGTGTTCGGTCGGGAACGATGTTGTACTCGTCCTGGCCCTCGGCGAGATGGATCCGATCGGCCTGCACCGGAAAGAGATTGACCGCAGGCGTGCAATAGAGCTCCAGGCGCGACGCGTCCACTGAGCCTTCGAGGGTCGGGTCCTCGTTTTCGAGAAGGACCAGCAGCTCGAGTTCCTTGCCCTTGCAGCGCCGAACCGCGGCCGACAGCTGGCGCAGCTCGACGAAGAGGAAGCGCTGCGGGAAGGCGAAGTACTCTTGCAGCAGGCGGTAGCCCTCAAAGGAGCGGGCCGTGTAGGGAAGCAGGGCTTCGTCGTCGCTGAGGCCAAGCGGGCGCACGCAGCTGTCGTCGTCGATGACTTCGTGCCAGCGCTCCGTTGTCCCCGTCGGCCGGCCCACAATCGCGATCGCGCTGGCCAGCTGTTCGTAGAGCCGCATGGTGAGGGCATCGCCGCCCGAGAGCCACACCGGCAGGAGATCGAGCGAGAGCTTGTCGAAGGTCAACCCCGAGGTCGCCCGCAGCTTGATGCGCAGCATGGCCCTGGCGCGTCGGGCCGGCTGAATGCGAAGCTGCCGCAGTCCCGTGAGGATGGTGGTGTATTCGACCTCTGCGATCTCTACCGGCCACTGGGTGACATCGTGAGCCGTGCGATACTCGCAGGCGGTCTGGTTGCGCCCTCCACGAGGGCTGCGCAGCGCTGTTCCGCGAGGAATCGTGAAGCCCGATGCCAGAGCTCCCGCCTTGGGCAGCGGCACCAGCTGCACGATGGCCATCGAGGGCGTCGGCGCGAGGTAGTGTGGGTAGACAAGCTCCAGCAAGTGCTGCGTAAAGCGAGGAAACTCGGAGTCAATCTTTAGCTGGACCCGAGCGGCCAAGAAAGCAAACGATTCGAGCAGCCGCTCGACATAGGGATCGGCACAATCGAAGCCACTGAGCCCGAGCCGCGAGGCGATCTTGGGAAATTCGGCGGCAAATTCACCGCCCATTTCCCGCAGGTGGCGCAGCTCGCGTTCGTAGTACTGAAGCATGCGCGGGTCCATGCTCAGACCTGCCTTCCCGCATCGACGATGCGAACGTTTCCATCCTCGAGGTCGATTTGAGTCTTGAGAAAGAGCTGCAGGGGCAAGGGCTGCGCCCAGACATCGGCCTCGATCACGAACTGCATGGCGTTGTGACGGGAGCCGTCGTCGCTGGCCACCATGGTCACCCGCACCGTGTCGCGCAGCAGGCGCGGCTCGAAGTCCAAGATCGCCTGGCGCAAGGCCTGCTCGATCTCCGGAGGATCGATGTCTGAAAGCGTGCGTCCAGCCAGGTCGGGTATTCCGTAGTTCAACACCGAGCGGCTCACCTCGGGATACAGCGAGAGGTCCTGCAGGCCCTCCAGGTGCGTGGCGTTGAGTAGTGAAGCGAGGTCGCGGCGCACACACTCACGGATCTGGGCGATGGACAGTACGCGTTTCTTGCGAGACTCGTTTTTCTCGCCGGGCTCGTCGTCCACCAGGCGGTCGAGCAACGAGGGCTGAAGCTGTTCGCGCTGTGAGTAATCAGCCATCGGTGGCCGCTGGCGCCTCCACGCCGTCCGGGCTCACCGGGTGGGATGGATCAAAGGCTGCGTTGCGAATGTCCAGCAGTGCCAGCTCGCTGCGGTCGGTGACGACTGCGCGCTGCCCGTAGCCCGTGTAGCGCCCGTCGGCGCCATCCTCCCACAGGGTCTTGCGCGCGAGGCGAACGAGGCCGTCGGCATGGCTCTCCGAGCCCGGGTAGCGAGAGGGTATCAGTGCGGGCAGCTCGCCGCCGTTGCTCAGCGTCACACCGCCAGGGATCCAGGCGAAGTCCCGCAGGTCGCTCGCCTGCTCGATCTCGAGTTTGGCCATCGCGGAGAACGGAATCCAGTAGTAGCGCCCATTGACGAAGGCTTCGAAAATGGGACCCAGGCGCGAATCGGCGTCGGCGATCCACTCGAAGTTTTCTCCGTTGAGCTCGCCGCCGCTGGCCGGTGCCAGCTCGAAGGCTTCGGCGCGCAACTCTACAGCCGCCGCGTGTTGCTGGTCGCCCTGTAGGCGCAGGGCCTCGATCATCAGGGCGACCCACTGCGGCGGATCGCCGAGGAGGGTGGGCGCCCTGCGACCGCCGAAGACCTCGGCGCGAAGCAGCTCACAGCGAATCGCCTCGCGATAGGCCTGCACCATGGGCAGCGCGGCCGGCTCGAGGTCTGCGATCAGCTGTAGCTGACGCACCGCACGCTCCCACTGCCCCATGATGACAAGCAGCTGAAAGAGGAAGATCCGGTGCTTGGCGTCCGCGGGCTCGCGGCGAATCTCGCCTTGCAAGGTTTCGAGCGCCCCTTCGAGGTCCCCGCTTCGAACGAGGTCTGCTGCCGACATGGAAATCCTTCCGATACCGCACGACGACGACGGATCGAGGTCCGCCGCCGTCGCTTTGCGCCGTCTTGCGAAGATTGACTACTTTTCGGAGTTCTTTGCGATATCCCAGGTGGCGGGCACGGCCGCGGCGCCGCTACCGTCGGCCTTCTGCGGCGTGTACTCGTACTTGAAGGAGGCGAAGTTCAGCGTCACGTTTTCGGTCAACCGATCCTCACCGCCGCTGCCACCCGTGCTGACCGATGAAATGATGCCGTCGCTCATCTCGATCTTGATGTATTCGAGCGGCTTCTTTCCGCCCGCTTTGCGGACGATCAGAGTCGCCTTCTGGAAGTGAGTACCGCTGCAGCAGAGCTTCAAGAGGTTGGGCGAACTCCGATCCACGTACTTGGTGATGGCGACGTCCTGTACCGAGACTTTGCCCGCACCGGAGCCCGACCCCGCATGGGTCGAACCGCTCTGGGACATGCCCCAGCTCCAGGCGAGCACATCGATCTCCTCCCCGTGAGCGGAGTCCGAAGACTCACCCTTGATGTCATCGATCTTCAGAAACATGTCGACAGCCATGGCTTATTTGCTCCTCAAAATGGTTGTGAGTTCCATGTCGCTTCGACACGGGAACAATTGGTTTGTTCACTGCTCGCGAAAGATGTCATCCAGCCTTCTGAGAAGGTAGCTTCGAGGTCAAGCGCAGGGAGACCGTGAGCCCTTCGAGCTGGTAGTGGGGCCGCAGGAAGAACTTCGCGCTGTAGTAGCCGGGGTTGCCCTCGACATCCTCCACCACGACTTCGGCCCCCGCCAATGGCTTTTCAGCCTTCTCTGTCTCGCTAGCATGCTCGGGATCGCCGTGCACGTACTGGGTGATCCAATCCTGCAGCCAGCTCTGCATGTCAGCGCGCTCCTTGAAGGAACCGACCTTGTCGCGCACGATCGCCTTGAGGTAGTGCGCAAAGCGGCAGGTGGCGAAAAGATAGGGCAGGCGCGCGGCGAGCCTGGCATTGGCGCTGGCGTCTGGGTCGTCGTACTCCGCTGGTTTTTGCATCGACTGGGCGCCGATGAAGGCTGCGAAGTTGGTGTTCTTCTTGTGCAAGAGCGGCATGAAGCCGTTGGCCGCCAGCTCGGCCTCGCGACGGTCGCTGATCGCGATTTCGGTGGGGCACTTCATGTCCACCCCGCCGTCGTCGGTCGGGAAGGTGTGGGTGGGGAGACCTTCGACCGCGCCGCCGGACTCGATTCCCCGAATGCGGGAACACCAGCCGTAGAGCTTGAACGAGCGGTTGATGTTGACCGCCATGGCGTAGGCCGAATTCGCCCAGCAGAATTTGTGGGAGCCGGCGCCCTGCGTGTCCTCCTCGAAATCGAACTCCTCGACCGGATCCGACTTCGCCCCGTAGGGCTGACGGGCCAGGAACCGGGGTAGCGTCAGGCCAAGGTAGCGCGCATCTTCTGACTCCCTGAGCGCGCGAAATGCCGCGTGCTCGGCAGTGGAGAAGATACCCGTCAGGTCGCGCGGGTTGCTCAGCTCCTGCCAGCTGTCCATCAGAAAGGTCGCGGGTGAAGCGCCGGAGATGAAGGGCGCGTGGGCCGCTGCGCAGACCTTGGAAAGCTCGCCCAGCAGCTCCACGTCCGGCGGGTTATGGTCGAAGTGGTAGTCGCCCACCAGGCAGCCGTAGGGCTCGCCGCCGAAGGTGCCGTATTCGTGCTCGTAAATCTGCCTGAAGATCGGGCTCTGGTCCCAGGCCGCGCCCTTGTAGCGCTTGAGCGTCTTGCCCAGGTCCTTTTTCGAGACGTTCATGACCTTGATCTTCAACATCTCGTCGGTTTCGGTGTTGTTGACCAGATGATGCAAACCGCGCCACGCGCCTTCCAGTTGTTGGAATTCTTCGTGGTGCAGGACCTCGTTGATCTGCGCGGTGAGCTTGGCGTCGATCTGGGCGATGATCTCCTTGAGCGACTTGACGGTGTCGTCAGAGATCAACTGCGTGTTTTCGAGCGCCTGAGCCGCCAGCGTTCTTACCGCCCGCGATACCTGCTCACGCGCTGTGTCAGTCTTGGGCTTGAACTCCTTTTGCAGCAGTTCGCCGAAGACGTCTGCCGACTCTAGCCCGGCTGGGGCCTCGCCCTGGGCTGCTTGCTCTGCGTCGCTCATGATTCACCCTCCGAACCGGCCTCGCCGCTCGCCTCGCCGGGCTTGGGGGCAGCCGCCAGAGCCTGCAGGAGCGCGGGATCCTGGAGGGCCTTGCCGATCAACTCTTCGGCGCCGGTCTTTCCGTCCATGTAGGTGATTAGATTCGACAGCTGCGTCCTGGCCTCGAGCAACTGACGCAGCGGCTCGATCTTGCGTGCGATCGCTGCCGGCGAAAAGTCGTCCATGCTCTCGAAGGTGATGGCCACGTTCAAGTTGCCCTCGTCGGTGAGCTTATTGGGCACCTGGAAGGCCACACGTGGCTTCATCGCCTTGAGGCGGTCGTCGAAGTTATCGACGCTGATGTCCAGAAACTTCCGATCGGCGACCGGCGGCAGCGCCTCTTCGGGCTTGCCCGAGAGGTCTGACATCACGCCCATCACGAACGGCAGCTGCACCTTCTTCTCGGCGCCGTAAAGCTCGACGTCGTATTCGATTTGGACCCGCGGGGCCCGGTTGCGAGCGATGAATTTTTGGCTACCTGCCACGATACGTTCCTTCCTTGCAGACGATGCAGACGATGCAGACGATTGGCGCCGACGGTTCATCGAAGGCGGTGTCTGAAAACACAAAGCCCTCCCAACGTTCCTGAAGCTCGGCGGCTTCCAGTCGTAGGGAGCCAGCGCAGCCCGACGTCGATGGGGTCTGCTCAATCTTCATCGTGCGCTGCCGGGCCACGGATGGTTTCGAATTGGGACATGCCATCGGGGATCAGGTCTTCGATGATCTGCTTGAAGTCCATGGTCACCAGACGCTTGCAGCGCTGCAGCAATACCGGCACTGGGCTGGAGGGCTCGCTGCGGGCGTAATAGTCGTTGATCTTGTCCAACAGGCGGACCACGTCGTCGCGACCGTTGACGGTGAGGCTGCCTATGGACACCGCTGCCGTCGCGCGGCCGCCGGCGCTGGTTGCGGCGCCGCCCCCACCGGCTTGGCCTTCCTCCGCATCCGTTTCCGCAGCCGTGGCCTCCGCGCCGGCACCGCGGGCTTCGAGTTTCTGATCGAGCACGCGTCCTGCACGCCCCAGAAATGCGGTGAGCGCTTCGAAGCGAACGGCCTGTCCGGTGCCCAGTTTTTCGAGGATTTGGGCTTCCATCTGCTGTGCGCGCTCGAGGGTGCTGGCGAGCTGTTTACGCGTGGCCTGTAGCAGCTCTAGCTCACAGTTGAGAAAGGCCCCTTCCACGGCGTCCCGACTCGGAGGGGTTTCGTCGGATCCCTCCGGCAGCGTCAGTTCGCCGCTGGCGAGTTCGATATCACGGAGGCCAAACTTGCCCAGCGGAGCAAAGCGCACCAGGGGCGCGCGGCGGGCGTCGGCGATCAGCCCTTGTTGCCGGGTCAGCTCGATCAGCGAATTGAGGCGCATGGTGGCATCGCCATCGTCGGGGTCGAGCATGGGATGGACACCGTCCCAGTAGCGTCCGAGTAGGCCGTGCAGGCATTCGACGCCGTCGGCCAGGCCCTCGATACCGTCGGTGTTGCACAGGGCCTTGCACAGGATCATTCCCACGCGCACGTCCTTGGTTCGGGAGAAGAGCTTGAGTGCGTTCTTCTTGATCGCAGCCCAATCCGGCCCGTCCTCCCCACCATCGTCGAACATGCCCTCGCCCCGCGAGCCCTGGGCTGCGTTCGTCAGGGCCAGCAACTCGGCGTCGTACTCGAGGTCTTCGCCACAGGGCGACTCGGCCGAGACCGCTTCGAGAAGACCTTCGATGTCGATTACCGCCATGCCCAGGTCTCCCCGATGGTGCCGCCTCTCGGGCGCGCCCCTTGCCTAACTCACTCCCTGAAAGTCCGTGAATTTCGCAAGCTCCACGACCGCTTGTCAAGCCTTGTGGAGGGGTCGCCTCGGCCCCGAATCACGGCCGCTGCCGCATCCATTCGCCTCCAGGTGGGCGCGCCTTGGTGTCCTGAGAGCCCGAGAAATCAGAAATAGAAGAATGCCTGAACTCCGCTGGCCACCGCGTCACCGATGCTCATCAGGTTGGTGCGCAGCGACAGCTCACTCTTGCCGTCGCCGGTGCTGCCGAAGGCGTCTTCGGCGTTGCGCGTTTCGAGCACGAAGCCCAGGCCCACAGTAAGCTGCAGCGAGGCCTGGGGGATTTCGAGGAATTCCAGGTGAAATTCCGCACCAGCACGAATACCGACCTGGAACAGCAAGCCCGACAGCGATTCATCGTCGTCGGTCTCGGGCGTGCCGGCCTCGTCGTCGCCGGTGGCGAAGGCGAAATTGACCTCGGGCACCAAGAGGCCGTTGTAGTGGGCCGTATGCCAGACCGAGATGGGCAACCCCACGTGAAAACCCATGCCAAATAGCGTGGCGCCCGGCGCGTCCGCTTCGGCCGAGTCTTCGATGGTGCTTCCGCCGGTCACCGCGAGACCCAGCCCCAGGCCGGCGTCGAGGCCGAGGCTCTCACTGATCCAGTAGCGAATGCCCAGGGTCGGGGCGTAAAGCAGCGCCCGCGCGCCCGATCCGCTCGCCGTACCGCCCGTGGTCGGGTCGGCTGCGGCGCCCGAGCCGACGGGGAGCCCGCCATGAATGGGGATGCCCATCACGCCGAGATAGCCGATGGCGAGGTGGCCGACGACGCGTTTGTGGTCGCTCGGGTCGCCCCAGGTGCTGGTGGATTCGAAGGCGGGCTCGGCGCCTGCGGCGACCGCGGCCTCGCCGCCACCCATGTCCGCCGCGGGTGCCGGGGCAGGAGCCGGTGGCGGAGGAGGAGGCGCGGGTTGGTCGTAGGATGGTTGGGCAGGGACCGGATCGACCGGTTCGAGCTGCGCGCGCGCGCTCGAGGCGAGCAGAAATCCGATCATCCATATCATCGCTGTTTGAACCCGCAACTTGCTTCGCATTTCGAACCCCGATCTCTTATCGAGCCCACTTCGGATAGACCGTGGCGCGCAGGGCAGCCACAGCTGCTGCCACCACTGTGGCAGCGCGACGGCGGAAAAGGGGCGCGCCCGCCGCCCGGACGGCGGACGCCAGTACTCGGTCAGAAGCGCCCATTCCACACGATGGCAGCTTCGCCCGGACCTATGTGAACGCTGGCCTGAGCGGCCGGCCCCTCGTCTCCGTCCGAACCGAGCAGCAGCAGCAGGGCACCCGTCGTCACTGCAGCAGCGCCCCCGATCCACAGAACGTCAGTGACAATCGCCAGCGTTCCAGCGCCGTCGCGGGTGTTTTTCAGGCTGATGTCACAGCGCCTCTCCGCGTCGCAGCGGTCCTCGAGGTCCGACTCGTGGCCGAGCGCCAACACACCGGTGACGATGGAGCCGATGAGCATGGCGCCGCCGATGGAAGCGACGACCACCGGCACCACCGGAAAGTCACTGGGCTCTTCGCTCGCCTCCGGTGGCGCGACCGGCGGGGCTAGGGGGGCTTCCTCCAGCTGCTTCAGGGCATAGCGCAGGGAGCCGTCGGCGCCGGACTCGACGGTGACTTCGCCTTCGAAGGACTCGTGGCCGGGGGCCGAGACCGTGACCGGGTGGGTTCCGATCTGCAGCCAGACGTGGCCTTCAGCGTCCGGCACAACTTGCTGGCCAGCGATCATCAGGCTTGCGCTGCTCGGCTCGAGCTCGACCCGATAACGTCCCAGCTGCTGCCGCGCGCGCTCGGTTAGCATGACCACCGTCTTGCGCTGGCCTTCGGTCAGCGAAAAACGCATGCCTTCCTGTAAGAAGCGCAGCGCGTCGAGAAAACGACCGCGTTCGAGTTCGCAGCGGCCGAGGGCGAGAAAGGTGACCTCGGTCTTGCGCTGGGCGTGGGCGGTGGAGAAGTGTTCGACACACGCGTTCCAGTCGGATCCGATTACGGCCGACTCGCCCATTTTGATGAGTTCTTCGTAGCTCTTGGCGCCGCCCTGGGCCAACGCGGGTACGGCAGCCGCGACGAGCAGAGCCGCGATCGACAAGAGCCGCAGTACACTTTTGACCATCGCTCGCGCGCTCCCCTTTGGAAAGCGGCAAGTTACACGGCTGATCGCGGAACCACAAGCAATCGCCTCGCTTTTGCCGGGCTCTTCGGTCGTCACTCCGCAGGCAGCAACGCCATGGTGTGCGCGTGATCGGCCGTCAGTCGGAGCCCAAAAGGGTATTCAAGAGCGAACTCTTGTCTTCCTTTTTGGGTGCCTTGTTGCTGGAGTCGGTGCCCACGCCCAGCAAGAGGTCGAGCCGACTGGGGCCGGTGGCTTGCGCGGGCTTTGCGTCAGCCGGCTTGGTCGACGCGGTCTTGGCCGGGCGCGCTGGGCGGGTCGCCGCAGAGCCGGGTCGCGTCGTGTCGGTGGGCGCTAGGGGCGGCGGTGACGCTGCTTCGATCGGTGGTGTTGTCCAGCCATCGCTGTCGTCTTGCACCAGCGGTTCGGCCGGCGCACCAGCGTCTGGCTGCGCCTGGGCCGCGGCAGCTGGGGCCTGCGCTTGTGCGAGAGCGCCAACCACGTCCGGCGGCGACGGTGGCTCGGGCTCGCTACTTTTGGAGGGTGCCGCATTCGCCGCTCCGCCAGCGGGGGGCGGAGCGCTTGCGCCTTCACCGAAAAGGGCGATCGCCGCCACCGCGACCAATGCCAAGGCGCCCAGGCCCGCGATAAGCACGGTCGGACGCCGCGGACGCCGTCCGGGCGCCTGTGAGGCCACGGGATGAAAGGTCGAGTTTTCGCGCGCCGCCGCAGTCGCCGACCGGTCAGAACTCGAAAGCGCTGCGTCCTCCGCGAACGGCTCGGCGCCGGGAAGTCTGGGCGGTGCGGGTAGCGCCAGCTGGGTGGCGGCGTGCGCGAGGGCTTCGGCTCCGTCCTGGCCGGGTGGTAACTCCGAAATGGGAAGGGGTCGCGACTTGCGCAGGTCCGGGCTGAAGTCCAGCGCGTGCCCGGGAAAAAAGGGCTTGAGCGCGTTGGCGAAGCTACGCACATCGGAATAGCGGTCGGCCAACGAGGTGCCCAGCGCCCGCATCACCACCGCTTCGAGGCCCTGGGGCAGCTCGGGAACATGCTGGCTCAGGGGTGTCGGGCGGCCCTCGCGGATGCGCAGCGCCAGATCCAGCAGGTTGCCCTCGAAGGGCATCTTGCCCGAGAGCATGCGGTAGAGGATGACGCCCAGGGCATAAACGTCGGCCTGCGGCCCGACCGAACTCGAGTCCTTGAGCTGTTCGGGCGACATATACTGGATGGTTCCGAGCAGGGCGCCCTGGTCGGTGAGGCCGCCCAGGGCGTGCATGCCCGAGGTCTGCGCCCCATCCAGCAGCTTGGCGATGCCAAAGTCGAGGATCTTCGGAATGCGCCCCTCGCCACTCCACTCGGCCAGGAAGATATTGGCCGGCTTCAGGTCGCGATGGACGATGCGTTGGTCATGGGCGGCGGCCACGCCCTGCAACACGGGCATGAAGATGCGGCCTACCTTTTCAAAGGGCAGAAGACCCTCTTCGAGGTAATCGGCGAGCGACTGCCCACGCAGCAACTCCATGACGATGTAGGGCGCGCCGGTGTCGTCGCTGACGTCGATGGGAGAGACCACGTTCCCATGGTCGATGCGTGCGGCGATGCGCGCTTCGTCGAGGAAGCGCTGCACCGCCCTGTCGTCGCGGGCTAGCTTCGGTAGCAGCCACTTGATGGCGCGGCGTTTGCGAAGCGTGACGTGGGTCGCCGCATAGACGACCCCCATACCGCCAGCGCCGATACGCTCATCGATCCGGTACTTACCGCCATCAATGAGATCCCCTACTGCTGGTAAGTGCATCTTGCCACTCGCCGGGTGAGTGTGGGCCCCCAGTGACGCGGATGACCCCACCTCGGCGCTCAAGCATACCGGCTTTCGCCTACGGAGCAAATCGATCGCCCCCCGAGGATTCCTCACCGTGCGGCGTAATCAACTGAAAAGACTGGGCTTTATATCCGCGAGGCTTCAGTCGCGGGAGCGCTGCTCCAGGTACGAGGCCAGGCTCTGGCTCCGCATGAAGGCGTCGTGTTCCTGCCGCCCGGGATCACGGTCTCCGTCCAGGCCCATCGACGCGGGCGAGGAGAGAACCGAAAATTTGCCGGCGGCCGGCTTGGGAGCGGCCAGCCACAATAGGGTGTGGTTGGGCGCGCGACCCGCGCTCAAGAGCAGGCGCGAGGCGACCGAGGTCTCGTCGGGTCGGGTCCAGCAATAACAAAGGGCTGCGGCCCCACCTCCGTGTGCCAGGGCGAGCCAAAACGCCGCGTCGATGGGTTCAACCACCGGGCATTCGACGACGCGACCGCCGCGCCGGCCCAACTCGCGCACGGTCAAGAGCGCATGACCGACCCCCACCTGCTCACCCGCCTGCTGCGCCGAGCCGAAGACGCGCTCGGCGAAGGCTTCGGGCCCGGTGGCGGCCAACTGGGTGCTCACCGCTTCGGCGGCCGTTGCGTAGTCGTCGGCGCTGGGGGCCGTGAACTGGGCCATGCGGGCCTTGATCGCGTCGTAGTCGAGCCCGCCGAGTTCGTCGAAGAAGCCCTCCGCCGCCTGCAGCAGCGGTTCCGATGCGGCCGGAACAGCGAAAGGCCGTGCGCTCAGGACGCTGGGGGGGGCGGCTGCGAAAAGCGTGATGGGAAAGGCGCGTCCGGCCTTGTCGCGGCTCGGTGCGAGCGCGCCCACCAGGGCACCGCCACCATCACCTTCGGTGAACATAAAGCGGGCGGCGGGCAACGAACGCTTGCCCGCCAGCAGCAGCTCCTCCAGGTTGTGCTCCAGCCATTGGTCGAAGGCCATCGCCAATGCACTGCCGTGGTTGAGGCGCACAAAATCTGCCCGCGCCGGGACCTTGCCGAGCAAGGTGACCTCGCCACCGTCCGTTTCCGAGTTCATCATCGCCTCATTGTGCGGCCCTGCACGCCACGCCGCCGGCGGTTAGCGAACCCGGTGGGCGCAGGGCCGCGCGCGGCGGCAAGCGTTGCAGCAGGTCGGAATCGCCCACGGCGCGGAAGTCCATCCAGATGCGCTCCCCCACCGCGGGTTGCCAGACCACGCTGAAGGAACGCCCGCCGGCGCCACGTTCAGCGATCGCTCCCTTCTTGAGCAGCTTGAACAGGCCCCATTCGCCCGACATCTTGAGCGGCGGGTTGGGGCGGTTGTCGTTGCGCACGATGCTCAGGGTGGCTCCGGCCATGGGGTCCTGGCCAGGCCACTCCAGTCGCTGCCACAGCAGCGGCCCGTTGGTGTACTCCACGGCCTTGCCGCCCACCGAGAGCACCGTCTTGCGCAGGTCGCTGGCGCCCCGAATGCGCACGTCGAAGCTAACCTTCGGGCTGGGGCCGCCATCGGGGAAGAGGGCGTCCCTGAGGGCCCAGGCACGGCTGAGGAAGTCCGGCACGCGAACGTTGTAGGCGATGCCAGAGCCGCCGGGTTCGAGCCTGAAGCGGTCGCCCTGCCGACTGACCACCTTGCCGTCCAGTTGCTCGGCGTGGAAGCGCCACAGCTCGCCCTCCGACGGTGCCAGCACGCTGCTGAGCGCACTTAGCGAAGCGCTTTTCTTCGCCGCAGGGTTAAGCGGGTAGGCATTGCCGACCTTGTCCATGAACGGACGAACCACGCCGTTGCACCAGAGTTCATCGAGCGCGTGACGCTCGCCCTTGGAGACCTCTCCGCTGAAGGCCACGAAGGGCGGTCGCAGCACGCGGCTCCAGACGTCGCTCCAGTCACCGGGCAGCCCCGTCAGCAGGATCTCCACGCTGGCGCTCGCCGCCCTGAGCTTTTCCCCGAGCTGAACCTTTTGGCTGGGGTCGGACTGGCCCAGGGAATAGGCGGTCAGGCTCTCGCGCAGCTGGCTCTGGTACTGACCCAGCTGTTCTGAGAACGCCGTGAAACCCTGAAAGGCTTCTTCGAGCTTCCTCAGATCAGCGCTGCGAGGCGCCGCCGGTGGCGGTGCGCCTTCCTGGCCTTCCTTCTTTTCGAGCTCGATGTGGGTGCCGAAGTCCTCGAGCTTGGTGTGCTTGGAGACGTTGGCCAACAGGCGGTTGAGTGGGCCGTCGGGACGTGCCATCTCGCCGACCACGGCTTCGATCTCACCGCGCACGGTCGGCTGCCGAACGTTCAGCGAAGATAGAAGCGCCTTCCACTCCCGCTGGTAACGCTCGAGGTAGGCAGCGCGCAGGGCGCGGCCGCGCTCGGACTGGACCCTGTCGTCGGAGCCGCCTGCGGCCTCGACGCCGCCGAGAACCCAGTGCTCGCCGACGGACTCGAAGGCCGTTCCCCCTTCGATCATGCGGTAGACGTGCGCCCAGGCCGCGTGCGTGAAGGCTCCCGGGATCGTGCCCTCGGCGCTGAGGGCGACCGTGGGGCCGGTGAGCTTGGCGAGGTCGAGGTCCTCGGAGCGAAAACGCGCGACCAGACCATTGAGGGCGCGTTCGGCGGGGCTGTCGCCGCTGAGCGCAGTGCGCGCGAAGTTCACCGTGTCGTCATCGATGTCGATGGCGAGCGCTTCGTTCTTGCTCAGCAGCTCCACGTAGCGTCGCAGGGCCTTCTTCTGAAGCCCCTGGTCACCTTCGCGGTCGGCGAGGCCCCAACGCTTGAGCAGCTGATCTACGATCCAGCCTTGTTTGGATGCCACTGCCGGCACGCGCGGCCCACGGCTGTCGGCCAAGAGCAGCTGCAGTTTGACCATTTCCAGCAGTCCCTCGTGCTGTTCGTCGGGCACCTTGACGGCTTCGCCCGGCTTGGCCTCGCGAATGCTGAGCAGCTGTTGCTTGACCTCGCGCATCTGCAGGCTATCGACCGCCAGCAGCGGGCGCACGACCCACGCCTTGATCACCTGGCCGAAGTGCTCGCGCAGAGGTCCTACGACGTCATCGCCGCGGTAGATGCCAAAGCCGGCCCAGAATGACGGCCGACCGTCTTCGTACTGCTCCAGATCTTCGTAGAGGGGACGCAGGGCTTCGGCCGCCGAGGCGCCGTCGGCGGGCAGCTCCGACTCCTGGTACCAGCGCTCGATGCGCTCGCGCGTGTCCGAGAGCGCACTGGAGTTCCAGGCGTAGGCGAAGCTCGCCGGTATCGTGAGCAGCGCCGACAGCGCGAAGGTGACGCTGGTCCACACCAAGCGGCGCCGGTGCCGGCGCACGATCTCGACCTGGCTGGTGGTGGCGATGTCGTCGTCCTCGAAGACGACGTCGCTGAGCATCTGCTTGAGAAAGTAGGCCTTGGCCTCGTCGGCCTGCGGAGCTTCGGGTAGCAGGTGGCGCACTTTGAGGGCACTGGCCAGCTTGCTGGCGAGCAGGTCGGCCGGTGCGCCTTCCTGGGTGCCGCTGGTGAAGTAGACGCCCCGCAGCACCGGGGTCTCCTGATAGACGTTGTCCTCGAAGAGCGTTGCGGTGAAGGCGCTAAGCTTTTCCTTGATCGAGCGCAGCTGGGAGGGAAATTCGTAGATCAACCGCAGGGTCGAGCCGTCGGTTTCCTCCGGCAGGCGCTGCAGGCCGAAGAGTTCCAGCGTGTCGCATAGCTCGTCGAAGCGGTGCTCGAAGTATTCGGCCGGGATGTCCAGGGGCTGCGACAGCGGCCGCGTGAAGCCCCAGACCCGCTCGCGCTCCGAGCGCGAAAGCGTTCCAAAGGTGTCGACGAAGCCCTGGATCAGGTCGCACTTCGTAAACATCATGTAGATCGGCAGCGACAGGCCCAGGCGCGCCATCACCTCGTCCAGACGCTCGCGCATCCGGTTGGCCATATCCTCGATCTCGGAGTCGTCGGCACTTCCGATGGCGTCGATGTTGATGGCGGCGATCAGGCCGTTGAGCGGATGGGCGCCACGATGTCTTTTGAGCAAGTCGAGGAAGGCCAGCCACTCGTCGTGGTCTTCTTCCTCCATCGTCCAGCGACCGGCGGTGTCGAGCAGTACGGCGCGGTTGGTGAGGAACCAGTCGCAGTTGCGCGTGCCGCCGATGCCCTTGACCTTCACCCGCCGGCCGGTACCTGGAATCTCCGGGAATTGCAGGCCGGAGTTGCGCAGCAGGGTAGTTTTGCCGCAGGCGGGCGGCCCGATCACCACATACCAGGGAAGTCGGTAGAGGGCGTCGCGGCTGTCGCCGGACTTGGCAAGCTTCGAGCGTTTCAGCGCGTCGACCGCTGCTTCGAACTCGCGCTGCATCTGCTTGATTTCGCCGCTGTCGGCGCGCGGCGACTCGCGGATGGCCTTCTCCAGGCCCTGGGCGCCCTTGCCCGCCTGCATTCGCGAGACCGCGAAGATCGTCAACACGACCATGGGCGGCAGCAGCGTGAACAGCAGCGGAATCAGGATGCCGAAAGACTGCTCGGTTGCGAACCACACCCACCACGCGAAGCCGACCAGGAGCACGAAGAGTCCGGCAAGGGCTGCGACCAGGTACTTGGTTTGCATGGCGCCCCTTCTTACTCCTCTAGTTGGACAACAGCTTGCGTTGATCGGTGATGAGCTCGCGGATGTCGGTGGCCTCGTCGTCGATCACGAGCCACAGGCCGGCGTAGAGGATGACCGCCATGACGGCGACCGAGACTGCGAACGCCTGCAAGAGCAGGTTGCGGCGGCCGTTGACCTCCGGTTCGTCGGGACGCTCGCCGAGGGGCGCCAGGTCGCGCGCGCTCACCGAACCTGTGGCGGTTCGGAGATCGGCGCAGACATCGTCGAGCAGGTTCTCGAAGGCCATGCCGCCGCTACCGCGGTACTTGCCCCGGTAGCCGAAGACCATACACAGGTAGTAGACCAGCAGCACATCGCGACGGCGCGCATCGGCGCGCACGTCGGCCAGGCGCTCGTAGAACTTCTCGCCGGCCAACGAGCGCCCGAAGTACTCTTCTTGCAGCAGGTGACTGTTCCAGAACTCCTGAAAGCGACCCGGCTCCAGCTGGAGCATCTCGTCGGCAAAGGCGACCAGGGCGTAGCGCACGTCCTGCACATCCTCGGCTTCGAGTTCGAGCTTGGAAACATCGGCAATGGCGCCTTCGAGAATCTCGCGCACCTGGCGATGGGCGATCTCGGCGGGGGGCCGGCGGTCAGCCCCCAATTGGACCAACTCCATGACGGTGCTGAGAAATGGACGCACCGCGCCGTTGATGCCGCCACTTCCCAAAAGCTCACGCTCGCCGCTGCTGTGGTGCTCCGGACCGCGACGGCGCCGCCTGTCCGAGGCCCTAGCCACCCTGCGCCTCGAGCACGCCCAGCAGCTGCAGCGTGGTCTTGTTGCGATCGAACGATGGCGGCATGCGAACCTCCACGTTGCGATCCTGCCAGACGTGTCGCCAATACACGAAGTCCTTGTCGACGGTGACGTCGAAGTAGACCACGCCGGCCTTGGGCGGAATCTGCGGGGGCAACTTCTCGTTGGCTGCCACCGGCACGCCGCGGATCGACTGGGCCGTGACGATGTCGATGTCGTCGTGGGAGGCGATCTTGGCCTTGCTGATGAACTCCTCGATCACGTGGGCCCGGGGCAGTGGGCTCTCCACCGCGAAGAGATAGCGGCTGCAGCGTGGCAGTCGCTCGTCGTTCAACTCTCCGACGTAGGTGTTGCCGTGGACCGTGAGCGTGCAGCGCACGAATTGCTCAGCGTCGACGAAGGACAGCAACTCGTCCAGCAGCGCGAAGAGCGGCTCGAAGGTGCGGCGCAGGTCCAGGTAGTCGAAGGGTATGGGCTGGGTCATGTCCGCCGTTGCCGAGACCGTCGCCAGCTGGCCCGCCAGCTGCGCGAGCTGCAGAAATACGGCCCGCGGGTGTAGGTCACCCGCCTGCAAGAGATGATTGAGCCCTGGAAGCGCGCCGTTGATGGCCGATAGCTGCAGGAAGCGGGTCACGTCGGCCGCCGTGTATTCGACGCGGCCGTCGCCAGCATGGCGCCTCGATTCGTTGAGCGCACGATGTCGCGATACGGCCTTGGTCACCAGGCGCTGCAGGGCCAGGCTGAGCACGGATGACGCGCCGATCTGAAGACATGGCGGAATGTAGCTGTCGGAGATCGCGAGCGCCCCGTCCGCATTGCGTCTGACCTCGGCGATTTTCATGGCGACGTGCCCGTCGCGTGCTTCGTCCCCAAAAAGCAGGGCCGCGTTGAGGCGCGCAAACTCGACGTCGGCGACCTGGTCGTCGGCGGCGACGTCGTGGATTGGACGTGACTGTAGCTCGTAGCGCAGGCCGTCTGCGCCGCCGCCGTAGTTGCTGACGCCGCTTCGCTCCTTGGGGACGCCGAGATAGACCTCCAGCGCCGCTTGCGATGGCGGAAAGTGGCCCTCGACACTGCGCGGAACCGGCAGTGGATTGCCCTCGCCGAGCCACAGCGGAGCGCCGTCGGGCAACACCCCGGCGAAGCTTCGCAGCCCCACGGAATTTTGGCCCAACGCGTGGTCGTCGAAGGCCATTTGGGCCACGCCCCAGCTCAGGGGCTCGAGGGCATGTACGCGGGTGGCGACCAGGCTCTCGTGGTAGGCATCCAGTTGCTGCAGGTGTTGGGGGAGCATCAGCAGCCCCTCTCCCCAGGAGACCCGATGGCGCGGCTTCACGAAGCGGCCCCCCGCGGCATGGGCGTCCAAGGCGAGCCCTTGGGCGCCTGAGACGATTCATCCGGGTCGATCCAGCCGGGCGACTCCCCGGCGGGCTCTGGTGCGGGTGCCGGCGCTGGCGCCGGTGCTGGCGCCGGCGCGACGGGCCTTGGCTGTGAGGTCACGGTACCAGGCAGGTAGAAGTTGGCCTGCACGCGGATCGCGTAGTCTTGCAAATACACGTGCAGACGCAGCGGCGCGGTCGCCTTTTGACCGCGGGCCTGGGAGCAGGGATCGCCGGGGGAAGGCAGCCGGACGACGCGCTTCCAGTCCTGCTGATCGACGCCCGAGGGATTGCTCGGTTCGCGGAAGTTGGCCGCCAGTGCCAGGTATTGCGCCTGGGGCTGGCGCCGGAGCCGCCGCACCACCTGCTCGCCGGGCAGAAAGGTCACATGGTCGGGGCGCGCCGCCAGGCTCGCAGCCAGGGCCTTGCCCCCCTCGATCCAGATCGACTCGAAGCTGGCCGCCTGGATCGCGTCGGCGGCCTGAAATTGGTAGACCCACAAGCCGACCGAGCGGGACTTGCCGGCCGCGTCGCCGTTGACGCGCTGCGAGATATGGAAGTGCAGAAAGACCGGTTCCTCGCCAGGGCAGGACTTGGGCACTTCGGTGCCACCGCAGGCGACAACCGCGAGCCAAGCCAGCATGAGCAGCGCCACAGATGCGCGGCCCCACTGCGCCGAACGCAGGCTTCGAGTACCCCTCTTTACGGCGTATGCCATCCCGCTAAGCCTGCGAAGGCCACGAACTATCCCCAACTTCGGCAGGGAATTCAAGACCCTTTTCCGTCGTCGCCATCAGGGCGCCGGCCCTACTCGCCATCGTGTGTTCGGTTGCGCCCAGCCCACGGGAGTAGGACAATCGGCGCCGTGCTTCCGCTGGTCGTCAGGGTCAAAAAGCCGTCGGGCAACGAACAGATGACGGCGTTCGCCGATTCGCCAATCCGAATCGGACGCAGCCCGCTCAATCAGCTGGTCCTGGCCGAGGACTATGTCTCGCGCATCGAGGCGGTGGTGCGCTTCGATAGCAAGGAAGTCAGCTACTTCAACGTCGGCCGCACCAACACGCCCCTGATCGACGGCACGCCCATCGAGCCCGGCAGCGAGGCCCAGCTCAAGAACAACTCGAAGGTGGTCCTCGGTGGCCTGGAGCTGAGCTTTTCGCGAGAGGTGGTCGCCGAGGACAAGGTGGTTCGCCGCACGCGCAGGCGCGCCGCGACTGCCGAGCCGACCCCCGATTTGAGCAAGACCATCGTCTTTCAAGGGACGGCCACCTCCCAGCTGCTCAGCAAGCCGGCGCGGGCTCCCGCACCCGAGGTCCAGCAGGCGCGTGCGCCGCAGCGGCAGCCGGTGAAATCGGACCAGCTTCAGCCAGTCCCGCCGAGTGCAGCGGTGGAAACGGCGCCCGAGCCGTCGGTCGCCGTCAGGCCCACCGAGCCGGCGCCCGAGCCATCGGTGGCCGCCAAGTCGGATGGGCCTCCGGCACCGAGCGGCGCGGCCAGTCACGATCGGTCGGCGCTGTCGCAGGCCGACCTGACGGCGTCGACCCAGGCAACACACACGACGGGCGCCGGCGCTCCAGCGGCCGACACCGCGCCCATGGCCGACCAACGGGAGCGGGCCCATGCGGCCTACCGCAGCGCCTGGTGGATCCTGCTGCAGCAGCTGGAGCGCGTGCTCGAGACCACGGCCCCCGAAGAGCGAGCGCCCGTGGCCGAACGGCTGCAAAAGACCTTTCCCCAGATCGTTCGCGAGCCGGACTTCCGAGCCCTGCTCAAGCGCCTGGAGCTGCGCCCGCGCAAGCCCGGCGACCCCGAACTCGAGCAGTGGCTGCGGAGCCTCGGCAAGGGACTCTTTCCCCGGGGCGTGCGCCTGGAGACCGGGATGACGGTCGATCGCCTAGGCAAGCTGCTGCAAATGTTCAGTCAGGTCTTCGTGGAAATCCAGGCCGCCCAGTCCGACGCCCGCAGGGAAATGTCGCTGCCCGACACCGGACCGCGATCGTTGTTGGCCAGCGAAGACCCGAACGTCGTGCTGGCCTACCTGCTCAATCCCAACGTCGATGGCGACGAGCGTATGGCCGAGTTGGAGCAGTCGGTGACGAAGTTGGCGCTGCACGAGGCGGCGCTCTTCGGTGCCGTCAAGGATGCTGCGCAGGCGCTGCTGGAGTCTTTGTCGCCGGAGAAGATCGAGGCGGAGCTCAAGGAGTCCGACGACGCCGATGCCGGCATGCTCAGCCGGGTCTTCGCCAACAAACAGGACGCCCGCGACGCCCAGCTGTGGCGGCGCTACCGTGCGATGCACCAGGATCTCATGGACGGCAAGCGCTATCAGCGGCGCTTCGTTGGACGCGAGTTCGCACGTATTTACATGCGCGCAATGGAGCAGCTCGACGCCGACTCGTGAGTCGACCTGCGTCAGCGTCACGGCCAGGCTCGCTTGCGGCCCGGGGCAGCTTGCGGGTCAGCCCGCGGTGCCGACCAGGATGATGCGGTCGACCGGCGGGTAGCGCAGCTGCGTGACCTCGGGCGTGCGGCCGACGGGCGTCACGATGGTGCGCGTGCGCGTGAGCACCACGCCGGGCTGGGGATCCTGGGCCACGCGCGTGATGCCCAACGGCAGCTCGGGTTCGTCGCGGTGGCGCTCGCCGGGCGGGATCGGCGCGCCCTCGGTGACCTCGACCTCGACATGGTAGGGCTTGCCGGCGCCCCAGAGTTCGACGCGCAGCACGCCGCGGGTGCCCCCATCGGGTAGCTTGCGCGGGCCGTACTGGGTTTTGATCACGATGGGAAAGGGGTAGGTGTTGCGGATCTTCAGGTCCTTGTTGGGCCAGGAGACCATCGCGTCGAGTCCGAGGTCGATATAGCGAAAGCGGTTCAGCCGGGAGTGGGGCCGATGCTCCGGGATGGCGAGGCCTCCGTTGAAGGCCGCCCCATGCAGTGTGGCGGCCGTTTGGCAGACGCCGCCGCCGATGCCGTCGACGACTTCGCGATTGCGCAGCTCCTTGGCCGGGCCAAAGCCACGCTCGGCGCTGCGCTCGCCGACGATCTCGTTGAAGGACAGGGTGGCGCCCGGCATCATCTTTTGGCCATCGAGGAATTTGGCGGCCAGCTCGATATTCGTTCGGCGCCCGGAGCTTTGCAGGGCGTAGAAGGTCTCCTGGGCCGTGAACAGTCGCGTGGCGCTGGTCGCGGTGCGGTCGTACTCCTGGGGCGGGGGCGGCGATGTGACGTGGGTTTGCAGCCGAATCGAACGCCGACCCTGGCGCAAGCCGGCTTTCAAACGCGCGCGCGCCGAGACTCCGTCGAGGCGCTCACCGTGCTGGCCCTCGATTTTCGTGCCATCGATGCCTACGGTTCCGGCGACCGGCAAGCGCTCGACCTGCTCGCGGATGCGGTCGACCACGGTTTGCAGCCTGGCGGCGTCGACCTTGGCCCGCCAGGGCACTTCGAGTCGGCCGCGCCGGCTGGCGAGCATGTCGGATAGATTGCTGATGGGATTGGCCGAGCGCCCCAGGGACATGACGCGATCGACCACATCGCCGATTGGCCGCGTCGTGCCCAGCTCCTCGCGGCTCATGGTCCAGCGATAGTAGCCCGCCTCGATCACGACCTTCTCGTCGGCCCAGTCGCGCGCTTTTTCCTCGATGAAGCGCCCGACGGGACGGTCGTCGGGCAGCGCGATGCCCGCCACGCGCACGCCCGAGAGGGGTGTATCGCCGAGGGCGAAGATGCCCCAGGCGCCGACCGGGATCAGCATCAGGGCAAGCGCCATGCCGAGCACCCGCGGCCATCGGGAACGACGTTCAATCGAAGACCTGCGTCGTGGTTGCATGAGCTTGCGATCCGGCGCCCGTCAAACTTACCCGAGACGGTGGTGATCTGAAAATTGTGAAGCACCGCCGTGGCGCTCGGGTTGTGACCACGGCGACTTCGTGTGTTCGGCGGGAGCGCGCGAGGGGAGCTATCGGTCCGTGGCGGGGCTTTGCGGGGCGGCTTGACCGCGCGGTGGCACGTGATCGAAGAGCGCGATCGGATCGCTGGGTTGGCCACCCTTCCGGTACTCGAAGTGTAGGTGTGGCCCCATGGCCATGCCGGTGCGGCCCACCTCGGCGACGATCTGCCCCGAGCGGACACGCTGTCCGGGGAAGACGAAGATGCTGCGGCAGTGGGCGCTGAGGGTGGTGCTGCCGTCGGCGTGCACGATCATCAGCAGGTTGCCGTAGCCGCGAATGTCATTGTCGGCATAGGCGACGATGCCGTCGCTGGCTGCGCGGATGGGGCTGCCCTGGGCGGCCGGAATGTCGACGCCCTTGTGCAAGCGGTCTTTGACGGCGGCGCGCTTGCGCACGAAGCCGAAGCCACGACCGAAGCGACCACCGGGAACCGGCCATACCAGGTTCTGCGGGCCGCCAGGACCGCCGGCCGCCTGAATCCAGCGCCCATCCGGCGGTCGCAATAGCAGCCGCCGCACGGCAGACAGTTCACCGAGTCCCAGCTCAGAGGCTCGCGTCGCGGCGGCTCCCAAGGGGCGAGGCACGCGACGGGGACCATCGCAAAAGGGCCGCATGGGGGGCTTCTCATAGCACTCGTCGCCGCGCGAGGGCAGCCACTGGATGGCGCCTGTGACCGCGTCGGGGATGCCGGGGGCCTCGACGCCGCTCAGTTCGGAGTGCTCGGCCAGTTCGGCCTCCACGCTCTCTGGATCGTCGAAGAGGGCGCCGTCGGGGGAACCGATGAGGATCGGCTCCGGCGCCGGAACCTCGCGCAGCTCCAGGTGCAACTCGGAGTTGCCAGCGACCAGAGCGCGCCTGAGGGCGGCGGTCGCGTGATGGTAGTCGAGCGTCAGACCGGCCTTGCCCGGCAGCGACCAACCTTCACCGTCGGTTACGCCCGCCTTGGGCGGCAGCTCCAGGCGTTCGCGCTCGGCGCTGATGAAGTCGCCGACAACCCCCTTGTCGATGGAGGGGGGCCACTGCAGATCGAGGCGACCCTGGCGTGCCAGCCACCATTTTTTGAGGTCGGCGATCGGGTTGCCGGAGCGACCCATTTGCTGCGCGCGCTCAAGGACATCGTCGAGCTCGAGCCTGGCGCCCAGCTGGCGGCGGCTGCGACGGGTCTGGGACGGCCCGGCGAAGATGACAACCTCCTCGTCGGCATAGGCGGCCACGCGCGCCTGCAGCTGCTGCTCCAGCGAGTCGCCCGGGCGCACGGGAACGCCGCCGATGAGGAGGCCCTTCAGGGGCGCTTCGTCCAGGCCGATCGCCAGCCACAGCCCCAGCACGGCCAGCACCGGGATGAGCACGACGACGACGATCTTGCCCATGGGCGCAGCCTAACCCGAATTGTCCATCAATGAGCGACAGCGAGCGCAAAGGCAGCTGGCGCGATGCGCCGCACTCGCGTGGCGGGGGTGAGGGCCGTTGGGGGCTGTTTCGGGCTGTGGGAGCTACCTGGGCAACTGCGTAGCCCCCAGGCGCAGCTTGTATTTACTGCTCGAACCGGAGGCAAAGGGCTGCGGTGCGCCGACCTGTAGCGAGAGACTGTATTTCGTCGAGGTGCCCGTGCCGCCGCCCGAACTCACCGAGATGCTCGTCGGACCAGACATCATCGGCCCATCGCCGCCGCTGCCGCCCTGGCCGCCGCTGCCGCCCTGGCCACCGCTGCCGCCCTGGCCACCGCTGCCGCCCTGACCGCCGGTCGCTCCACCGTCGTCACTGCCCGCGTCCGCGCCCGCATCTGGAGGCTTGCGGGATTTGCTTCCGCACGCCCCGATGCTGATCGCCAGCGTGAGCACACACGCGCCCTGCAGCGCCTTCGATCGAATGAGCATCTCTGTCCGCCCGCGTTTTCGCTGGAGATCGACCAGGTGAGGGTCGCGCTGATGGGCCGCAGGTGTCAAGGCGCCATGTCACACGGGAATTGCCAGCCCGGTTTGTGCCCGGCTGCCACCGGCTCGGGGTCTGTCCGCCTCGGCTGGTTCGACTTGGCCGTGGCCCGAACTCGGCTTGCGTAGGGGTCGAGATGGTTCGCGGTGGTGCCCTGGCCGGGGTGGGAGCCAACCGCGGAGGCGCACGACAGCCATGGCAAAGCAGGGCTTCCGTTCACCTACCGCGTTGAAGAGCAGCCAAAGCGTCGACAGGGTGAACAGCGCTCGCTGCTGCGCGCTGCCGTACACCAAAATTCGGGCGCATTCATAAAGCGGAAAGAGATAGCTGAGCGCCTACGTGTCGCCGACCGGTGACTTTGACCCGAATTCACTTATTTAACGAGCTACCGCGGGAGCGGGCGAGCAGCCACCGGGGGATCGCCCGTGGTAGCCCGCGGGACCGTGGGGTGACCACCTGTCGGTGGTGCCGACGACGCGCTCGTGTTATCGAAGCAGGTCGGCCACGGCAGCAATCGAGTTGATAGGGGGCCGGCAGGTGTGCTTGGCGATGAAATATCTGACTTCGCTCCTGATTCTACTCTTCTGTTCAGGTCCGGCATGCACGTTGGTCGTAGACGCCGACAGTTATCGTCTAGTCAAAGACACCGGCCCGCAGGGTGATCTCGACGCTGGCGATGGCGGCATTGGGGCTGATGCCGCAGCCGACATGGATGCGATGGATACGACCGACAGTGGCCCGGGCGACGGACCGGCCGACACCGGCGCTGGCGACCTCGATCTGGCGACGGTCGTATCCGAGTTGGCGAGCTGGGCTTGTATCAATGTGTCGCGCTGTGAAGGACGACTCGGGGCGGACGTGGCCCGGCCCCTGCTCATGCGCCTGTGCCATCCGGCGGCGATCGAACGCCGGTACCTCACGCCCTGGCGGAAAGCCATCGACAAGGGCGAAATGGCTTTCGACTCCACCAAGGCGGCGGCCTGTCTCAGAGCCCTGGCGGGCGATGCGGTCGACTGCGACGCCGACCTTCTCGCTTCGACCGTCCCGGATTGTGAAGGTGTGCTCAACGGCTTGTTGGAAGCCGATGCCGCCTGCACCCGCGACGAGCAGTGCTCCGCGGGCCTGATCTGTGTCGGCAATTCGCCGCAGTGCTCGGGCCATTGTGCGACGCCGGGCGAGCAGGGCACCGCCTGCGTCGATAGCGGTGATTGCGCCAGCACCTTTGGGTGTCTGGACGGCATTTGCGTGGCCCGCTCGGGTGATGGCCTTCCCTGTGATTCGGATGAGGGATGCCGCGAGGGTTTGTACTGCACCCCCGGCGGCAAGTGCGCCGCCCAGGCTGCTGACGGCGAGGGCTGCGAATCAAAGCAGCCCTCGAGTTGTGTCGCTCCGCTGATCTGCATGACTTTGACCGATGGAGCCGTCTGCGGAAGCGGTAGCGGGCTTGGAGAGGCGTGCTCCGCTGCAAATCCGTGTGAGCTCAAGAGCCGCTGCGATACGAGCACCGGGCGCTGTGTGCCGGCGGCCAGCCCCGGAGCCAAGTGCAATGCCCACGCGCAATGCCCCGACGGGCTGTATTGCGCGGCCGGCACATGCACACCAGGTCCGGTGGTGGGCGAAGACTGCGATCTCGAAGCCATTATGGCTGGCGAGACGGAGCAGGAGTGCATCGAGGGCTACTGCGTCGACAACAAGTGTGGACTCGGTGGCGACGGTACGGCCTGCGTTCTCGATCTGCAGTCGCCGTTCACCAAGTGCAATGGTTTTTGCTCCGTGCCGTCCGCAAGTGCCGGGGACTCCGGGATGTGTACCGGCGCCCGTAAGATCATCGGCGATCTATGCCTCGGGGACTATGAATGCGTCGAGGGACTGGTCTGTGAACCGATTGACGCCATGGACACCGCTTCTGCCCTGAGCTGCCAGGCCGCTCAGTGTGGCTAGACCCTAAACAAGCGCATGTGGAGGATGAGCTGCGCAAAGATGTTGTGAATCAGGGGTTTGCGAAAAGCGCAGGCGCACCAGGAGGAGCGTTGAGCATTTTCGCGAGCGCCTGAACGCAAGAGATTTGTGGAGATCGCCTGCAACATGCGCTTGTTTAGGGGCTGGGTGGCTGGTGTCAAACGGCTGCACGCGCCTCTCGGGCGGCGCAACTCCGCGCGAGCCAGTCGAGCCCGCTGCGAAAATAGCGGGTATTTCCTCGGTTCTCGCCTGGCCCGCACGGGGTCACGGCGC
>JAOUOP010000024.1 GCA_029880325.1 Myxococcales bacterium | reverse complement strand
CCCGATGCCCTTGCCACGCTGCTGTGCTACCTTTTCAAGGTCGGTGACCCCGACCCCGATCAGGTCAAGGACTTCCTGATTGAGCAGGCTGGCGACAAGGGCGAGGAAGCATACATGACTGCTGCTGAAAGACTCACCAAGGATGCCGCCGAAAAAGCCGCCAAGAAGGGCCGGGCTGAGGGCCGGGCTGAGGGCCGGGCTGAGGGCCGGGCTGAGGGCCGGGCAGCGGTCGTGCTAAAACTGCTCGAGTTGCGGTTTTCACCCCTGCCGGTGGAGGCGGTTGAGCGGGTCGAGCAGGCCACCGCCGAGCAACTCGACGTGTGGGTCGAGCGCGTCCTGTCCGCTGAGACCTTGGACGACGTTTTCGCCTAGCGCCGCTCCGGGGCCTTGCTCCGGCGCGGGACTCGGGTGGGTCCGGGCATGGACCTCCCGTGGCGCTCGACCGGCCGTGACGCCGTGGTGGGGTTCGGCTGGCGGGCTACCACTGCCGCCCGACTTTCGACCCACCTTGAGCCTACTTCTGAGTGAAGTCCCTCAGCGCGGCCGCCGCCGACCTGTCCGAGCCTACCGACCATCAGCCCCGACCTACGCCCAGGCGCCGCAAACGGCCCCCGGAAAGATCGCTCCGGCACGCAAGAACCCGCGTGCGGACACACCGCTGCCCAACGGGTGCTCTGTCCCGCTGCCTACAGCCTCCCCCGGACGCCCCGACACCCTACCGACGCTATCCAGGTATCGGCGGCGGCATCGCCGCTGGGCAGCGCGCCAGCACACACCACCAGCAGTCCAGCGGCTCGCATGGCTGGCGGTGTCGATGCCGCATCAGTAGCGTGCCTCCGGGGAAGGTTGCCTCGAGCCCCCTGCGATAGCTCTGCCAGGCCTCCCGGTACTGCCGCCGGTACTGGCGCACCGCGTCGACCGCGTTCTTGTATGCCTCGCGGTCGCCGCCCGCGGCAACCGCCGGGTTACGCTGGCCTTTGGGTCTGATGTTGTTGGGAGCGTCGAAGGGGTCGGTGGCCAGGATCTTCTTGACGCCGAGGAAGCCCTGCGCGGCGGCGCGTGCCTCGGTCACCAGCTCGAGCTGGCGCGTATTGAGCTGCTGGCAGAAGTCCTCCACCAGCCCGGGCAGCGGGCGGTTGCCGAACTGCGGTGGAGGCACGAAGCGACCGCTTGCGACCGCGTGCTCTTCGTCGGTCTGGTCGAAGAAGTACTCGGGTCGGCTGACCTCCATGGGAGGCTGGAGCCAGTCGGTCGGGCCATGCAGCACCCCGGGCCACTGCTTGTATTTGGCCACCAGGCCGTCCTTGACGCAGTTGAGGACCGTGTAGCGGAGCTTGTCCTGGATGGCCGCGTGATTGGTCAGCAGCAGGTCGTTGTAGGACTCGTCGCACCAGATCGTCTCGGCATACCGGTCTGGGTACTGCTCGCGGAAGTACTCGAGCAGGCAGTTGGCAATGCAGCGGTTGAGCCAGGCCATGAACAGGTCCAGGCGCCCGGTGGTGTCGGTCACGATCAGATGAAAGTGATTGCTCTGAAAGATGACCGCGTGCAGCAGCACCCCATACTTGGCGGCGGCGCGGAACAGGCAGTAGCGGACGATCTGGTTGACCACCGGATCGGGCCGCAAGTAGAAGCGGCGCAGATCGCACGTGCGGGTCACCATCCTGGTCCCATCCGGGACCGATAGCCGGGGAGCGGTCACACACTGTTATCGGCCCGTGCGCGCGGCAGTTTCGCAAAATCGTACGTGCCCTTGCCGACCATCGACCAAGTGCATTGCCCTCCTCATTGTTCCGGATGGGCTGCGCCCGGAACCGACCGGCCATCAACAACTGCCCGGCGCCCTTCGAATGCCGCACCATCGAAGGCGGCGGCGACCGCACCTACTGCGTGCTGCCCGGCTGGCCTGGTGCGGCCGCGGGAGTTCGACGCGGCGCCGCGGTGATCTTTGTCGGGACGGCTCTTGCGGCGGCCTACGGTCTGCGCCCAGCGAAAAAGAACTCGGAGCGCGTACGCCAAGAGGGCTCCCTCCGAAAACCAAAGGCCATGGGCGAGCGGAGTGGCGAACCATCCGAGTTCATGCTGCCCGCATACGAAGGTCACGGCCCCCGTGGTCCTTTCGGCTCCGAGGCTAAGACGAAGCAATTCGTAGGCGTTGATGTACTCCGCCACGCTACCGAGTCTGGCGTCGATCAGCACGATCAGCAGCAGCGTGCTCGGGTACAGCCACCGAAAAGACCTACCAGACATAGCCTGCCGACAGGTTGAATCGATGGTACCTGCTATCGAAAGGACGTCCGTCTCCCAATCCCATCGCCCCACGCTGAGCCCGCTCGCGCAATGTGGTTGAGCCTCACCAAGGCGTCGCGAACATCCACATCGGCACCCAGGCGCCGCAGCCGACCCGAAAGTCAGTACACGCGATCCCGCACCAGTCGGAGCATCACGCATCGGTCATGGCTACCTACGGTCACAGCCTCGCCCCCCCCCGCAAACCACCGACCTCGACGCCGAACAGGCCAGCACCTGCCTTGCCCAGTGGGAGCGCTACCGTATCGACCTCGGAGCAGCAGGTCAGCTCGGCCCGGCCGACGCCGGCCCCACGGCCCGCGTCGAAGCCGCCCGCCACGATGCCGTCTCGAGCGGATGCAGCGCAACCCATCCGCAAACCGCAGGCGTTCTCGGCGGCGGCCCCTGCATCACCCTGGGCCTGCCCTGTTTCCGCGGGCGCAGGCGACTGCGGGAGACGCCGCGCTAACCGTCTTCCCCCACCGCCACCCCACAGCGCGATTCGACGCCGGCAAACACCGAAGGCGCGATCGACGCAGACCACGGCTGGCGACAACGACCTTCGAGGCACGCATCGGAGGCGCACTGCGCATTCCGCTCACACGCCTCACCCCAGGGCAGCAAGCGAGCGCAGACACGCCCGTCGCCAACGCCCCGGCATTCCAATCCCCGCGTACACCGGACATCGGCGCAGGAAGCCCCCTCCTCGGTCACAAACGCAGCACAGACGCCGTCTGCGCAGTAGTGCCCGCGCCCGCAGCCATCGCTAGCGCCAAAGTCGAACAGGCCTCCCGCCTCGGCAGCCACGCACGCCACGCGCACCTCGAGTTCCGCGATACAGACTCCCGCTTCGCAGCCCAACCCCGACGCGCACGGCGCGAGCCAACCGCAGCCATCACCCAGCTGAGCGGGCTCGGGAGCGGACACCAGGCCGAGCACCGCGCGCTTGCAGCTCGAGCCACCGCCCGCCGAGCCCCCGGGCGACATCCCGGCATCCTGCTCTCCCGCGGCCCCCTCGCCCACGCAGAGCAGCGGACTCTGGCACTCCCCGTCGGACGCGCACAGCTCACCGAGCGCCCGCCGCTCCCGGCAAACGCCGTCACAATCGAGCGCGTCGCAATACAGCTCCGGCCCACACTCCACATCGAAGAGGCAGCGGTCCCCGAGGCCAAGCGAGCCCACGAGGCTCGCCTCGAAGCACCCCATCACCTCCTCACTTGCGGCCAAGTCGCAAGCGCGCGCCAGATCCTCGAAGCAGAGCTCGAGCCGCTCGAAGTTCACCTGCACGTTGCCGCGCGCATGGCCCTCCGCCCAACCGGCGACCACGTGCCACGCGGAGCCGCTGACCCGGCAGGCCGCAAAGTCCACGAAGACCGCCTCGAAGAGATCGGCCCGGCAGCGCTGCAGCTGCTCGCAGCGCGCGCGATCGAGCCGTTGCACCGCCCCCTCGAAGCCCTGCCGCGCCTGCTCCAACTGCGGCGCCTCCCGCCAGTCGAGCGGCGCATCCACGGTGGACGCCGGGGCACCATCCGAATCCCCCGAGCAGGCTGGCGCGAGCAGTAACGCCCCCACGGCCAGCCTCACGACGCAGCCATTGCTCATCTCACTCCAGACTTGTCATGCCCTCGCGACGTGGGCAAGTTACGACTTCCCGCACGTCTCCCATCCCCGCCACCGATCAGCCCCCATCTGCGCCGGGCACCTCTGGCCGGCACGACCCGCCCTGGCACGAGAGCGCCGGCTGCCCGACCTCGCAATCCGCGTCGTCGTCACAGTTCACCCGACACACGGTCGGTGGCGGCCCGTCGCTGCCGCAACCGTTGCCGGCGGCCCACCCACACACGGCTAACTCCGAGAGCGCTGCACAGCTGGCATCGTCCTGGCAGTACCGGGTGCAGACGCCGCACAGACACTCGAGCCCCTCGACGCAACCATCGCCGCACGGGCCGAGAAAAGGCGACGCACTCTCGGCAACCGGCTCGGGGGCCGCGCTCGTGGTCTCGCTACAGCCCGGCGCAAGCGCGCACAGAGCGCACAGAGCGAACAACGCCCGGTAGCGGCCATCCACCGCGAACATCCTACGCTGACCTCTCCACTTCTGCACGTCGGCAGCTGCGTCAATCGAGCGCAGGGAGTCGCACTTGACGCGAAGTATGGCTAAGCTCGGTAGGCCATGCTGCCTCTCGCTGTCCAAACGAAGAACGCAATGCACTCGCGACATGTCGCTGCGTCCTTGTTGCTCCTGCTCCTTGGATGCGGCTGCGGTGACGACGCCACCGCGGGATCCAACGCGGGTACCGCCGACGGCGCGGGCGGCGGCGGTGCCGTGGCTGCTTCCGGCAATGGCGGCATCGATGTCACGGCCGTGGCCGCAGCCGGCGGAGGCGGAGGTGCCGGCGGCGCGGGCGGCAGCGACCTCTCGGGTGCGGCCGCAGTCGGCGGCGGCGCAACCGGCGGTAGCAGCGGAGCCGGCGGCGGTGGCGGCAGTGACGCCACGACCTGCCCCGGGGGCTACCTCGACGTCGCGACATCGCTGTGCTGGGAGAATCCACCAAAGGACGACAGGCTCACGCTCGCCGAAGCCACGGCCTACTGCGAAGCCCTGACGGCCGGCGGCCAGGACGGCTGGTGCGTACCCAACGTCGATGAGGCGCGCAGCCTGATCCGAAACTGCCCGGCCACCGAAACAGGGGGGAGCTTGCGCCGTGCAGCATGGCAGCGGCAGCGAAGACTCCGGCGATTAGTGCACAGGTTGCACGGGAAGCGCGGGCGCGTGTCATTGGCCAGCTGAGCTGAGCGGCAGTTGTGCCTACTTTTACTGGTCGAGTTCCAACGTCGCCGACAGGTAGCGCCGCCTGTCGGCCGAGAGGACGGCCAGCGCAACCAGCCCGACGGTCTGCCGCCCGTGCGACTGCCAGCTGACCACCCACAGGAGCAAGAGCGCGACCAGGGCTGTAAAGGCCGCAAGCACCAGCTGCCCAAGCCTTTGCCGTCGCCAGCGGCCGATGCCCTGAGGCCGCAATTTCGCCGCCCGTTCCCTGGCTGCAAGCGCCCATGTGACACTGAATGCGGCGAAGCCGTGAACCAGCAGGCCGTTCACGAAATCGGAAACCAGCAGCGCCATGTGCAAAAGACCGTTCAGGAACACTCCGATTGACGCAGCGCCCAACCTCCGATGCTCCACCACGTGCTTGCCCACGTGCCAGTGGTGCAGAACGTCGCCGAGCGCGCGCTCCATTTCGAGGAAACGCATGCGATTTTCCCGAGTGACAACCAGCCCGTCGGCACAGCTCTGCACGCCCCCATGAACCGCGCGCTCGGCCTCACAAAACGTTCGCTCCAAAGGCCTGGTGTGGAACACGAAGTCACCGGCCGGGTTGATCTCGACGTGCAAGTCCCCTGCGAGCACGAGGCCAGCGAGGGCAACCATGAGGGTGTCGCCCGCCTTCCGTTGCAGCAGGTAGCTCACGTCGATGGGGGAAAGCTGCGGCGGAGGCGCCTGCATGGACGGAGCGTCCCAAGCGATTCGCTGGGCGCCGTGGACCACGCGACAGTACAGCGCCTGCGGTTGAGCAGGCCTGATTTGGAGCGGTTTGCGCACGGTGGAGCAGACCATGTGAAATGGCGCGAGGTGTTCAAGGCCGGGCGGCCCTTCTTGCGCCGGCCACAGGCGGCTATGCTAGGGGGAGCTTTTGGGAGGTGCCGTGACAGGGCTGCAAGTGGTTGGCCGCGCGATCTTCGCCGTGGCGTTGGGTTCCGGGGCGCTGCTGTCGAGTGCGTGCGGCGACGATGCGGATGGTTCCGATGGGGCCACCGGGCCTGGAGCCGGTGCGGGGGGGACGGCAGCTGTGGGTGGCCGATGCGACCCAGCACTTGGTATGCTGGTGGTACAAGGCTTTCGAGGGGCCGAGCGGCACCGACTATCATGAGCGGAGCTACCGGTACATCGCCATGCGGGCAAGGCAGCTCTGCGGCATCACGACAGATGAACAAGCGGTGTGCTGGGATGAACGCTATGAATGGAATCCAGCGCCGATGGCTCGCTTCGTCAGCGTGGTTCCGGATTCTCGCGTCGGTTGTGGGCTCGATGCGGCAGGCTTGATCAGTTGTTGGGGGCTGGACCTCACCCCCGACCACGATTTTGGATCGGAAGTATTCGTCCAGATTTCCTCGCGGCTTGGCTTGATGGCACTCACGCCGTCGGGCGAGGTCGTAACCCGGCCCAGTACTGTGCTGCGCCGGCCACCGCCCGCCCGTAGCTTCGCGGAAATTTCGAATGGCGACGGCAGCCAGTGCGGCATCGACGGCTCCGGACAGGCCACATGTTGGAGCATGGTCGACGAAAACGGCAATTGGGATGCGCCGCCGGGCAAGTACCTGATGACCGCCGCAGGCATGCACGACGGCAGTGCCAAATCCTACAACTGCGCGATCCGCGATGATCTCAAGGTGGTCTGCTGGGGCTCACTCGCCGCAGAAGAGCCCCCGCCTGACGGCCAATTCCTGGAGATCTCCGTAAGCCGCAACGAGGGCTGCGGCATTCGCACCGACGGCGGCGTGGTCTGCTGGCGTGGCAACGGCAAGGACGAGGATCTCTCGGCTCTGCGGGCGTGGACCGACTGATGCGAGCCCCGATCGGCACTTCAGCCGCGCTTGCGCCGGCGCCAGTCGCCGTCGCTTAACTCGATACCATCGCCCGCGTATTCAGGGCGCAGCACGTAGGCAAAGACGCGGTACGCCCCCAGCTGGAGAATGCGGCGCTGGTAGTAGTCCGGAGCGTCTTCGTAGCGGTCGAGGCGCTCGAGTAAGTCTTCGCGAATGCGGTAGATCTCGCCGCTGACCGCAAGTGTGCCGCCGTCGACCAGGGCCGGGTAGCGGGCTTCTAGCTCGACAAACCGAAAGTTAGGTGCGGTGTGAGCGCTGGCGATCAGGGGCGCGCCTTCGAGCAAGTGGTGCGCGGGCTCGCCGCGCAGCAGGGTGCCGTAGACGAAGAGCAAGGGCTGGTCGTCTTCTATCATGGCCTCAGTCGATCCAGCCGTAGAGCGGAAGCAGGATCCGCAGCATGGCGAAGATGAGTACGCCGCACAGCAGGTTCAAGATGAAGCCCACGCGGATCATGGCCGATAGCGGCACCCGATCGGTGCCGTAAACGATGGCGTTGGGGCCGGTGGCGATGGGCATCATGAAGGCGCAGCTGGCCGCCAGACCCACGCCGAGACACGGCGCCACCGGCGACAGGCCCAGCTCGCTGGTGACGCCGATGACCAGGGGGATGACCATGTTGGAGGTGGCGGTGTTGGAGCAGACTTCGGTGAAGAAGATGGTGAAGAGGATGGCGATGGCGGTCAGGGCCCACAGGTCGGAGATGCCGGTGAGGGCGATGACGCCGCGGCCGAGCTCGCGCGCCAGGCCCGTTTCGAACATCTGGGTGCCCAGGGAGATGCCGCCGCCGAAGAGCATGATGAGGCCCCAGTCGATGTTGCGCGCTTCGGACCAGGGCAGCACGGTGGTGCGGCGGTCTTCGTCCTTGAGGATGAAGAGTAGGGATGCGGCCAGGATGGCGACGCCGCCGGCCGGCAGGGCCTTGCCAAGGGCCGGCGCCAGCGGGTGGTCCAGGGCCTTGAGCGCGCCGGGGATGAGCCAGCCGGCGATGGCCAGGGCGAAGGTGAGGGCGGTGGCGCGCTCGCCGCGGCCCATGGGACCGCGCGGGGGCTGGTCGGCGCGGGCCATGGCGGAGGAGCTGGCCTGGGTGGCGCCCTGGGGGATGGCGCCCGGGGGGTAGAGGCGGGCGAACAGGAGGTAGATGAGGGCGGTGATGGCGACGGCGGCGGGCAGGCCGATGAGCGACCAGTCGAGGAAGTTCAGCTCGACGCCGACTTCTTTCAACAGCCGCACGGTGATCATGTTCGGCGGGGTGCCCACCAGGGTGCCGATGCCACCGATGGAGCAGGCGTAGGCGATCGCCAAGAGACCGCCTGTCAGGGCGCGGGCCTGGGGGTCGTCGGGGTCGCTTTCGGCGGCCGTGGCGGTGCTGGTGACGCCGAAGGTACCCAGCAGGATCGGCATCAGGATGGCGGTGGAGGCGGTGTTGCTGATCCACATGGACAGCAACATGCCGGTGACCATCATGGCCGCCCGCGTGCGCCAGGGCACGGCGTTGATCAGGGGATGGCGCACGATGGCGTGGGCCATGCGCCGGTCGAGGCCGTGACGCCCCATGGCCGCGGCGATGAAGAAGCTGCCGTAGAACAGGAAGAGCAGGGGGTCGGCGTAGGGGTGCAGGGCGCTTTTGGCGTCGGTGATGCCGCAGGCGACCATCAGCGGGCCGATCAGCATGGCGGTGGCCGGGATCGGGATGACCTCGGTGGTCCAGGCGACGACCACGGCGGCGACGATGGCGGCCAGGTGCTGTTGCTCGGGGCTCAGCGGCAACGGTGCGAGCCACAGTAGAGCGAAGACGAGTGGCGCCAGGTAGGCGCCGATGCGGGCGCGTGTGCCGCTGGCGGCTTCCATGGCCGCCCATGTACCACGCCTGGGATGAGAGGCGCGCCCGGCGTAGACTAAATGGCCGATCGCGATTCGAGGACAGTCCTCGTCGGTCTGCCCCGCCGCTGCGCGCTCCGTCGTTTCGGGGGCGACAAAACTTGCGCGGTGGGTCGTTCTGACCAATGGTCTTGGGAGCATGATGCTGGCCCAAAAGCACAGAATTTGGTGGCTGTCGGCGGCGCTTTTGGCGTCGGCCTGTCGGTCGGGTGCCGGGGAGGATGAACAGGCGAAGGAGCAGGCCGACGAGGGCGTCGAGCCGCAGCAGCCCGCGGCGGAGCAGGCGCAGGCAAAGGAGCCCGAGGCGCCACCGCCGCCGCCGGGCGCTCCCATGGTCGACCCGGTGTCGCTCTGGGAAAAAGGCGGTTCGGCGCGCGAGGTGGACGCGGCGACGGCGACCGCTTCGGGGCATCTGGTGCTGGACCTGGGCGAGGCCTGGACGCCCTACATCTTCAGCGAGGGCAATGGGCCCGACGGCGAGCCGCGCAGCAATGCCTACCGCGAGACCTATCTGGCGCTGGCCGCCGGGCAGTACCCGGACAACCACCACGGCGAGCGGGCCCAGAACGACAAGTACCTGGAACTCTACGGCATCATGCCCACGCTCTCGGTGCTGCGGGAGCGCTTCCGGCAGACCGCCGATCGCAAGTGCGATGCGCAGCTCGATTTGACGCCGCTGGTCGAGTACGCGGGGCTGGTCACCTATGGGTCCAACGATGCCGCGCGCAAGCAGGCCGCCGACTTCGCCTACCTGCGCAATCAGGTCAAAAAGTACCTGAAGAAGCAGAAGGTCGAGGACGTGGAGCAGCTCGACTTCGAGAAGCTCGATGACCGCGAGAAAGACCGTGTGCGGCGCTACAAGAAGTTTGCTCCCGACTGGTTTGCGGTGAACGCGGCCCAGGAGCGGCTCAAGTGCGAGGGCTACTTCAAGGATCGCGGGCGTTTCGTGCGCGGGGCGCTGGACTGGGCCACCCACGATGCGTTGGCCGAGTTCGAGCGGCGTCATCGCGTTTACAGCTGGGGTTATTTGGGGCGCGATACCCTGGACGTGTTGCGCATGAGCCCGATGGAGGCCGAGCGCCAGGCGCTGATCCGGGTGCTTTTGGAGCGGGCGATTCACGCTTCGGGCGTGATCGAGGACGGCAGCGTGGTCAGCGCGCGCACGGGCAAGCCCCACACCTACAAGGGCGCCGACGGCAAGGACAAGCCGGTGCCGAACCTGGTGGGGGAGCTGGAGCAGCGGATCATCGAGGCCTTTGGGCTGCAGACGCCGGAGCGCACGCTTTCGTGGTTGGAGTCGCTCGGCGAGCTGCCGGCCGGTGGCCAGCATCGGGTGGCCATCGCGGCGCCGGAGCTGCCGGACTACTACGACGGCGACATGGATCTGGTGCTCGAGTACGACCGTGGCGACGTTTGGTACGACTTCCCGTACGACGCTGGCGGGCGCGAGCTGGCCCAGCCGGTGCAGCGGCGGCCGCGGGTGCTTTTGTCGGTGCGCTACGAGGGCCAGAAGATCGCGCTGTCGCGCTTCGGCACCACCATCGGCGGCTGGCGCAGCGAGCAGGTGGGCGAGAGCGTGATGTGGCGCTACAAGGACTCGCCGGTGGGCACGCGGGTGTGGTCGCAGATCGTGGCTTCGCCCGTGTGGTTGCCTCCGGACTCGACGCCGGCCCGCGACCTGCTCAAGCGCAAGGCGCGGCGCAAGAAGGGCGAGCCCAAGTGGGAGGTCAACTACCACGAGACCGGGCCCAGCTACGCCTCGGCCTACGGGCTGGTGGCGGCCTACCACCGCAAGTTCCTGGAGCTGGAGAGCGGGGCCATTCGCATCGGCGGCGACGAGGGCATCCGCACCCACGGCTCGGTGGACTACATGAGCATCATGCGGCGCCACTCCCACGGCTGTCACCGCCTGCACAATCACATCGCCGTGCGGCTGATGAGCTTCGTGCTGGCCCACCGGCCCCACAAGCGCCTGGGGCAGCAGCCGGTGGCCTTCAAGAAGACCATCGAGTACGAGGAAGAGACCTACGAGATGGACATCTCCAGGGGTGGCTACGTCTTCGAGCTGCACGAGCCGCTGAAGGTGCACGTGCTGGAAGGGCGCATCCGCGGCAAGGTCAAGCAGCCCATCGAGTTCCACGTGCCGAAGTTCAACGACGAGATCGGCGCCTATGTGACGCCCGACGGCGGCGCGGTGGAGGTGCGGGGCGACAGGCTGGTGGAGGTGCCGATGCCGGAGCCGCCGGATGCGGGCGTGTTGATGGGAGCCGAGGGCGAGGTGACCACGGTGCTGCCGCCGGTGGCTCCCGGGGGCTAAGGCACCGCGACGCGCGACATGGGGGGATCATCTGCCGCGTGATCGGCAGTGGGCGGGTCGCGCAATTGCGAAACCGTGGGGCTGCAGTGGCCGATACAGGCTCCATGGCACGCAAAGACTTCCTCCTCGACGCTCCGCCCCGCGAACTCCTGCCCGGCCACGTGGGCTGGCCCCAGGGGCTGTCGGCGCTGGACAAGCCCCCCGAGCGCCTGCGCTGGGCCGGGGCGCCGGTTTCCCTCGAGGGCGCGCTGGCGGTCGTGGGCACCCGCTACGCCGACGACGATGCCCTGCGTTTCGCCCGTGAGCTGGGCGAAGCGATCGCCGCCGAGGGACGCGCCGTGCTCTCCGGTGGAGCTTTCGGCGTCGATGCTGCGGCCCACGAGGGCGCGCTTGCGGCCGGAGGTGCCACCGTGGCGGTGATGGCGACGGGCTTCGATCGCTTCTACCCGGCCCGCCACCGTCCGCTTTTCCAGGCCATCGTGCACGCTGGCGGGGCCCTGGTGACCGAGCAGCCCGACGGGGTGGCACCCCGACCCTGGGCTTTTCTCGCCCGCAACCGCCTGATCGCCGCCCTGGCCGAGGCCGTGGTGGTGGTGCAAGCGCCGCGCAGGTCGGGGGCGCTGTCGACCGCGGCCGCCGCCCGCAAGCTGAAAAAGCCAGTCTTTGCGGTGCCTTACGCACCCTGGGAGGTGCGCGGGGAGGGATCGCTTGCGCTGCTTTCCGGCGGTGCCCACATTTGCACTTCGCCCCGAGATGTCCTATCGCTACGCCCTCATCGGCGGGCCCCAGAGCCGCCGCGAGGCCGGCAAGGAGACGAAAAGGCTCAGGAAATCAAGGGCTTAGACGAGGACGGTCGGTGCGTGTTCAGGGCTCTCGGCTCTCGGCCCACCCATCCGGACGAGTTGGCCGCCAAGACGGGCTTGGCGGCGCCCCGCATCCAGCGAGCGCTATTTTCGTTGCAACTGATGGGACTGGCGGAACAACGGGACAGCGGAATGTACGTCAGGCAACGCGCCCTGGGAGGAGCTCGATGACGCGGGAACGCGAGCGACGGCCCGGCCCGGACGCCGGCATGCGGCATTCGGCCGCGGTGAGCGCAGTCAAGCCGGCTCTGGCAGCCAAAAAGAAGGCGACCAAGAAGAAGGCCGCCGCCAAAAAAGCCACCAAGAAGAAGGCGACCAAGAAAAAGGCCGCCGCCAAGAACACAGCCAGCGCCGGCGAGGCCACGCCGGCCAAACGCACGCCGGCCACGCGCGCCGACACGCTGCTGGTGGTGGAGTCGCCCGCCAAGGCCAAGACGATCCAGAAGTACCTGGGCAAGAACTTCCTGGTGATCGCCTCCAAGGGCCACCTCAAGGACCTGCCCAAGCGCGGCGGCGTGGATGTCGACGACGGCTTCCGCGAGACCTACGAGGTGATCCAGGAGAAGGGCAAGGGCGAGGTCCTGCGCACCATCAAGGAGGGCGCCCGCGGCGTCGACCGGGTGCTGCTGGCCACCGACCCCGACCGCGAGGGCGAGGCCATCGCCTGGCACCTGCTCGAGGAGATCCGCAAGGATTATCCCGAGCGCGAAGTGCGGCGCGTGCTCTTCAACGAGATCACCAAGAAGGGTGTGCAGGAGGGCATCGACCACCCGCGCGACCTCGACGCCAATCTCTACGAGGCCCAGCGTACGCGCCGGGTACTCGATCGCATCGGCGGCTACCCGCTGTCGAATCTGCTGTGGCGCAAGCTGGCCTTCGGGCTGTCGGCCGGCCGCGTGCAGACGCCGGCCCTGCGCCTGATCGTGGACCGCCAACACGAGATCGACGCCTTCGTGCCGCGCCCCTACTGGCTGGTGGAAGCCAATCTGGGCGCCGAAAACCCACCGCCCTTCGTGGCCATGCTCGAGCGCGTGGGTGACGAAAAGCTCGAGCGCATCTCCTCGCGCCCTGCGGCCACCAGCGAAATCGACGCCCGCCGCTTCGAGCAGGACCTGCAGGCCGCAGACTATCGGGTGGGCAAGATCACCCGCCGCGAGCGCAAGACGCGGGCGCCGGCTCCCTACACGACCTCCAAGCTGCAACAGGACGCCAGCACGCGCCTGGGCATGAATCCCAAGCGCACCATGCGCGTGGCCCAGGCCCTCTACGAGGGCATCTCCCTGGGCCGTTCCAAGTCGGACGAAACCGTGGGTTTGATCACCTACATGCGTACCGACAGCCTGCGCCTCTCGGAGGACGCCGTCACCGAGTGCCGCGAGTACATTTCCGAGAAGTTCGGCCCCGGCGCGCTACCGCCCCAGCCCAACGTCTTCAAGTCCAAGAAGCAGAACGTGCAGGACGCCCACGAGGCGATCCGCCCCACGCGCCTGGATCTGCCGCCCGAGGCCGTGCGCGCGCACCTGACCGACGAGCGTTTCCGGCTCTACAAGCTGATCTGGGATCGCTTCGTGGCCTGCCAGATGGTGCCGGCGGTCTACGACCAGACCGGCGTCGAGATCGAAGCCCGCGGCGGTGACCGCAGCTATTACCTGCGCGTCAGCGGCAGCGTGCTGAAGGTGCCCGGCTGGCGTGCGGTCTACGGCGCCACCGACCGCTCCGAGCTGGCGGGCGAGGAAGGCCAGGCGCCCACCGACGACGATCGCAGTCTGCCCAATCTCAGCGAGGGCGAGGTCCTGAACCTGCATGACAAGGGCGTGGTGGTCACCTTCAAGCAGACCGAGCCGCCGCCCTATTTCAATGAAGCCTCGCTGGTCAAAAAGCTCGAGGAAGAGGGCATCGGCCGTCCCAGCACCTACGCCGAGATCCTGAGCAAGGTGCAGGCCCGGGACTACGTGAAGAAGGCCGGCAATCGCCTGGTGCCCAGCGATCTGGGCAAGCTCGTCATCGAGCGCCTGGTGGCCGACTCCTTCGACCTGGCCGACATTGCCTTCACGCGTAAGCTCGAGGAGGGCCTGGACGCTGTGGCCGAGGCGCGCGGCAAGCGCCTGGACATTCTCGAGCCCTTTCACGTGCGGCTGCAGAAGCAGATCGCCACCAGCCTCGAGCAAGCCGGCAAGTGGTGGCCGGAGCCCGAGTCCATCGACGAGCAATGCCCCGAGTGCGCCAAGGAGCTCAAGAAGCGCTGGGGCCGCAACGGTCCCTTCATCGGCTGCGACGGCTACCCCGACTGCAAGTACACCCGCGCGCTGCCGGTGGACGGCGAGGTGGACGACGGCGAGGATCGGCGTCCGCAGCCCACCGACCACAAGTGCGAGCAGTGCGGCTCGATGATGCTCAGGCGCTGGGGTCGCAACGGCTTTTTCCTGGGCTGCTCGACGTATCCCAAGTGCAAGTTCGCCAGGAGCATTCCCCTCGGCGTCGACTGCCCCAAGTGCGGCGGCGAGGTGCTCGAGATTCGCGCCCGCAATCGCGCCCGGCCGTTTTACGGCTGCCGCAACTACAACACCGACATCAAGTGCGACTTCCGGCTGTGGCAGAAGCCCTGGCCCGAGGACTGCAAGAAGTGCGGCGCGCGCTTTTTGGTGCGCGGTGGCCGCGCCAACGATCCCACCATGCGTTGCGTGGCCGAGGGCTGCGACTACAGCCGCCCGCTGAGCCAGGACGAGCAGCTGGCCGCCCAGAGCGCCCGCGACGGCGAGGGCGATGTGCAGGGCACACCCGCCGTGACGGCGGCCTCAACCCAAAGTTGAGCGCTCCATGAGCGGTGCCCCTGACGTCACGGTGGTCGGCGGCGGCCTCGCCGGCAGCGAGTGCGCCTTCCAGCTGGCCGAGCGCGGCCTTTGGGTGCGCCTGATCGAGCAAAAGCCCCAGGCCCGCAGCGCTGCCCACTTCAGCGACGGCCTGGCGGAGCTGGTCTGCTCCAACTCCCTGCGCGCCGCGGCCATCGGCAATGCGGTGGGGCTGCTCAAGGAAGAGATGCGGCGCTGTGGCTCGCTGATCCTCGCCTGCGCCGAGGCCACGGCGGTGCCCGCTGGCGGCGCACTGGCGGTCGATCGCGCGCACTTTTCGGCTGCGGTCACCGCGCGCATCGACGGCCACGAACGCATCGAGCGGGTCGCCGGCGTGCTCGATGCGATTCCCGACAGCGGCCCGGTGGTGCTGGCCACCGGGCCCATGACGGCGCCGGCGCTGGCGGCCGACCTGGCGCGCTGCATCGGCGCCGAGCACCTGGCCTATTACGACAGCATTGCGCCCATCGTGATCGCCGAGAGCATCGACCACGGGCGCGTCTTTGCCGCATCTCGCTACGACAAGGGCGACGGCGACGACTACCTCAACTGTCCGCTGAGCGAGCCCGAGTACCGCGCCTTCGTGGCGGCCCTGATCGAGGCCGACACCATCGAGGGCCACGCCTGCGAGCCGATGCGCTTCTTCGAGGGCTGCCTGCCGATCGAGGAGATGGCCGCGCGCGGTCCCGACACCCTGGCCTACGGTCCGATGAAGCCGGTGGGCCTTTACGATCCGGCCACCGGCCGCCGCCCGTTTGCGGTGGTTCAGCTCCGGCGCGAGGACGCCGCGGGCACCGCCTACAACCTGGTGGGCTTCCAGACGCGCCTGCGCCAGCCCGAGCAGCGCCGTGTCTTCGCCATGATCCCCGGCCTCGAAAGCGCCCGCTACGAGCGCTTCGGAAGCGTCCACCGCAACACCTTCGTCGATGCCCCCCAGGTGCTCGACGACATGCTGGCCCTGCGCGCGCGCCCCGACGTCTACCTGGCCGGGCAGATCACGGGGGTCGAGGGCTATGTGGAGAGCGCGGCCTGCGGCTTGGTGGTGGGGCTCAGGCTCGCGGCGAAGCTGCAGGGCGGGGAGCTTTCGGCGCCACCGGAGACCACGGCCCTGGGGGCGTTGATGGGCCACCTGCGGCGCCCGCGCGAGGACTTTCAGCCGAGCAACGTGGTCTTCAGCATGTTCCCGCCCATCGAGGGCCTGCGCGGGGGGCGTCGCGGCCGCCGCGCCCGCCGCGAGGCCCTGGCTGAGCGTGCCCTTTCGGACCTCGAAGCCTGGCGGGAGGCCGGCGCCACGGGGGTGCAGCAGGCGTCATGAGCGTGCCCCAAGACGAGCGCGACTCGGAGCCCGAGGGGCCCTTTCTGCCGCGTTGGCTCCTGTGGGTGATCGTGCCGGGCGTCGCCGCACCACTGCTGATCTTCGCCTTCATCCTGCTCACCGAGTCGGCCCACGACAGCGAGCGCTGCCCCTATCAGCAGCTCGAACGCCGCGAGCTGGGCCCCGAGCTGTGGGTGGTCGAGGAGGGGCGTAGTTGCATCGAGGGCGTCGAGGAGCGCCGCTACACGCTCTTTCGCGGCGGCGAAGCGCGCCTGCTCGGCCGCCGTCGCTTCGCCCCCGAGGACTTCGCCGAGGGCCGTCACTCCTGGACCGCCGTGGTCAGCGAACTGGGTGAGGTGCAGGTGACGGTCCACAACGCGGGCCACGACCCGGCGCTCTTTCGCGAGGGCACGGCCGAGGAGCGCGAAAAGGGCATTTCGTATTGAGCAGGGCGTCCTGTGGGGCGGTCGCGGCTCCGCGACAAAGTTGAGCCCCCGCCGCCCCCGGGCAATATTGCTTTTGGTGAGCCAAGACCCCCCAGAAGCCGACAGCGACCCCCTGCTGCGGCAGATCGAGGACTTCCTGACGCATATGCGGGTCGAGCGACGGCGCTCGCCGCTCACGCTCGAGACCTATGGCAGGGACCTTCGAGCCCTGCGCGACTTCGTCCACGAGCAGGGGGCGCCGCCCGACGCGACCACGGTCGGCGTGGCGCTGCTGCGCGGCTTTCTGGCAGCCGGCCTCGGCCACCAAAAGGCCGCCACCACCGCGCGCAAGATCGCCGCCCTGCGCGCTTTCTTTCGTTACCTGGAGCGTCGCGGTGAGCTGCGTAAAAATCCGGCGGCCCGCCTGCGCATCCCCAAGGTTGCGCGCCCGCTGCCGAAGTTCCTCGATGTCGACACCGCCGCAGAGCTGGTGGAGTCGCCGCCGGAGGTGACCGCACCTGCGTCTGCGGCCCAAAACGAGCGCGCCGCCCAGGCCCGGCGTCAGGTGCTGCGCGACTGCGCGCTGCTGGAGCTGCTCTACGGCTCGGGGCTGCGCGTCAGCGAGCTGGTGGGGCTCGACCTGCTCGACCTGGACCTGGACGAGCGCATGATGCGGGTGCGCGGCAAGGGCGACAAGGAGCGCGTGGTGCCCATCGGCGAGCCCAGCGCGCGCGCCCTGGGCGCCTACCTGGCGGTGCGGGCCCACTTCCGCAGCGGCCGCGGTGGCTCCTGCGATGGCGCCGCGCTCTTCGTTGGCCGCAATGGCCGGCGCCTGTCGAGCCGGCAGGTGCAGCATCTGGTGCGCCGCTACGGAAGCCATGGCGTGGGGCGCTCGGATTTGCACCCCCACGCCCTGCGCCACAGCTGCGCCACCCATCTGCTGGACGCCGGCGCCGACCTGCGCGCCATCCAGGAGCTGCTCGGCCACGAGCACCTGAGCACCACCCAGCGCTACACCCACGTCAGCGTCGACCGCATGCTCGAGGTCTACGAGCGCAGTCACCCCCTGGCGCGCGACCCTGGCGACCCTTGACAGGCGCTGCAGAGGTCCTAAATCAGCCAGCTGCGGCGGGGCCCAGGCCCCGCCGTGCTCGAGGTGAAATGAAGCGCTCCATCGATCCCTATGCTGCTGAAGAGCAAGCCGGCCGCATCCGTTCCACGACCATCGTCGCCGTGCGTCGCGACGGGCGCGCTGCCCTGGCCGGCGACGGTCAGGTCTCGCTCGGGCAGACCGTGGTCAAGGGCCAGGCGCGCAAGGTGCGGCGCCTGAGCGACGGGCGCGTGCTGGTGGGTTTCGCCGGCGCCACCGCCGATGCCTTCACCCTGCTCGAGCGCTTCGAGGGCAAGCTCGAGGCCCATCGCCACAACCTCACGCGCGCCGCCGTCGAGCTGGCCAAGGACTGGCGCACCGACCGCTACCTGCGCCGTCTGGAAGCGATGATGATCGTGATGGACGCCGAGACCACGCTGCTGCTCAGCGGCACTGGCGACATCATCGAGCCCGATGAGGGCATCATCGCCATCGGCTCCGGCGGCAGCTACGCCCTGGCCGCCGCCCGCGCGCTGCTGCGCCACACCGAGCTGTCGGCCGCCGAGATCGCGCGCACGGCCCTGGGCATCGCCGCCGAGATCTGCGTCTACACCAACGACAACATCGTGCTCGAAGAGGTTTCTGTATGAGCGCCCCGGTCGGCAGCTTCACGCCCCGCGAGATCGTCGGCGAACTCGACCGCTACATCGTCGGCCAGCGCAAGGCCAAGCGCGCGGTGGCCATCGCCCTGCGCAACCGCTGGCGACGCCAGCAGGTGCCCGACGAACTACGCGACGAGATCGTGCCCAAGAACATCATCATGATCGGTCCCACCGGCGTGGGTAAGACCGAGATCGCCCGGCGCCTGTCGCGACTGGCCCAGGCGCCCTTCGTCAAGGTCGAGGCTTCCAAGTTCACCGAGGTGGGCTACGTGGGGCGCGACGTGGAGTCGATCGTGCGCGACCTGGTCGAAGTGGCGCTGTCGATGGTGCGCTCCGAGCAGCGCCAGCAGGTGGCCACGCGCGCCCGCGAGCAGGCCGAGCGGCGGCTTTTGTCGATGCTCGAGCGGGGGGGCGCCGAGGCACCCTCCACCCCGCCCACCATCGGCCCCTTCCTGGTCTCCTCCAAGGGCGCCGTCACGCCACCTTCCAGTGCCGACCGCCGCTCCGAGCGCCTGGCCGACCTGGACGCCGACGAACTCAAGCGCAGGCTGCGCGCTGGCGAGCTGGACGACGAGTTGGTGGAGTTCGAGGTGCAGGACAACTCCAATCCCCTCGTCAGCGTCTTCGGCGGTCAGGGCCTCGAGGAGGTCGAGTCCCAGATGCGCGACATGTTGAGCAATCTGCCCGGCTTCAAGGGCAAGCGCGAGCTGCGCAAGATGCGCGTGGCCGAGGCGCGCGAGGTGCTCGAGGAAGAAGAGGCCCAGAGCCTCATCGAACCCGAAGCGGTCAAGCGCGAGGCCCTGCGCCGTGCCCAGCAGCACGGCATCGTCTTTCTCGACGAGATCGACAAGGTCGCCGGCCAGCGCTCGCACTCGGGCGCCGACGTCTCGCGCGAGGGGGTGCAGCGCGACCTCTTGCCCATCGTGGAGGGCTCGACCGTTTCGACCAAGCACGGCCAGGTCAAGACCGATCACATTCTCTTCATCGCCGCCGGCGCCTTTCACGTCGCCAAGGTCTCCGACCTGATCCCGGAGCTGCAGGGGCGCTTTCCCATCCGCGTCGAGCTGGAGTCGCTGGAGAAGGCCGACTTCGAGCGCATCTTGAAGGAGCCGAAGAACGCCCTGACCCGCCAATACGCCGCGCTGATGCAGGCCGAGGGCGTGGAGCTTCAATTCACCGACGACGCCATCGCGGTGCTGGCCGAGTACGCCGAGCAGGCCAATCGCCGGGCCGAAAACATCGGTGCCCGGCGCCTGCACACGCTGATGGAGGCGCTGCTCGACGAGCTGTCGTTTGCGGCGCCCGAGCAGAGCGGCAGCAAGGTGCGCATCGACGGCGCCGAGGTGCGGCGGGTGCTCGCCCCGATCATGGACGACCAGGATCTGGCGCGCTTCATTCTGTAGGGGGGGGGGGGGGGGCGACGCGCTGCGCCTGTCGGAGTGCGCAGCCTGCTGCGCTTCCGGGGATTTTTGACAATTGGGCAGCGAATATTCACGATGACTCTTTTTTCGAGTTTGAGCTGTGCGTGAGCTGATCGAAAAAGCCGCGATTTTGCACGAGGCGCTGCCCTACATTCGGCGCTTCCACGGTTGCATCTTCGTCATCAAGTACGGCGGCCACGCCATGGTCGATCCGAGCCTGCGCAATGGCTTTGCGCGCGACGTGGTGCTGATGAAGTACGTGGGCATCCATCCGGTGGTGGTCCACGGCGGCGGCCCCCAGATCGACGCCCAGCTCGGGCGCCTGGGCATCGAGAGCGAGCGGGTCGAGGGCTTGCGCGTCACCGACGACCGCACCATGGAAGTGGTGGAGATGGTGCTCGGCGGCACCATCAACAAGGAAATCGTCTCGCTCATCGGTCGTAATGGTGGGCGCGCCGTGGGGCTCAGCGGCGTCGACGATCGGTTTTTGCAGGCGCGCAGGCTGGAGCCGGTGCAGACCTCGAGCGGCGCCCGTATCGACACCGGCCGTGTCGGGCGCATCGAAGCGGTGCGTCCCCAGGTGCTGCATGCGCTGATCGAGGGCGGCCTGATCCCGGTGGTGGCGCCGCTGGCGAGCGGTCCCGGGGGCGAGAGCTTGAACGTCAACGCCGACACCGTGGCGGGCGAAATCGCCGCCGCCATGGGTGCGCGCAAACTGGTGCTGATGACCGACATCGCTGGCGTTTGCGACGCCGACGGCTCCCTCATCAAGTCCCTGACCGGCGCCGAGGTGGCCGAGCTGCGCGAGCGCGGCGTGATCGCCGGCGGCATGATCCCCAAGGTCGAGTGCGGCCTCAAGGCGCTCGCAAGCGGCGTCAACAAATGCCACATCCTCGACGGACGCGAGCAACACGCGGTCCTGCTCGAGATCTTCACCGACGCTGGCATCGGCACCCAGCTGACGCACGCCGAGTCCGCCGCGGCGCCGAGCTGAAGCCGACGGCATCTATCAACTACGGGCCAAGTGCTGCCCCGAGGCCGTGATGAACAACCGAGAATTGATCGACATTGCCGAGCGCACCTACCTGAAGAACTACCGGCCCGCGCCGATGGTGCTCGAGCAGGGAGAGGGCTGTCGTCTGCGCGACGTCGAGGGCCGGAGCTACCTGGATCTTTGCGGCGGCATCGCCGTGGTCAGTGTGGGCCACGGCCATCCCAAGCTCGCCGCCGCCATCGGCGCGCAGGCGGGGCGTTTGATGCATGTGTCGAACCTCTTCTACAACGACCGCGCCATCGCCCTGGGTGAGCAGATGGCCCGGCGCACGATCTTCGATCGCTTCTTCTTCTGCAACAGCGGCGCCGAGGCCAACGAAGCGCTGCTGAAGCTGGCCCGGCGCTACCACTTTGGCGCCGGCGCCCCCGAGCGGACGCAACTGGTTGCCGCCGAGGCGAGCTTCCACGGCCGCACCATGGGCGCCCTGAGCCTGACCGGGCAGCCCAAGTACCACGAGGGCCTGGGCCCCATGGTCGGCGACATCGCCCATGTGCCCTACGACGACGCCGACGCCCTCGAAGCCGCCGTCAGCGAGCGCACTGCCGCCGTGCTGCTCGAGCCGCTGCAGGGCGAGGGCGGCGTGCGTGTGCCCAGCCCCGACTACCTGCGCAGGGCCCGGGCCATCTGCGATGCGGCGGGTGCGCTGCTCTTTTTCGACGAGGTGCAGACCGGCTATGGCCGCACCGGTCGCTTCATGGGCCACGAGCACAGCGGCGTCGAGCCCGACGGCTGCGCCCTGGCCAAGGGCATCGCCTCGGGCTTTCCCCTGGGCGCCATCGCGGTCAAAGAAAAGCTGGCCGACGCCCTGCCACCGGGTACCCACGCCACCACCTACGGCGGCAATCCCCTGGCCTGCGCCGCAGCCCTTTGTGTGCTCGAGATCTTCGACGAAGAACAACTGGTGCAAAACGCCGAGCAGGGCGGTCAGTACCTGGCCGCAGGCCTCGAGCGCCTGGTGCAGCGCCACAAGGCAGCGCGCGAAGCCCGCGGCCAGGGCCTGTTGCGCGGAATCCTGCTGGCCGACGAGGTCGACCCGGGCGCCACGCTCGCGGTTGTGCGCGAGGCGGGGGTTCTACTCTCGCTCGCCGGTGGCAACGTGCTTCGCTTCACCCCCCCGCTGTGCGTCAGCCGCGAAGAACTCGACGAAGGCCTGGCGGCGGTCGAGCGCGTGCTTGCGGCGCCGCCGTTGCGAGATTGATCCGCCTTCGCCGTGAGAGTTTCATCATGCCGAGACATTTTCTGACCCTGCTCGATCTGCAGCGCGAAGAGTTGCTTGCGCTGACCGAGCGCGCCATCGAGCTCAAGGCCTTGCGCGGCCGTCCCGAGCACCCGCGACCGCTGGCCGGCAAGAGCGTGGCGGTGCTGATGGAAAAGGCCTCCACGCGAACACGCATTTCCTTCGAGGTGGGCATCCACGAGCTCGGCGGCGCGCCGATCGCACTGGTCGGCCGCGACCTGCAGCTCGGCCGCAACGAGCCCCTCGGCGACACCGCCAAGGTGCTGTCGCGCTACCTCAGCGCCGTCGTCGTTCGCACCCATGGGCACGACCGCCTCGAAGAACTCGCGGCGGCCTCGGAGGTGCCCTTCGTCAATGCATTGACTGACAGTTTTCACCCCTGTCAGCTCCTGGCCGATCTAATGACGATTCGCGAAAAGCGCGCCGCGGGCCTCGAAGATCTTCACGTGGCCTGGGTGGGCGACGGCAACAACATGGCCCATTCCTGGATCCTGGCCGCATCCTTGCTCGACTTCCGCCTGACGCTGGCCTGTCCCGAGGGCTATCGTCCCGACGAGCAGGTGTTGGCCCTCGGGCGCGCACAGAAAGCTGGCCAGATCGAGCTATGCGCCTCGGTCGAGGATGCCGTGAAGGGCGCCCACGTGGTCACCACCGACGTCTGGGCCAGCATGGGGCAGGAGCAGGAGGCCGCCGCGCGCATCGAGGCTTTTGCAGACTACACCGTGACGGCCCAGCACATGGAGCAGGCCGCCAGCGACGCCATCTTCCTGCATTGCCTGCCCGCCCACCGCGGAGAGGAGGTCGCGGCCGAGGTGATCGACGGGCCGGCATCCCACGTCTGGGATCAGGCCGAAAATCGCCTGCACAGCCAGAAGGCATTGCTCGAGCTGCTTTTGGGGCCGCAGGCTTCTGCACCCAAGTAGGGTGTTGTCCCACAAGAGCCACATGGGCGCCAATGGCTCCCGTGTCGTGTCGGGCAACTCGTACCTTCATCAGGCTTCGGGCCTGATGCTACAATCGGTGGGCAATGCGGTTCGACCTGCGCGCGCTGGGAAGTCGAAGCGGGGGAGACCACTAGTGGCCTCGCGTGTACCCACGCCCATTTCCGGGGTCGACATCATGAAGCTGCCCCTGTCGACGACAGAGGGCTTCGTGCTGTCGCGCATCGACGGTGCGAGTTCGGTCGAGGACATCAGCATCATGAGCGGCATCGAGCAGGGCCAGGTGCTCAAAATCCTCGAACGCCTGCGCGAGCTGGGCGCCGTCGAGTGTGCCTGGATGCCGCGGGCCACCCCAACCGCTAGCCGGGCTTCCATGCCGGGGCGCCCATCGGCGCCCGAGGCGGCCCGTCCCGCGGTACAGGCCCAGGCGCCCGATGCCCACTTCACACGCGCCGCACCGCGCTATCCCGCCTCCGAACTCGAGGCTGAAGCCGACATCGAGCCGGCGCGTAGAAAGCGCATCGTCGATGCCTTTTACGCCATCGAAGGGCTCAATCACTATGAGTTATTGGGGCTGGAGCTCGGCGCCGATCGCAAGGCCGTACGCAGCGCCTACTTCGAGCTTTCCAAGCTCTTTCACCCCGACTCCCTCTTCGGCAGGAAGACCGGCCCCTACGGCGCCAAAATGGAGACCGTCTTCAAGCGCTTGACCGACGCCTATGAAGTCCTGGGCAAGAAGAAAAAGCGCGAGCAGTACGACCAGTACCTGATCAGCACCGCCCAGGTCCGCCATGTGACCCAGCGCATGCGCGAGGTCGATCGCGAAGTCGAGGAGATCCGGCGCCGCACCGGCTCCTATCCCTTGCCGGCCGAGGCGCTGCAGGGGCAGGCCGAGGCCGAAGCCGCCTCTCCGCGAGACGAAGCCGCGGCGGGTCCGCAGGTGGCGCCCCGTGCCCAGGAGAGCACCGCCGATCGCCGCGCGCGCGTTCGACAACGCTTGCGACAGCGGCTGCGCGGGGGAGGCGAAACGGCGGCTGGGGCGACTACGACGGCCGCGGCGGCGCCCGGGCCCGCGGCCGCAGCTCAGCCCCCGCCGGCACAGGTCGCCCCAAACGCGGCCACGTCCGGCGACGCCGCAGCGCCCGCCGGGGCACGGCGGCGGGGCATCGTGGCCAATCTGCGCCAGGCGGTGCGGGCCAGCGCTGCGGTCAGCGGCAGTGCGGAGGCGAGTGCGGCCAACACGGTCGCCGCGCGCAGCGCCCGGGCCCGCGAGCTGATGGCCGCCGGCGATGCCCTGGGGGCCGCCGAGGAGTTACAGCTGGCGCTCGCCGAAGCCCCCGACAACACCGCGCTGCAGCTTCAATTCGCCCAGGTCAACCAGAAGGTCGCCGCCATGCTGTCGCTCAACTACGAGCGCCAGGCGCGCTTCGAGGAGGAGTCAGGGGACTGGGCTGCAGCCGGCAAATCCTGGGCGCGGGTCTCCGACGCGCGACCGGACGAGGCCAAGCCCGCACGCCTCGCGGCCGAAGCGATCCTCAAGGCCGGCGGTGACCTGCACCGGGCCCAGCGCTACGCCCAGCGCGCGGTCGACCTCAAACCCAAGGTCGTCGACAACCTGCTGGTGCTGGCCCGGGTCTGCCTGGCAGCTGGCCTCAAGCTCAACGCCTCGCGCGCCCTGCAGCAGGCGGCTGTCATCGAGCCCAGGAACGAGATGGTGAAAAACCTGCTGAACGAGGCGCGCTGAATGCCGCGCTCGCTCCCGGCGCTCGCCCGCGGCCCAACCCGGCTCCTGGCCAAAAAGCCGAAACCGGGACGGGTGCCCAAAATCGGAATATCCGGGTTAGACTTCCAAGGCAGGAGCTGAAACGGCGATGGAGATTGTCATCGGGATCGACCTGGGCACCACCAACTCGTGTGTGGCGGTGGTCGAGGGTGGGCAGCCCGCAGTGATCGCGAACCGGGGCGGCTACAAGACCACCCCCTCGATGTTGGCCGTGACCGAGGCGGGCAAGCGCCTGGTCGGCCACATCGCCAAGCGCCAGGCGGTCACCAACGCCGAGCACACGGTGTTCGCGGCCAAGCGTCTGATCGGCCGCAAGTTCGACAGCGCCCAGGTCCAGACGGCGATTCAAAACTGCCCCTACACCATCGTCTCCGGCGAACATGGCGACGCCCGCCTCGAGCTTCGCGGCAAGGTGCACAGCATTCCGGAGATCAGCGCCATGATCCTCCAGGAGATGAAGATGATCGCCGAGGACTACCTCGGTCAGCCCGTCAACAAGGCGGTGATCACGGTCCCCGCCTATTTCAACGACAACCAGCGCCAGGCCACCAAGGACGCTGGCGAGATCGCCGGCCTCGAGGTGATCCGTATCATCAACGAGCCGACGGCTGCGGCCCTGGCCTACGGCTTCGGCAAGTCCGACGACCGCACCGTGGCTGTCTTCGATCTGGGCGGCGGCACCTTCGACATCTCGGTCCTCGAGATCAGCGGAACCGGCGTCTTCAAAGTCGTCAGCACTGCCGGCGATACCTTTCTCGGCGGTGAGGACTTCGACCTGCGCATCATCGATTGGTTGGTGGAGGGCTTTCAGGCCGAGCACGGCATCAACCTGCGCGAGGACCGCATGGCGCTGCAGCGCCTGAAGGATGCGGCGGAAAAGGCCAAGTGCGAGCTGTCGGCGGTCGACGAGACCGAGGTCAACCTGCCGTTCATCATCTCCAACGAGCGCAACGAAGCCCTGCACCTGCAGCGTCTGCTCAGCCGCGGCGAGCTCGAGCAGCTGACCCGCGACCTGGTCGACCGCACGGTCGGCACCTGCGCCCAAACGCTGGAAGAAGCCGGGCTCGAGCCCGACGAGATCGAGGAAGTGATCCTGGTGGGGGGCATGACGCGCATGCCTGCGGTTCAACAGGCGGTTGCGAACTTCTTCGGCCGCGGGCCCAGCAAGAACGTCCATCCCGACGAAGTCGTCGGCCTGGGGGCCGCGATCCAGGGCATGGCGCTGCTCAGCGATCACAGTGAGATGATCCTGCTCGACGTGACGCCGCTGACCCTGGGCATCATGGTCGCGGGCGGCTATTTCGAGGATCTGATCCCGCTCAACACCACCGTACCCACCGCGCGCTCCAAGGTCTTCACCACGGTTCGTGAAAACCAGACGGCGGTGAAGATCCTGGTGATGCAGGGCGAGTCGGCGCGTGCCAGCGAAAACGAACTGCTCGGCGAGTTCATCCTCACCGGCCTCAGGCGCGCGCCGGCCGGGCAGGTCGAGGTCGAGGTGACCTTCGAAATCAATGCCGACGGCATCGTCAGCGTGCACGCCACCGACCTCGAGACCGGCCAGCAGCAGAGCATCACGGTCACCGCGACCAGCGGCCTGACCAAGGACGAGATCAGCGAGATGGTCGACGAGGCCAACGAGTTCGCCGTCTCGCGTCGTCAGGACGACGAGACCGAGCAGACGGTGCAGGAAGCCCAGAAGCTGATCACGCAAATCGAGACGCTCTTCCCCGAGGTCGAGCAGGTGGTGGCCGGTAGCGACTTCGGGCGCGACGCCATCGACAAGGCGCGCGGCGTGGTCGATCGCGCCAAGACCCTGATCCAGGCTGGCGACGTCGGTGAGTTGCTCGAGCAGATCGACGCGCTGGCTCGCACGCAGAGAATGTTCAAGGGCGTGGTCGGGAAGGTGAACTAGATGACCGACCACGATCGGACGACGACCCGGGTCGGTCAGGCACGCACAGCGCCGTCGCAGCCTCGACGATCCACCGTCGTCAAAGCGCGAACGGTCATTTGGCAGGGTGTCCGTGGGTAGTGTCAGACGAGCACAAAGGCGGCGGTAGGCGCGCCCCCCAGGGCCTGTTCTCATCGCGTTCGATCGAGCCCCCGGAGTTGGAGGGCGATCCCGATTCCGAGGCTGCACCCCCGCCCGGTCAGCTGTACTCGTCGGAGTCCCTGCCCAGCGCCGGCGCGTTCTCGGCCGCGCCGCCGCCCGATTCGCTGCCGCCGCTGCCGCCGCTGCCGCCCCAGGGCGTGCCGACGCCCGTGGCCTTCTCGCCCGAGTTGCCGCCCGAGCCTCCTCCGGCCATGCCTCCGCGCACCTCGAGCCGGCCGGCGCCCCCCTTCGACCCGTTTGCCCAGCCACGGGAGTCGGAGACCTCGTTTGCCGGGCTGGTCGACTCGCAGCTGCCCGACCCCGGGCAGACCGCCGACTTCGAGGTTCCCGCCGGCGTGCTCGAGGCCACCAATCCCGAGGCGGTGGTGCTCGAGGACGTCGACGAAAACACCCCGGACCGTCCCCTGAGCGGCTTTCCGCCGCCGCTGGGCATGAGCGAAGGCCACGATGCCTGGACGCTGGAGCGCATGAGCCGCCAGAGCACCGTGCCGCCGACCCGCAGCGACGAGGTCGATCGGCTGCGCGAGCTGGCCCAACGCCGCAGCCTCCCGCCCGAGCCGGACCACGCCGGCGACGCGCTCGACCTGGTCGACCACTCGCGTCCCTCGCAGCAGCTGGATTTGCTGGGCGAGATGGAAGAACTCTACGCCCTGGACGACCTCACAGGCGCCCTCGGTTTCGCCGAGTTGGTCCTGGGACGCGACCCGGGAAACGCCCAGGCCCTGCGCTGTGCCGCCAACTGCCGTGAGCGCCTGATCCAGCTTTACACCTCGAAGATCGGCGACCTGGCGTCGGTTCCCGTGCATGCGGTGGGCGAAAACGAGCAGCGCTGGCTGGGGCTCGACCACCGCGCCGGCTTCCTGCTTTCGCGCATCGATGGTCTCGGGACGGTCGAGGATTTGCTCGACGTCTGTGGCATGCCGCGGCTGGAGGCGCTGAAGACCCTGGCGGATTTGCTGGAGCGCGGGGCGATCCGGCTGATGTAGCGCGGCGGTGGCGGGCGTCCGTCGGGGCTGGGCGCCAGCGACCGCGGATGCGACTGCCAGTCACCGAGCACATCTAGATGTGCTCGGCGGGAGTGCTGAGCCGATGATCGAGGTCGACACGATGGCAGATGCAAGGACGGCCTGCGCCGGAATACACCGTGTATTTCAAGGGGGCCGGACGCCGCAGCTGGCGCCGTAGCGGACCCGAGAGCGGATCATGACTCCCGCCGAGCACATCTAGGCGCTGAGCCCAGGCAACGGGCCCGGCGTGTAGAGCTTGCACCCGTCCCGGGGCCGGCTATTCTCCGCGCCCATGACCCGTCCCATCAAGAAAGTCGTCTTGGCCTACAGCGGAGGCCTCGACACCAGCGTGATCCTGGCGTGGCTGCGCGAAGAATACGACGTCGAGGTCGTGGCCTTTTGCGCCGACGTGGGGCAGGCCGAGGAACTCGATGACGTTCCGGCCAAGGCCGAGGCGGCCGGCGCGGTGGCCTGCGTGATCGCGGATCTGCGCGAAGACTTCGTGCGCGACTACTGCTTTCCCATGCTGCGCGCCAACGCCATCTACGAGGGTGAGTACCTGTTGGGCACCTCCATCGCCCGCCCTGCCATCGCCAAGGCGATGATGGACGTGGCCGTCGAGCACGGCGCCGACGCCATCGCCCACGGCGCCACCGGCAAGGGCAACGACCAGGTGCGCTTCGAGCTCGCGGCCATGGCCATCGATCCCAAGATCCGCGTGATCGCCCCGTGGCGCGAGTGGAAGCTGCGTTCGCGCACCGACTGCATCGACTACGCCGAGGCCCGCGGCATCCCGGTCCCCGTCAGCAAGGACAAGCCCTATTCGATGGACCGGAATCTCTTCCACATCAGCTACGAAGGCGGTGTGCTCGAGGATCCGTGGAACGAGCCGTCCGAGGACATGTTCCTGCTCACGCGCAGCCCTGAGCAAGCGCCGGACAAGCCGCGCTACATCACCATCCGTTATGAGCAGGGTGATCCGGTCGCCATCGACGGCCAAGAGCTGGCGCCGGCGGCGCTGCTGGAGAAGCTCAATGAGCTGGGCGGCGAACACGGCATCGGCCGCGTCGACATCGTCGAAAACCGCTTCGTCGGCATGAAGTCGCGCGGGGTGTATGAGACGCCCGGCGGCACCATCCTGCACAAAGCCCACCGCGCCGTGGAGTCGCTGACCATGGACCGGGAGGTCATGAAGCTGCGCGACTCGCTCATCCCGCAGTACGCCGAGCTGGTCTACCGCGGCTTCTGGTTTGCGCCCGAACGGCTCGCGCTGCAGGCCCTGATCGACGACGCCCAGCGGGATACCAGCGGCGAAGCGCGGCTCAAGCTCTACAAGGGGCAGGTCTCGGTGGTGGGGCGCAGGAGCGAACGCTCCCTCTACGACGAGTCCTACGCCACCTTCGAAGAAGACGACGTCTACGATCAGAGCGACGCCACCGGCTTCATCCGTCTCAACGCCCTGCGCCTGCGCATTCGCTCGGGGCGTTCCTGAGGGCGTCCACCCAATCTTTCGGGGCTTTTGTGAGACTTGTCAGAGAGTTGGCAATCAATTTGCATGACCATCGGGATTGCCGGGGCCAGGTCGGCCGCGCGCCGTCCCCGGAAATGCGTGGCGTTGCCCAATCCCGATCCGTCCACTATGCTCGAAACTATCTTGCCAGGGCAGGAACTTTCTTCAGCTAGCCTCGAGCAACAACGCCACAAGGTCGTGGCGGGAGTACGACGCGGTTGGACGGATCGATAGACGGCCCAAGTACCCAGTTGCTGGGTATCCTGGCGTGCACAATTGCGGGGGCGGTTTACACGGCGGTCGATGAAGCGATAACCGCGCTCGGGGAGGCGCGCGTGCGCGCGGCGCGCGACGGGGATGGGCCGATCTCGGCCACCGCGGCGCGCTACCTTCGCCAGGTCAACCGGGTGGGTACGCGCTTCCTGACCGGTCGCATCCTGGCCCTGGTCTGCACCGTGATCCTCTCCTACGAGGTGGCCCTGCGCTACCAGGAGCTGCCCAGGCGGCTGGGCGTGCTGGCCGCCACCACGCTCTTCTACGCCGCCATGGTGGGGCTGTGTTCGGCGGTGGCAGCGCGTCGAGCCAAGCGCGTGGCGCTGCCGCTTCTGCGCCTGGCGCGGCCGCTCGAGCTGTTGGCCGCGCCCTTCGCCGAACCGCTGATCTGGGCCAGCGACCTGATCCATAGGGCCTTTCCTCCGAGCCCCGAGGACGATCCGGAACGCGTCACCGACGTGGTGGTCGAGCAGTTGATCGAGCGTGGCGAAGAACTGGGTTCCATCGCCGAGGAAGACGCCGAGCTGCTCAAGAGCGTGCTCGAATTTCGCGAGACGGTGGCGCGCGAGGTGATGGTCCCGCGCACGGCGATGGTCGCGTTCGATATCGACAAGCCCTTGCCCGAAGTGATCAAGGTGATCGTCGAGCGCGGTCATAGCCGCTACCCGGTTTACGGCGAGAGCATCGATCAACCGGTCGGCGTGCTCTACGCCAAAGACATCTTTCGATTGGTGCAAAACCAGAAGCGCCTGCAGGGCACGCTCGAGGGGCTGATCCGAAAGCCCGTTTACTTTGCCGCCGAGTCGCAGAAGATCAGCGAGCTGCTGCGCCAAATGCAGGCCCGGCGCGTGCACCTGGCCATCGTGGTCGACGAATACGGCGGCACCAGCGGCATGGTGACGCTGGAAGACATCATCGAAGAAATCGTCGGCGAGATCCGCGACGAACACGATCGCGAAGAAGCGCGCGTTCACGAGATCGCCCCGGGGCACTACATCGTCAGCGCCGACGTCTCGGTGCACGATCTGGCGGAGATCACGGGACTGAAACTGCCCGAAGGCGCCAGTGGCTACGACTCCCTGGGCGGCATGCTCATCGATCTGGTCGGCAAGGTTCCGAGCAGTGGTCAGACCGTCGAGATCGGTGAACATGCCCTGACCGTGCGCGCTGCCGACGAACGTCACGTCACCAGCGTCGAGGTTGTCACACGCGCTGACGAGCCCGAGCCGGCGGCCGCCACCGGTTCCTGACTCAGATCAGTATTCCACCCAGGTCTGCTCGACGATCGCGCCGTCGACGCGCGGGGAGATCACCGTGTAGTGGGCGACGCGGCCCTCGGGGGCTTCTCCCACCGAGCCGACATTGATTAACTGTGCATCAAGGACCGGGCGTTCGAAGGGCACGTGGCTGCCGCCACAGACGACGATGTCGGCCGGATCGTCGTCCAACAGAGCCGCCAACTCCTCTTCCTCCAGATCGTGACTCATCGACTCCAGGGGATCGCCGGGGCTGCCGTGCACCATCAAAAGCTCGCGACCATCCACCATCGGCAGCCGCAGCTGCTGGGGTAGGGCGCCCAGGCGCCTGAGCACCACCTCGCCCACGGCGGCCCGGGTCTTGGCGAAGCGCTCCAGCATCGCGCGCTCGCTGTCGCTCTTGGCCTCGAGCCTACGCGGGTCCACGGTGGCCAGGGCCACATCGCTCGCTCCCCGTGTGCAGCGGGCGTTCAGCTGCGCCAGCCGGCGCCAGACCTCGAGCGGCTCATCACCGCCCAGCAAAAGGTCGCCGGCGACGAAGATGTCGCTGATGGTGCGGCGCTGCAGTTCGGCCACCACGGCCTCGAGGGCGGCCAGGTTGCCGTGCACGTCGGAGAGAAAAGCCATCGGGGCAGAAGCGTGCGCGGGGCCGATGCGGTCGAGCATGGTGGGATTTCTCGCTGGGTTTGTCGGTGCGTCGTGCGGCCGGTCAGCCGAAGTAGCACCCTCGGCTTCGGCGTGCACGTCACTTGGTGGTAGAAGGTATTCCAATGTAGCATACGCGCCATGGGCCGTCGGCGATCCGCAAGTGCTCCAAAACCCCTGGTAAAGGCCGTTCGTCTGCGTCTCCAGGGCAGCCGTGGGCCACTGCTGGCCATCGGGCCCGGGCTCGAGGAGGCGATTTTCCACAGCGCCGAAATCCTGTCGGAGGGGGCGACCCGGCGCGATGCCGAGGGCGAGGTCTATTTCGGCAGCACCATGATCAGCGCTCCGTTGGCGCGGCTTTTGTGCGGTCAGGGCGGCCGCCTCGACCCCCAGCAACAGCAGGCGCTGCAGCGGGCCGCCGAAGGTTCTCCGCGTCTGCGCCTGCGGGCCATGCGCCTGGCCTGCGCCGAGGCCAGTCGTCGCATCACCGACCGCGGGCTGGGCACAGCCCTGTGTGAAATCCAGGTGCGCCTGGACGCCGAGCAGCTGCACATCGACGTCGACCTCGAGCTGCCCTTGGGCGTACTCTCGGCCTCGAGGCAGTCGTGAGCGACGACAACGTCATCCACGTGGATTTCGGCAAGGCCGGCGCGGTTCGCAGGCGGCGCGAGCCGCTCTTGCGCGTCGAGGCGCCCAGCGACGACGGCCGTCCCAAGACCCGCGATCCCTTTGGCGACCTCTATTCCTTCGCCGACGCCACGCGCCTCTTCGGCATCACGCCCGGGCGCCTTCGCTACTGGGATCGCACCGGCTTCATCCGGCGCTCGGTGGCCACCGGCGGTCGGCGCTTCTACAGCTTCCAGGACCTGATCAGCCTGCGCGCGGCCAAGGGCTTGCTCGACGAGGGGCTGCCGCTGCAGGCGGTGCGTCGTAGCGTCGAGGCCCTGCGCAGCTCGCTGCCCCAGATCGCCCGGCCCCTGAGTTCGCTGAAGATCATCACCGACGGCAAGAATGTGCTGGTGCGCGACGAGCGCGGAAGCTACGAGCCGGCCACCGGCCAGCAGTGCCTGGACTTCGACGTCAGTTCGCTGCACGACGACGTGGTGCGCGTGCTGGGCCGCGGTGGCACCAAGAACACCTTCAAGCGTGCCTACGAGCTGTACCTGGAGGGCTGCCGTTTCGATGAAGAAGAGGGCGGAGTCGAACGCGCCGAACGCGCCTACCGCCAGGCCATCGAGCTCGATCCATCGCTGTCGAACGCCTACACCAACCTCGGAAATCTGCTCTACCAGCGCGGGGATTTGGAGGCGGCCCGGACGCAATACGAGCGCGCCCTCGAGGTCGACCCCAAGCAGCCCGAGGCCCACTACAACCTGGGTTTTCTGGCCTACGAAAGCGGGCAGCTGAAGCTGGCGCTGGAGCGCTTCGAGCACGCGATCGCGGCCGACCCGGGTTTCGCCGACGCCCACTTCAACCTGGCGCTGGCGCTCTCGGATCTGGGCAAGCCCGCCCAGGCGCGCAAGCACTGGGAGACGTATTTGAAGCTCGACCCCAAGAGCCCCTGGGCCGACGTGGCTCGACGCCATCTCGAGGGCTGATCGCGGTCACACCCGCGCGCGCGGCCGACGCCCTGGGCCGTAGGCGCCGGAGCGTGGGCCGAGGGCAGCTCTATGGGCCGCTTTATGGGTCGCTACTTGCGAGGCGGCAGCGGCGGCGGCTTCGAGGGATTTTTGGGTAGCGGCGGCGGCTGCGATAGCGCCCGTGCCGAGCGGGGCGGCAGCGGCGGCGGCTGGGATAGGGCTCGCGCCGAGCGCGGTGGCAGCGGTGGCGGTTGGGATAGGGCGCGCGCGGGCAGCGGCGGCGGGGTCGAGCCGCGGTTTTGGGCTGCGGCTCCGGGCAGCGGTGGCGGAATCGATCCGGGTACCGAGGCGCGCGGCGGCGGGGGTGGGGGGTTGGAGGCGGCGCGGCCGCGCGGAGGCGCCGGGGGTAGCTCCAGCTCTTCGGCTTCGCTCGCATCCACCTCGTGAATCGCGTCGAGCACGTCGAGTTCTTCGGGACCGCCACCGGTGGCGCTCAAGCTCGCGTCCAGGGAGTCGAGGTCGCCGTCGTCGTCGTCGTCCTCATCTTCCGCTTCCTCTTGCAAGGCGTCCACGGCGGGGGGCGCTGGTGGCGGCGGCGCGGGGGCTTTGGTGCCGGCCGCGGCGCCCGCGAGTTCCAGAGACTCGTGCGCTTCGTCCAGCTCCGTGTCTTCAGCGCTGTTCGCACCGCCGCTGTCATTCGTGTCGGCGGCGCCGAGGGCCTCGGACTCGGCCGCCTGCGGCTGCGCTGCATTCGCCTCGCTGGCTGCTGCGGCGATCGCGTGGGGGGCGGTGGTTTCGTCTTCGTCTTCGTCGTCTTCTTCGTCGTCTTCTTCGTCGTCTTCTTCGTCCCGGACCTCTGCCCGGTCGGTTGCATCGTCGTCGACCGTATCCTGAGCGGCTGATTGGGGGGCTTCGCCCGCAGCCCGTTCTGCGACTTCGTCCCCGTCCTCCGACGACGCTTCGGCGGGGGGCGCTGCGAGCTGCGCGTCGCCCGCTTCGTCTTCGTCTTCGTCCGGGCCTTCCGCGTCAGCATCCTGCGCGTCTTCGTCTGCCGGCGCCTGCGGCTGAGCGAGTCCCGGGCCCTTCTCCAGCCGCTCGATGGCCTCGATGGCCTCTTCGTCCTCGCCGTCCTGACCCAGCACGGCCTTCCAGGCGTCCAGCGCCTCCCAGCGATTGCGCAGGTCGCGCTCCCAGGTGTAGGCGATTTCCTTGAGCAGTTGAATCCGCTGGTCGGGGTCGGTGCTGCGCTGCAGCTGCTTGCCCAGGGCGATCAGCAGATCCTGGTAGCGCTGGGAGGCGCGGAGCCCGTCGCGCAGCTGGCGCGCGATGTCTTCGTCGTCGGGACGCAACTGCAGCAGCTTCGCGTACACCGTGGAGGCATCCCGCGCGCGCCCGAGGGGGCCTTCGAGCAGCGCCGCCCGTCGCTTCAGCAATGCCACGGTTGACTCGGAGTCAATGGCTTCATCCACCAGTCGCGACAGGTGGGCGTCGAGGGCATCGAGCCGGCTCAACTCCGTGGCGCACGCGAGGAAGCGTTCATAGAGTGGCTCCGACAGCGGCAGCCGTGCCGTGCCTTGGCGCAGGATGTCGAAGGCCCCACGCTTGTCCTCGAGCCTGTCGCCCATCAGCGAGGCTGCACGCAGCACCAACAGCGCCCCGTCTTCGGCCGGCGCCGTCTCGGCCAACTCGCCGTGGGCGCGGACCAGGGCGCGCAAGTGGCGCCGCTCGACATTGCTGCCGGCGTTCGCATCGAGTTCGTCAGCGGCCTGCACCACGCGTTCGGCCAGTTCCCCGTCTTCGGCGGCGACCGCGAGCGCGGTCTTGAGGTACTGCTGGGCCCGTTCGTCCTCGTCGATCGTCTGACAAAGCTTGGCTGCACGAAGGGCCTCGGTCAGCTGACCGGCCGCGTCTTCGCTCTTGGCCCGTCGCCGGTCGTAGACGACGAGCATCTCCTCGCTGCGCCCTGTGCGCTGGGCCAGCTCCTCGGCCTGCGATAGCAGCGCTTCGTCCTCGGGCTCGAGGGCGCAGGCGCGCAGCACCCGGTCGAGCGCTTCGTCGGGCTCGTTGCCCGCCAGCAGGTTGGCGTGGCGGCGCAGCAAGCTCACCTTGGAGGTGTCGGTCGTCGCGCCCTTGAGCAGGCGGTCGTAGACCTGGCTCAGGCGCTTGAAGGCGCCCGTCTTACCACCGAGCCGATCCACCAACTCGAGCGCGCGCTGGTCTTCGAGGTCGATGGCGAGCAGCCGCAGGCTGGCCTCGAAGGCCTGGGCGTCGTTGTCGAGCTGGTTCTCGTAGACGCCGGCGGCTTGGCGCCAGTGGAAGCCCTGGAGGTGCGGGTCTTCGACGTCCTGGGCCAGACGCACGTGCAGCGCGGCGATCGCCTCCTGGCGTCCGCTGGCCTGGGCCACTTCCTGCAGCAGCGTGGAGGCCGCCTCGTGGCCCTCTTCGACCAGGGGCAGCAGGCGATTCCAGGCACCGTCGGCGTTGTCGAGCTTCTCGAAGGCCAGCCGCGCGGCTTGCAGAACGGCACCATCGCGGACCTCGAAATCGTCTTCCCAGGTGCCCAGGGCGTCGAGCGTCTCGACCAGCGGCTGCCAGCGCTCGCCGCGTTCGAAGATCGCTCTCAGGCGCCGATGGGGCTCCGGGTTGCGTTCTTCGTCCTGGCTCCAGCGGCTCAGGGCCCGTTCGGCCAGCGCCGCATCGGCCAATTCACCCTCGGCCATGTCGGCCAGGCGCTTGGCCATCGGCAGCCGCTCTTCGGCGTCGGCCTCCCGCTGCAGCTTGCGCTCCAGGGCCACCGCCAGTCCGGTCCGGTCGTCGATGGCCTCGCACACCTCGACCAACAGCTCGATGGCCGGATCGAAGTCGGGTGCCAGCTCCTCGACCAGCCTCCTGAGCACCGCGGCCGCCTCCTGGGGCTGCTGCAGCCGCTCTTGTAGCAGTACGGCGCGGTCGTAGAGCAGGTCGCGGATCTCCTCGGTCTGGTCTGCGAGCGAGGCGGGCGTTTCGGACTGCTCGCCGTCCGCCCCGGTTGCTGGGCCCTGCTGGGCTGCCTCGAGCTGCTTGGAAAGCAGCGCCGACAGTCGCTGCAGCAGGTCGGAGAGGGCGGCCGGATCGTCGCTACGGGTGGCCACCTCGCGCAGAAAGCGCAGGGCCTCTTCGTCCTCTTCGACCTTCAGCACTTCTTGGTAGGCCTCGGCGGCGCCCTGCTCGTCGCCCAGGAAGTTGCCGAGCAGCCCGGCGATACGCCGCATCAGGTCGACGCGATTCTTGGCCGACTTTTCCAGTAGTGCGCGCTCGCGCAGCAGCTCGACCAGGTCCTCGTAACGGTTGGCCCGCTCGAACATCTCGACCAGGCGGTTGAGGGTCTCCCGGTCCTTGGGGGCCAGGTCGAGGGCGTCGCCCAGGTACTCGGCGGCTTTGTCGAGATCGCCCAGTTCTTCGTCGGCCAGGGTGGCCATGTGCTGCAGCAGACCCGGGCGGTCGCCCTTGGGCGCCAGCTCCACGCGGCGCTCCAGGGTGCCGAGCAGCCGCGTGGCGTTGCCCGACTCCTCGTCGATGCGCTGCATGCGATCGAAGGCGCCCTTGTCGCCGGGCTTGAGCGTCAGAATCTGTTCGCACAGCTCGAAGGCCCCGTCGTGGTCGGCGAGCTTTTCATGCAGGACCTCGGCCAGCACCAGCGCGTCGCGCAGCTTGTCGCGCGCTTCGCTGCGCGAATCCATACGCTCGCGCAACAGCGGCGGCAGCTCCTCGAAGGCGTCGATCTGCTGCAGCAGCGCGATCAAGTCGTCGCGTATCGCGGCGTCGTCTTCGTCGAGCGCGTAGAGCTGGCGGAAAGCGTCGGCCGCCTCGGCCATGTCCTGGCGGCGGTCGCGATGGATCAGGCCGATCTCGCGCAGCAGCGCCTTCTTGTCGCCCACGTCGGTAGCCGACAGGGCCTCGCGCTCCAGCACGCCGGCCAGCTCGTCCCACTGCTGGGCGCGCTTGAGCAGGCGCTTGAGGCTCTTGGTGGCGTCGCGGTCGGCCGGGTCCAGGGTGACGACGCCGCGCCAGGCCGAGATCGCCGCTTCGGTGTCACGGATCTTGGACTCGGAGAGGGTGGCGACCTCGCGCAGCCGCAGCTTGCGCGCGTCCACCGAGAGGCCAGGAACGCGGGTCGAGGCCAGTAGCAGGTCGCGCAGGGCCGGGTAGTCGCGGCGCTTGCGGTAGTGGCCCTCGAGCAGGTTGAAGGCCTCGGGATCGTTGGGGTCGATGTCGAGGATGGCGCGCGCGGCATCGGCGGCTTCGTCGTGGCGGCGCGCGGTGATCAGGTCGTGGACCTGGCGCCGCAGCTGCCCGACGTGGGCGGCGTCGCGCGCCAGCTCCGTATCGCTACGGCGCGCCGGCGGGCGCGTGGTCGGCAGCCGGCTGCGGTCGGGGCGTGTGGGCTCGGGGGCACCTTCGGCCGCTTCGAGGGTTGCAGCCGCCGTCGTCGCCGCCGCCGAGGCACCCCGGGGTGCCTCGCGACCCTGGCGCGCGTAGAGCTGCTGCAGCAGCTCGTTGGCATGGACGTGGCCGTGCTCGGCCGCCGGCTGCAGGCAATAGAGGGCATCGTCGAGCTGCCCGGCCGAGAGGTAGGCCTCGCCCAGGCGCACCCGGCGCTCGTCCAACTCCTCGCCCTCCGGGGCCGCGCCCACGAAGGCCACCCAGTAGCCGGCCAGCAGATCCTCGCGTCCCAGGCGTGGCGCAAGCTCCTCGAGCAGCGACAGGGCACCGTCGTGGGCCGGTGCCGCCTGCAGTGCCGACTCCAGGAACTCCAGCGCTTGTGCGTCCGCGACACCCTGGGCGATTTGATAAAAGAGTTCGGCCACCCGGCGATGGTCGGCGGCGGCGGCCCTGGCTTCGCCCCGCTCGGCCCGGGCCAAGAGGCAGCTGGCCAGCTGGTGCATCACCTGGACGTCCCCCGGCACCACCGACAGCGCGCGGCGCAGGGCGATCACCGCGCCGTCCAGGTCCGAAAGTTCGTCGCAGCGCAGGCGGGCCAGCTCGCACAGCAGCTCCACCTGGGCCTGGGGGGTGCCGGCTGCGTCGGCCTGGCGCTCGAGCGTGTCGGCCCGTTCCTCGGGGCCCCCGGTGACGGCATGGGTCATCGCCCCTGGGACGCGCGCCGAGCTCGCTGCCGTCGGGGAGGGTGTGCCGGCGCTGGAGCGCAGCAACTTGGCGTGTTCGTAGTAGGCCTGGGCAGCCTCGGCCTGGCCGAATTGCTCGTCGTAGATCTCACCCAGGCGGTGGAAGAGCTGCCCCACGTAGCCGCCATCTGCGCCGGCTTCGCCCAGCGCACGGGCGTAGCCCTCCAGGAACTCGGTGGTTTCGTGGTAGTCGCCCAGCTGCTCCAGCAAGGCATGCAGTTGCCGTCCCGCTTCCGGATGTAGCACGTTGGCATGCAGCGCCTGCTGGTACAGCCGCTTGGCCCGCGGCGGGTCCGCCAGGCCTTCGAGCACGGTGGTTGCGGCCTCGCAAAAGGCGTCGCTGGCCTGCTCTGGATGGTCGGGGTGAGTCGATGCCCAGCCCTCGAGCAGGTTGGCCAGCGACGGCAGGTCGCCCCGCAGCCGATAGTGCCCCTTCAGCTCTTCATAGGCTGCGGCATCGGCCGAATCGCGCTGAAGCCGCGCGATCAACTGCTCGGCGATGGGATCCACAGCCGCGGAAGGTATCACACCCATTTTGCAATTTGCGCCCCAATGGACGGAAATTGCGCACTTTGTGTGTCAGTTCTTGCATTTCTCGTGGCCGCGTGAGGGAGGGCGGCGATGCTGCGGCTGGCCGGGCGCGCTACAAGGGGGCATGACCGAAGCCATGAGTGAGCGACCGCCCTTCGATGACCCGATCGTATGGTTCCGGGAGGCCTTCGAGCGCGCCCGGGCCTCCGAGCCCTTCGACCCCAGTCGAGCGGCCCTGGCCAGCGTGACCCCGGAGGGGCTTCCGGCCGTGCGCTTCGTTTTGGTCAAACAGGTCGATGCCACCGGCTTTGCCTTCTTCACCAACTACCGAAGCCCCAAGGCCGAACAACTGGAGCGGCTGCCGCGGGCGGCGCTGGCTTTCCACTGGGCCACTTTGGACCTTCAGTTTCGCACCCACGGGCCGGTCTCGCGCCTCGACGCGGCCGCTTCCGACGCCTACTTTGCGTCCCGGCCCCGGGGCAGTCAGCTGGCGGCCTGGGCTTCGGAGCAAAGCCGCCCCATCGAAAGCCGTGCCGCCCTCGAGGCACGCTTCGCCGATGTCGAGGCGCGCTTCGCGGAGCAGCAGCAGGTGGAGCGCCCCCCGTTTTGGGGTGGCTATCTTTTGCAGCCAGAGCAGGTGGAAGTCTGGCGCAGCCGTCCGAGCCGCCTGCACGACCGCTGGTCCTTCGCGCGACACGGCGACACTTGGCACTGTCATCGCCTCCAACCATAAGTTAAAACAGCCCATCGTTGCCGGCAAATGTGCGCGTTCGGCGCACATTTCATTACTTGGCGCTTCGGGTCCGAGCAGCGCCCACAACCATTGGGGCCGGTCGCCACCATCTAGGGCTTCCGTTGAAAAGAAGCGCGGCAACCCCTTGACTGCTCACACCCTGGGGTTACGCTGCTGTGCGCTGCTCGGGGGTCCTGTATGTCGAGTTCGCGGTACATTGGCATTGGCGATTTACCTGGGGGTTATGCAAGACGCTGAGCGCAGCACCGTCATCCGGGTTTTGGAGAGGCGGCTATCGCCGCAAGTTCGGAGGAAGAAGTAAATGGCTCTAGGCACAGTCAAGTGGTTCAACGACGCGAAGGGATTCGGTTTCATCAAGAAGGATGACAACGACGTCTTCGTGCATTATTCGCAGATCACCGGGGAAGGATTCCGCACCCTCGAAGAGGGCCAGACGGTCGAATTCGAGTTGAAGGAAGGGCCCAAGGGCCTGTTCGCCGAGAAGGTCTGCCGCGTCGAGGAGTAATCCCCAGGGGACGCTGGCGAATTCGAGCCACTGGCTCGGAACGCCGGCTCAATTTAGTCAAGAATGGGCCGCGGGTGAGGCATCATCCGCGGCCTTTTCGTGTCCGCTGTGTGGATTGCTGGGGAGGGGCTCCCGCACGGTGTCCGGGCTTGGAGTCGCGGTCTGGGTTGCTTGCCGAAAGCGTGCGCCAGGCATCTTGCTCGATTGGGTTTGCGAGTCACTCGAAGAAGGTGGTCGTTGCGCCGGCACAGCGACCGCGGGGGTCGGGGCGGCACGTTTGCTGCAACCAGGGTGCAGGTGGTGTCCGAAAGTTGGGCTGTTTCGGAGCGGGAACGGGCGCGGGGCCGCGCCAAGGCGCGGTGCGTTCAGTGTTCACGATGCCGTGAGATATGCACCTCCATGAGCAATCCGGGCCAGCTGAACTTAGGGCTCGCGAAACAATAACTTCCCCCTTTGGCACGCACCGGCGGGCACGCTCGGGCCGTGCGGCCTCGAAGAATTCCTCGATGTACCTCGGGTACGACTGCGGATTGTCCTCCGGGCGCCGTCCCGACCGCACTCCGCCGTCACGCACCAAAGGGGGAAGTTATTGTTTCGCGAGCCCTTATCCCCGCAGGCGCCAGGCCACGAGCGTGATCAAGCACAGCCCGAGTGCTAGCGATATCAGTCCGGCGGTGAGCCCGGGCGTGCGATAGCGGTGGACGATCTTGTGTCGCCCGGGGCCGACAACGATGCCTCGGAACACGGAGTCAATCGGGTAGAGCTTGGTCGGTTGGCCGTCGACCTCTGCGCTCCAGCCTTCGAGGTATTGGTCGGCCAATACGGCAACGGCGGGGATTTTCGTCTCAGCTAGCCCCCCAGTAGACAGGGTCCAGCGGCCCTGCCCAGGGATGGCGCGCGACTACGCCCAGCAGTCGAAGTGGGTGGGTCGAGAACAGCTGTGCGTCTTGCAGTGAAATTCCGAACTTGCGTACCGAATGGGGCAAGTACAGCCAGGCTGGGAGCATTTGGGCGGCTCCCACCAGGACGCTCAACGCGAGTGCGAGGCCGCACAGAAGCGCCACCTGGGAGGATCTTCGCTGTGGCTCGCTCGAGCTCGTTGAGCCCGTCCCGTTCGCCGCCCTGGGCGCCACCATCACCAGAGTCACCCCATGCCGATGGACATCGCGGCGGCCTGAAAATCGCCGCCTAGAAACTGCAGGCCGAGTAGCCCCGCCAGCAATGCCACGCCGCGACCTGCATGGGGGGCGGTCCGAAGCCGCAGCGAGGCCCAGATCACCCAGGGAAGGAACGCTGACGACGTGGTGTAGAAGAAATTCGTGGTCGCAAGCGACAATACGTAGCCCCCCAATCCGAAGCTCGCACCCGCGACAAATGCCCCCATCGAACCGGAACCGAGCGTGCGGGACAGGCGTACCGTGCCGATGCCCACAATGATCACGTGCGCGAAGACAAATAGTTCGAGCCCCCAGGGAAACGGGAGCAGCATGATCGCGTTCAGAGGGTACAGCGAGTGGTTGGCAGGATCGGCGAGGTAGGGGAGCCCCAGCCCAAGGTTCGGCAACCACTGCGGCAGCCCTCCGTGCAGCACGCGGTCGCGCCAGAGTTCCTTGACCGGGAGGTTGTAGGGACCGATGTCACGCAGGAAAAGCGTGCTGTCGGTCAGCAATACGTCGCCGTAGAGAAGCACCACACCGGCGGCCAGAAACCACCCGGGCCAAGCATCGTTCCATCGCGCTCGCGACAAGATGCCACGCTTCGCCAGACCGGTGACCTCTTCAACAAGACGGGCCATTCGAGGTTGCTCGCTGGTGTTGATGCGGATGGGGGGCGACCGGAACGTTGCGAAACACCCTCGCTCGCCGATCGGATCGCCTGTGATCTGCAAACCAAGCATAGCGTTTGTGCTGCGCCACAACCACGAGGAGTTCAATCGCGATCAGCGCGACCGTTCAGGGCCGCAGAGTGCGAGCGCAGAGCAGTGCTCTGCGTGTGTACCCCCCGCTGAGGCCGCCCGGTGGGACCGTCGCTTTCTCAGTCGCCGATCAGCACCCACCTAGGCCCTAAACAAGCGCATGTTACGGGCGATCTCCACAAATCTCTTGCGTTCAGGCGCTCGCGAAAATGCTCAACGCTCCTCCTGGTGCGCCTGCGCTTTTCGCAAACCGCTGATTCACAACATCTTTGCGCAGCTCATCCTCCACATGCGCTTGTTTAGGGCCTAGGTGTGCCCGGCGGGAGTCATGATCCGCTCTCGGGACCGCTACGGCGCAAGCTGCGGTGTCCGGCCCCCTTGAAATACACGGAGTATTCCCGCGGAGGCCGTCCTTGCATCTGGCATCGTATCGACCCCGATCATCGGCTCAGCACTCCCGCCGAGCACATCTAGCCCGATCGTTGACATCGATGCACGCGACGCGTTCACGGCTCCAGTCGCGGTCCCGGGCCGTCATGCGATGGACCGCAATCCGGGCAGTCCATCGCATGACGGCGCCACTCGCTCAGGTGCGGTCGGTGGTCGCGGAGTTCGGGCTGCTGGTGCCGGCATGGGGCGGCATCGACGGCAGGGGCTGAAGAGTCTGTTGGCCTGTAGCCACTTTTGGTGTCACTGGTTGGCTGTTCTCAAAGACTCCAGGCTGTGGTGTCTTTCAGGGCGTCCCACCCCCGCCAACTCGGGCGTCGAGCGCTTCGCACCCGCGCCGCCCTTCAAATACTGTCCGCCCGGACCCGCACGGTCGCGACGTCGCGACGTCGCGACGGGAGGCCGTGGATTCGTCCGTCGCGACCAAAGCCTCAAGGATCGATGCACTTGGGCACCTTCAGGGCCCAACGCACATCCTCGATCGCGCTGTCGGCGTCGCTGACGGGCTTGGCGAAGGTGAGCTCGTACCAGACGTCGAGGGTTTGGGCTTCGTCGACCGGATTGGTGATGGTGCGGCTGGCGGCTGACACTTCTCGGAAGCCGCGCTCTTCCAGGGTGGCGCCGTGGACGGCCCGAACCCGTTCGTAGACTTCGGTCTCGGGCGCGGTGGGGAAGTCCGAGCGCTGACCGCGTAGGGTGAGCCGCAGTTCGGTTGCCTCGCCGACCGCTACCACGACGCCCGAGTCCATCAGGTGCCTGCGCACTCGCTCGGCCAGCCGCAGCTCGCTCCCGGCCGTGCTGAAGATCTCCAGCCCGGCCTGTCCCATGGCCGCGGCAAGCGCGTCTTTGGTCAATCCCTGCATCTACGTCTGGCTCTCGGCCGGTCGCGATCTTCCCCAACTTTAACACCGTCGAGCCGCACCCCGCAAATGATACGGGAGCGGCGCGGGCCCGAGTCAGCAGGCGCCACTTCAAACTGGTAATCTTCTCAGGTCGGCGCGACACTGGGGCTGGAGCTGGTAGCGATGAGCGATGATGCCAACGGGTCCGATCCGCCCCAGGTCAGGCGCGAGGGTCGGCGCTTTCCGCTCAATGCGGACGTGGAGGTGCTTGAGCCTGTCAGCGCCCACGGGGTGGTGATCAATGTAAGTGAAGGTGGGATGCGCGTGGCCATCGACCGCGAGCTCCAGGTCGATGCCATGTGCGTGTTGGAGGTCCAGCTCGAGCAGGGCAAAACCATCGAGTTGGCTCGCGTCGCCTGGGTCAGGGAGCACCCGGACGGCTTTCTGGTGGGCCTGTCGCTCGTCAACGAGGAGCCGGAGCAGGTGCAGCAGTAGGCTTTTCGGTTTTCGGGGTCGATGTGGGGGCCGGCCCAGGAGAGGCCGGCACAGGGGGCGGCGGCGGGAGCGCCGGCTTGCTGGTGGGCTGCAGCTTGCGCAACAGGCGCTCGACGGCGTCGAGTTCCTCGCCGTACTTGGCCCAATCGCCGGCGCGCTGGGCGGCCACGGCGCGCTCGAAGTGCTGCAGGGCCTGCACCGCCTCGGGGCCGTCCTTAGAGACCTGGTTGCCGCCGGTGGCAGCGACCACGGCGCCAGCGCTTTCGCCGGTAGGTTGCTCTGTCGCTCCGTCAGCCGGTGCTTCGTCCGCCGCTTGTGTGCCGGCCTGGTCCGGCTCGCCGAATATGGCCTCCATCGCCTCGCGCAGCGAGGGCTTCATGGCGATGCGCTTTTCGTGGACCACGATGACGCGCTTGAGTTCGGGAATCTTGCCGCCTTCGGAGCGGAGATACAGCGGCCGCACGTAGATCAGCGAGCCCTCGATGGGAATCACCAGCAGTGTGCCGAACTCCGCCTGCGAGCCGCGCTGGTCCCATAGCGAGATCTGCCTCGAGATCTCGGCGTCCTGGTTGATGCGGTTGACCACCTGCTGAGGACCGAAGACCAGGCGGTCCTTGGGGAAGCGGTAGACGACCAGCTCGCCCAGGGCATCGCCGTCGGAGCGCGCCACCATCCAGGCCGCGAGGTTTTCCTTGCGCTTGGGCGTGAAGGGCAGCATCTGGATGAACTCCGCCTCGTGTTCACCTGGCAGCTTCATCACCGTGTAGTAGGGCTTCATCTCCGGGCGCGCTTCACCGATCTTGATCGACGGGATCTGCCATTGATCCTCGCGGTTGTAGAGCAGTTGGGCCTGGCCCATGTGGTAGGTGGTGAAGGTCTCGGTCTGGATGCGGAAAATCAGCTCCGGGTAGCGCACGTGTCGCCGCAGGTCGGCGGGCATTTCTTCGAGCTTGTGAAAGGTCCTGGGGAAGGTGCGCATCCAGGCACTGATCAGCGGATCGCTCGGGTCGGAAATATAGATCTCGACGCCGCCGTCGTAGGCGTCGACGATGACCTTCACCGAATTGCGGATGTAGTTGAGGCGGTAGTCGGGCGACGATTCGGCGTAGGGGTAGCGGTTGCTGGTGGTGTAGCAGTCGATGATCCAGGCAAGCGTGCCGTCGTCGCGCACCACCATGTAGGGGTCGGGATCGATGGAGAGAAAGGGCAGCACGCGTCCGACCCGCTCGAGGATGTTGCGGTGCAACAGCACGCGGCTGTCGGAGTCGAGGTCGTTGCTCAGCAGCAGCTTCAGCGAGCCCAGCTTGGTGGCCATCGCCAGCCGCATCAGGGTCGAGTCGAAACGAATGCCGCCCTTGCCGTCGTAATCGGTCTCGACGTTGCCGCTGCCCGAGGGGTAGTGAAACTCGCGGCCGCGCGTGCGCACGAAGACGTGATCGTTGGATAGCTCACCGTAGTAAATCGAGGGGCGCGTGACCTTCAGGCTGTCGGTGGCCGAGGTCGGAGGGATGTCCTTGATGAAGAGTACCGGAAGCCCTTCGGGGGTGGCCTCGTTGACCGGGCCGAGCGTCAGCCCGTAGCCGTGGGTGAAGGTGAAGCGTTCGTTGATCCAGGTGCGGTTGGGCAGGCTGCTGACCGACAGTTCGCGCGGCGAGAGCATGGTCTGCCGCAGCTGTCCGTCGATCATATAGCGGTCGTTGTCGACCGAGGCGAAGTCGTAATAGGTTCGGATCTCCTGGATCTGGGCGAAGGTGTCCAGCAGCGGTTGGTGGTCCCACAGCCTGATGTTGTCGATGGTGGCGGCGTTGTTCGCGATCGACTCGGCCGTCAAGGTGTCCTCGACCGACAGCTCGCGTTCGGTGACCGCGTCGAGGCCATAGGCGCGCCGCGTGGCTTCGATGTTGAATTGGAGAAAGGTACTCTCGCGCTCGAACTCGTTGGGCAGCACGCTGAACTTGTGGACCATGCTCGGGTAGAACTGCACACCGAGCTGCGTGAGGATGTAGAGCGCGCCAGCCAGAACCGGCAGCGCGAAGCCCTCGCGGGTGGCTCCCACCAGCAGCAGCAGCGAGCCCACCGCCGCCACTCCGATCTTGATGCGCAGGGCCGGCAGCTTGGCGTGCACGTCGGCGTAGCTCGCGCCCACCATGGGCCCGGTGGTGGAGTAGAGCGTGTGGAACATGTCCAGGTAGGCCTGGTAGGCCAGGAGCGCCATCATGGCGGCGCCCAGCACACCCAGGTGCAGCTGCGCCCGTGGGTGCAGCGCCGTATGGCCCTCGCCCACGGCCACCGCGCCGCGGGCCACGTAGGCCGCAGTCGAGCTGAGCAGACTCACCGAAAGCGCCCACATCGCCACGCCTGAAGCGCTGTCGAGCAGCGGCAGCTGGAACATGTAAAAGCCCACGTCGCGGCCGAAGATCGGATCGAGGTGGCCGAACTCGCCGGCGTGGGTCCACAGCAGCCAGGTCATCCAGTGGCGGTAGTTGAACAGCCCCGTCAGCAGCCCCAGCATGATGGCCACCGGCCACACCAGCCGCTGGGCGGCGCGGCCCAGGTCCACCCGCGGAACGCCGTCGGGATCGTGCAGGTAGAGGGGCGACAGTCCCTCGGAAAAGCGAAAGGCCACGCGCAGGTTGGCCAGCGCGAACAGGCCCACGCCCGCGCCGAGCGCTCCACCGAGGGCCCACTTGGTGCTCAGCACCGTGGCGAAGATGTCGGTGTGGCCCAGGGCGCGGAACCAGCGCAGGTCGACGTAGAGGTTGGCTGCCGCGGGAAGCCCCACGAGCAGCACGAAAAGCGGTACGAAGACCTGCCCAAAGCGACTGCCGCGCGGCGGTTCGAGGGTGGGTGCAGGCATGATGGTCGGCCGCTACCACGATTGGGGGAGGCTCGTCACGGGGGCAACGGCCGCAATTATCGCCCGACGCACCCACGCGAGCGGGTTACACTTGCCCACACGCTTGACAGCATGTAGATTTCACGCAATCGCCTGGGTGTACCCGTATTGGGACGCTACTGGCGCGGAAAGGACAGCCGAATGCGCCGCCGAATGTTTCTGTCGAAGATTCATCGCGCCGTGATCACGCACGCCGACCTCGACTACGAGGGCAGCTGCACCATCGACGCGAACCTGATGGACGCTGCGGACATCCTCCCCAACCAGGAGTTGCACGTCTGGAACATCACCCAGGGCACGCGTCTCGTGACCTACGCGCTGCCGGGGCCGCGCGGCTCGGGCGTGATTTGCATCAACGGTGCCGCCGCCCACGGCAACTCGCCCGGCGATCTGGTGATCCTGGCCACCTTCGGCGAGATGGACACCGAGGAAGCGCGCACCTTCGAGCCCAAGGTGATCCTGGTCGACCGCAACAACGACGTGAAGTCGGTGCGGGCCGAGATCCCGGGCCCGCAGATGCCGCCTCCGATGGAGGCCTGAACCCGCGGCGTGCCGCTGTGCTGCGGCGCCACCCGCACGGCTGTGTTAGGGTGGCGCCCGCACCACTTGCCGGGGTGGCGGAATGGCAGACGCAGGCGACTTAAAATCGCTCGCCCCCGTGGCGTGCGGGTTCGAGTCCCGCCCCCGGCACAACCCATTTTTTTGACCCCGGCGATCGCCGCAGGCATCCATGGCTGGCAGGAGGCCAACCATGGGCTACGAAGAGTTGATCTCGAAACTGCAGGCGCTGCTGGGCGAGTCCATTGATGCACGCGCGCGCGGCGAGCTTCATGCCGGCAAGGTGCGCCTGATGGCGCGGGCCGACGGCTACATGGAGGCTCTGCTCGACGCGGGTCTGGTCGACCGGGACGAGCTGCTGCATCTGGTGGCCGAGGTGCGGCGAAAGCACCAGGGCGAGCCCCTGAGTCAGGTCCCGGCGCCGCTCGCAGCCGTGGGCTGACAGCGATTGTCAGCGCCGGCACTTCAGGCCGGCAGATAGCGACCCAGCAGGGGCGCGAGCGCCTTTCGCGTGTCCGCGTCGATGCTGTCGGGGGCCGTCAAGATGGCATCTTTCAACGCCGAACTTGCCGGACTCTGCGCCGGGTTTGGCAGCCGTGGCAGCAGCGCGCCGATCAGCTTGCGCGCGTGTTCAACGTTGGCCTGCAGCACCGCGATCACGGCTTCGACCGTGACCGCCTCCTCGCTTTGATGCCAGCAGTCGTAATCGGTGACCATGGCCACCGTGGCGTAGGGCAGTTCCGCTTCGCGTGCGAGCTTGGCCTCGGGAAGGTTGGTCATGCCGATGACGTGCGCGCCCCAGCTGCGGTAGAGCTGGGACTCGGCCAGCGTCGAAAACTGCGGCCCCTCCATGCACACGTAGGTGCCGCCCAGCTTGGGTTCGAGTCCGACGCCGCGCGCCGCCTGCGCCAGCGCGCCCTGCAGCGCGGCGTCTACGGGATGGCCGAAACCCACGTGGGCGACGATGCCGAAGTCGTCGAAGAAGGTGCTGGCGCGGCTGCGCGTGCGGTCGATGAATTGGTCGACCAGGACGAAGTCGCCCGGATGTAGCTCCTCGCGCAGCGAGCCCACCGCCGAGACACTCACGACCTGTTGGGCGCCCAGGGCCTTGAGCGCGAAGACGTTGGCTCGGTAGTTGATGCGATGGGGGGCGACCCGGTGGCCGCGTCCGTGGCGTGGCAAAAACAGCAGCGTCGTCTCGCCCAGTCGGCCGCGCAGCACCGCATCCGACGGTTCCCCGAAGGGCGTCTCGACCTGAACTTCTTCCACTGCCTCGAGCCCTTCCAGGGCGTACAGGCCGCTGCCACCGATGATTCCGAGGGTCTGTGTCATGATCTCCGAATACTCGCCGCGCCCGTCCACCGGGCGCGCGCAGGGGTAGCACGGCGCCGCGGCCGTGGGCGCGGATTTTTCAGGCGCCTGCGTCGAGCCCGTCCTCGACCCCCGGAGGGGGCGGCGCGGGGCCCGGGCCCGGCGGCACGACCACCCGCAGCAGCCTCTCCTCGAGCAGGATCGCGTCGCCCTCGATCCGGATCCGCAGGCGGAAGCTCTGGGGTTCGCTGGCTGGCGCGATCTGTGTGTTCTGCAGGCCCAGCTCGAAGACCATGCGCGTGCCCGGGCGCACACCGACGAAGCTCTCCTCGATGCCATCGACGGCGTCTTCGGGTTCCAGATCGGCCGTTTCCGCGGGCGAAAGACCCGGCTCCTGCTCGATTGCGATCGCCTCGACCGTGCGCACAAAACCGATGGGGTCATCGGCCACACGCGCTGCGACCCGCTCGAAGCGTACATCCTCGATCAGCGTCACCAGGGCTTCGACCAGCGTTTCCGAAAGCCCGCTGCCGTCCTGGGCCGCGTCGAAGACCAGCGGGCAGCGTCCCTGCTGTGCTTCGGGACCTGCGCCCGTGAGGGAGCCGGGGCAGGCGCCCTGCTCGGGTGCCTCGATGGTGGCCTCGGTGCGGTGGGCGAGGGCTTCGAGCTGCTCCCGCACCAACCGGTGCACCTCGCTGGCGCGGCCTTGTTCGCAGGGCTCCTCAGGGGTGGGCACGCAGGCCCCGGTGGCGATGCCCACCACGCGCACCTGCGCCAAGAGGGCCGCTTCTGCAGCGTCCTGCAGCGATCGCGTACCGGCGAAGTGGGGCAGGTAGTCGTCGGGGTCGTGGGCCGGCGCGTCGGTGATCTGCAGGAGCACGCGCAGGGTGTCCTCGCGGAAGCCGACGCCACCACCGCTGCCCCCGCCGACTGCCGCAACGCCCTTCCAGGGCTCGATCAGCTGCTCGCCGCCGCTGCGGTAACCCTCGCCCGAGGCGATCTGGTAGATCGCCTCGGCCCAGGATTCGGGTGAGTCGCCGCCCTCGCCGAGCGGTCGGTCCAGGGTTGCCACCGCGCTCTCGACCCGCTCGAGTTCGGAGGTGATCGGCGTGACCAATTCGAAGGGCGTGTCGGCTCGGGCGTCCTGGCCCTCGCGGATGCCGTCGAAGCCGTAGGGGGCCCGCGGGAAGTCCTCGAAGCGCGAGATGCCGAAGCTGGCGTCGGCCACGCGCTCGCGCAGGCCGCTGGTCACGGTCGTGGTCAGGCCCTGCTGCAGTGCGTCGATCTCCGCGCCGATGCTGGCTGTGGTGTCGACGTTGATGTGCACGTCCACGGCGGCCGGAGTCGCCAGGATCTCGATGCGGTGCCGCACGGTCTCGGCGCCGAAGGCCAGTTCCACAACCTCGTCGGCGACCGGTAGCTGAGACTCGGAGCCGCGCTCGCTCACGACCCGGCTGCGGCGGCTGCCACCGGCGTCGGGGTTGTTGTCGGCAGGGTCGTTGGCCCCCGTTCGGAAGAATTCCGTCCGCCCGCCGTCGTCGCCGCAGCCGCCCCAGGCGGCGGTCACCAGTAGCACGATCACCTGAGCGGTCGCTGCGCGGGCGCTTGCCATCGCTGCATCATCCTGCGGCAGCCGCCGCCCCGGTGCCAGGGCGACGCTCTCCCCCAATTCTAGGGTAGCGCTTCACCCACATCCCATTTGACACCCCGGGGGCGTTGCGTAGCATTTGAGTTCGCCTCGACCGGCGTCCGGTGGCGAGCCAAATTCGGCCTCGCTTATTCCGGAGGGCGCGCCCGCTAGCCTCGACTTTTGCGTTTTTTGGCAGATGATCGCGCAGGACAACGTTTTTCAGGGCGTTCGGCGCGATCCAGGGCGGGTAGTGCTCCTTTCGAGGAGGGCAAACGGCCTTGGAAAAGCGCTGAATGAGCCAGGGCCGTCAAAAGCCGCCGAAGTCGAAGCAGGCATGAGCGAAATCGTGGATTCCGTGGCGAACTCCGGCAGCTTTCCAGGGGCTTCGTCCGCGGTCCGTGGTTCCCGGGGGAAGGGCCCGGGAGGGCAATGATCAAGCTCGTGATTTCAGACAACGAGGGCACCACCACCGTGGTGCCGCTGGTGCGTGATGAGATCACCATCGGTCGCAAGGACGGCAACACGATCCGCCTGACCGAGCGCAACATCTCGCGCCACCATGCCAGCCTCACCCGCGTCGACGATGGCTATCTGCTGCGCGACCTGGACTCCTACAACGGCGTGGTGCTGAACTCGCGAGCCATCGTTGGTGAGGCCGCCATTGCCGCCGGTGACGAGATCCAACTCGGCGACTACACGCTCACGGTCCAGGCCGAGGTCGCCGAGATCCCCGACATCTCCACGGAGGTCAGCGAGACCGAGCCCACGACGGTCAAGAAGCTACCGAGGGTGCCGCGGCCGGCACGGCTCATCGTCTTCGGTCCCGTCAGCGTCGGCGCCGAGTTCACCATCCCGCACAAGGGTCAGATCAGCATCGGCCGCGCGCCCGAAGCCGACGTCACCCTCGACCATCGCTCGGTCTCGCGCGAGCACGCCGTGTTGACCGTGGCCGACGGCGTATTCAAGGTCACCGATCAGAGCAGTGCCAACGGTCTACTGCTCAACGGTGAGCCCGTGGGCGAGGCCGAGCTGCGCCCCGGGGCCATGCTCGAGCTGGGCGAAGTGGTGCTGCGCTTCGTGGGGGCCGACGAGAAATACGTCTTCGATCCGAGCGAAGCCTCGATGCTGATGTCGTCGCGCGGCAAGAGCCGACGACCGGTCTTGCTTGCCGCCGTCATCGTGGCGGCCGCGGCCGCCGCCGCCCTGGCGATCGTCTTCAGCGGCGGCGCGGCCGAGCAGCCCGAAGTCGCCACCGCCATCGGTCCGGCCCCAGCGTCCCCACCGGGCACCGAGAGCGCCGAGCCCACACCGCCGACCGAGCCTGCACCGTCGGAGCAGGCGATCGCGCCGGCGCCTCCCACCGACTTCCCACAGCTGCTCGCAGCCTGCCGCGAGGCGGTCGCTGGCGCGCGCTTCGCCGAGGCCATGGCCCACGCCTCGGCTGCGCTGAAGCTCAAACCCGAGTCGTCAGAGGCGGCCGCTTGCCACATGACGGCCAAGGTCAACCACGAGGAAGAGCAGGCCTTCGTTCGCGGCAAGGCGGCGTTGGAGGGGGGCGACGCCGAAGCGGCCTACGAGGCCTTCGCGGGTCTCAGTCCCCAGAGCCTCTTCCGCGTGCGTCCCGAGGTGGCAGCCGCCACCGAGGCACTCGGTCGCTCGCGCATCGATCAGGCGCGCGTCGAGCTGGCGAGTTCGCCGGGGCGCGCTGCGAAGATGGCGCGCAGCGTTACCGAGATCGCGACCATGCCGCTGACGCTCAAAGAAGAAGCGCAGGCCCTGGTCGACGAAGCCAAGGCGGCCCAACCGACGGCCAAGGCCCGAACGCGCCGCGGTGGCAAGTCCGCCAAGTCCGCCGCGGCCTCCGCTGCGCGCGGGGAGCCGAGCCAGTCGCCGATGGAGATCGCCAAGGCCTGCGTGGCGCGCGGCGACAACAGCTGCGTGATCCGGGCGCTCAACGGCAGGGCGCGCACGGCCCAGGAGTTGGGGCTGCTCATCGAGACCTACCGTGCGGTTGGCAATGCCGCCCAGGCCGAGCGCAACATGAATCTCTACGTGCAGCGCTTTCCCACGGCGAAAAAGGCCGACTACTACCGGCGTCTGCTGGGGCAGTGAAGCGCCTTCCGTCGCGCGTCACAGCCGGTTGGAGATCTTCCGGATCGGGGCACGACACATGATTTTGGGGCATCACCCAGGGCTGTGGCCGCGCCAACCAGTCGAACCCATTGTTTGACACCCAAAATAGGAACATGCTAGCCCCGGCGCGCGGAGCCGTGCAGGCGTAGCCAGGGGCTTGTCAATGATCCGGCAGCGTACGTTCAATTCTTTTCGTCTTATTTCGGTACTGATCGCAGCACTCGTTTCGACTTCCGTCGAAGCCCAGGGCGCGAACTTCAATGGCGGTGTCGGGGCCGACGCCCATCTCTTCCGCCCCGCCATCGATTCCAAGGGCTATATCAGCACCAATGGCACCAGCGTGCTGGGCGATGGCGACTACAGCTTCGGCCTGGTGCTCGACTTGGGTCTGGGCATCATGCCCTACCGGGCCTTCGAGTTTGACGAGAATGCTGCGGTGGAGTTCGACGCCGATGGCATCGGGCAGGATGGTTTTTCCCGCACCGATCACCTGGTCAACACCGCCATCACCGGCACGCTGCACTTCAACTACGGCATTGCCAATCGGGCCGTGGTCGGCGTGCAGGTTCCAATCATGGTGCTGCAGGGGCCGAGCGCGGTGGTGCCGGGCATCTACAACGACGACGACGTGCCCGCGGGCCTCGACAGCCAGGGCCTGGGCAACGTCACCCTGCACGGCAAGATCCGGCTGCTGCGCCACGAGGCCAACGCCTTTGGTGTCGCGGCGCTGCTGCAGCTCGAGCTGCCCACCGGCGATGCCAGCGAGTTTCGTGGCGAGCCGGGCTTCGCGGCCTGGCCGCGGCTGGCGGTCGAGTGGGTGCCGGCGCCGGCCTTCCGCATCGGCGTCAATGGCGGCTACCGCTTCAACTCCGGCGATGGCGCCATCTTGCCCTTCGATGGCCAGGTCTCCCCGGTCAATCGCTTGATGGGAATGCCCAGCGGCAGCTTGCTCAATCCGGGCATGTGCGATGGCAGCATGGGCGAGACCACCAACGCCACCTGTCCAGGGCCGGTCACCGGTGCCACCGACGTCGAGTACAACGATCTGGTCACCGCCAGCGCTGCCATGAGCTTTCGCTTCGCCAAGTCCGCCGCCCTGGTCGGCGACGTGTACATGGGCAAGGTGATGGACGACGCCAGCGCCGGCACGCTCGGTGCCGAGGCCATCGGCGGTCTCAAGCTCTTCGTCGAGGACAACAGCTACCTGGTGCTCGCTGGCGGCGTCGGCGTGCTCGAGAGCGTGAACTCCGCCGACATTCGCGGTGTGCTCGGCTTCATCTTCGAGCCCTCCATCGGTGACCGTGACGGCGACGGCTACAAGGATGACGTCGACGCCTGTCCCGACGAGCCCGAGGACTTCGACAACTTCGAGGACGAAGAGGGCTGCCCCGATCCCGATAACGATCGCGACGGCATCCTCGACGTCGACGATGAGTGCCCGCTGGTGCCCGAGGACCACGACGGCGACTCCGACAAGGATGGCTGCCCCGAGGGCAATATCGGCGACCGCGACGGAGACGGCATCCTCGACAACGTCGACGAGTGCCCCGACGATCCCGAAGACCGCGACGGCTTCCAAGACGAAGAGGGCTGCCCCGATCCCGACAACGACTCCGACGGCATCCTGGATGTCGACGACCTGTGTCCCAACGACCCCGAGGACAAGGACGACTTCGAAGACGCCGACGGCTGCCCCGATCCCGACAACGACAAGGACCGCATCCTGGACGTGGACGACAGCTGTCCCAACGATCCCGAGAGCTACAACGGTTTCGAGGATGAAGACGGCTGCCCCGACCGCGGCAACGTGATCATCGAGGAAAACGAGATCATCATCCTGGAGAAGATCTACTTCGCCACCGACAGCGCGGAGATCCTGTCCAAGTCCTTCCCCATCGTCGACGCGGTTGCGGCCACCTTGATGGGCAATCCCCAGATCACGATGATCGAGATCCAAGGCCACGCCGACGAGCGCGGAGCCGACGACTACAACATCCGTCTGACCTCCGACCGCGCCGCATCGGTTGTCCAAGCTTTGGGACAGCGTGGTGTGGACATGAATCGCATGCGCAGCGCCGGCTACGGCGAGCGCTGCCCGGTCGATGCGGCCAGCAACAAGGAGGCCTGGGAGAAGAATCGGCGCGTGGAGTTCAAGATTCTGCGTACCGACTCGGGTCCCACCGGCGTCGAGGTGGCTTGCCCGGCCGGTCTGGAGTTGGTACCCAAGGATTGATCACTCCGATCGATCGGGTCGCCCATGAAACCCTGCCGCGGTTTCGGAGAAGTGGGAACGCGAGGCACCCCTCGCAGGCCCCGTCGTGCGCCCGCTTCGGGCACGAAGGGCTGCAAGGGGTCACGACTTCCGCTGCGTTTCGAGCTAGACTCGCTCAAGCTCCATCGTGGCGCGGGTAGGCCCCGGGGCACCCGAGGCATTTAATCTAGATACCACCATCTGGCGGACGACATGTCCCGCGCGCGATTCATCGAATTTCTTGAAGGGGCGATACTGGGGCTACCCCAGCACCTGAAGGCGGCCCTGCGCCTTGTGGACGACCCCGACATTCCCGACGAGGGCCGCCTGGCGGTGGCTGGGGTGCTGCTGCACTGGATGAGCGGCACCAACACCATCCCGGGCGTCCGCGGCGGCACGCTGTCGCTGGTGGACGACGTGCTGCTGCTGCGCCTGGCCTACGAGCGGGTCGAGCAGGTGGCGCCCGAGGTGATGGCCCAGCACCGCGAGGACTCGCCCGAGCTCTTCGGCAACCTGGCCGACGAACTCGAGACCCTGCGCGGCTATCTGGGGGAGGGCATCCAGGTGCTGGAGACGGCGATGTCCAAGATCGGCTTGCTCAAGCACCAGGGGCTGACGTCGCGTCAGTGCGTGGACGATCCGGAGGCGGGTACCGCGCTCTACGAAGAGGTGCAGGCCGCTTTGGTCGATCTGGACCTCGAGGAAGACGAAGTCGCCCGCGACCTCAAAAAGATCGACCCGATCGTCACGAGCCTCAAGCAGCGGGCGCGCTGAGTTCGGCTGGGCGTGGTGCTGGCGCCGGCGCTTCCGATGGCTGTTGTCCGGGCGCCACCGGGCGGCGCTGCGCGTGGCTGGCTGCGGTTGCCGCTTGCAGGCAGCCACGCAGGCTCGAGAGTTCGATGTCGACTCGTTTGAGCGACAGCACCCGCATCACGCGCCGGCCGTCGCGGCTCAGTTGCCGGGGCGCGTCGGGCAGCTCGCGACTGAGCGCCAGGTCGCAGGGGCTGGCGGCGTCGCAAACACAGATCCACGCGAAGGTGCGGCGTCGAGAGGGGGCGGAGCGTCCGGGGGGGCGGGGAGCGAGGCCGATGGCGAGCTTGCGCAGGCCGCTGGCGTCACCTTCCCCCGCCTGCAGCCACAGCTCGACCGCCCGCGCCTGCGCCGTGCGCGCCTCGCTGTGAACGCGCAGTGAAGTCGCCAGGTCGAGATCTTTGCGCAGGGCTTCGAGTCCGGCGATCGCCTGCCCGAGGGAAGGGCCCACGGACAGCCGCGTGGCGTTGAAGAAGAGGGGCAGCAGAAACAGGAGCGCGCTCAGCCCCTCCAGGGTGGTGGTGGTGTCGAGCGGTGCGGTCAGCACGAGTAGCGCGGCCGAGGCCACCAGCGACAGGCCGGCCGGCGTGGTCGCGTCGAGCCATGCGGCAGCACCAAAGACATCGTCGAGGCGCTGCTTGCGGATCCGCTGCCGGTCCAGGGCCGTGAGCGCGCGCCAGCGGTGGAGCCCACCGGCGGCCGCCGAAGCCGGATCCACCACATAACCACGAGTCATGGCTAACGCGACCAGGGGAAGCGATGCGAAAAGGCCCGCGGGCCAGCTCTGCGGCAAGATCACGAGGCCAATGGCCGCAAATACGGTGCCCAGCCCAACTCGGCGCATCCCGTCGGCGCCGAGTTCGCCATTGCGCGACAGCGGGATCAGGGCCAGGGGGCGCAGGCCGCGCCGACGGGCCCGTGCGCGCGCGACATGGGGTTTGATGGCCAAGAGCAGGAGTCCTAGCCCCAGCGGCCACAGGTCGCCGAGCGCGGAGGGCGCCATGGGGGCAACTGTCGCTGCGGTCGGGTGGGTGTTGTTGACCGCGCGATCGGGCAGCTCGAGTTCCAGCTGCCAGGCCACCGTGCGCGGCAGCTGATGGCGCCGTAGCTGCATCTCGACATGCCCATCGCGTCGGCGCGTGCGTAGCGCGACGTCATCGCTCTCGCTCCCCGACAGCAACCGCGCGCCGGCCGGGGCCCGCAGCGACAGCTCCACGCCGGAGAGATCGGTGCGCCAGGCCGGCAGGCTCCAGCGCACGCGCCGGCCCCTGGACTCGATGCCGGCGGGGCTCTGGCTGCCGCTGTGGTAGCTCAGTTCCAGCAGGTAGCGACCACGCCAGGGGGCGCTCTTTTTGGAGGGAAAGCGGATCAGCACGCGGCCGTCCTCGCGGGCGACGGCTTCGGGTAGGTAGACGTGGCCCTCGGTGTCGGTCATGCGCGGCGGTGCCTCGGCGTCGAGCAGCACCTCGTCGCCGAGCTGCTGCAGCTCGAATTCCGAGAGCCAGCCGCCCGAGATGCGAATGCCCACCTGCAGGCGCGTATGGCTGCGACCCGCTTCGTCGATGGTGACCTCGGCGCGGGCCGACTCCACGGAGCTGCGGGTCCAGGCGTGGCCGGGGGTGGGCGCAGCAGCGGTCGCGATCAGGGCGACGACGAGCGAGCGGAACAGCGGCATTCGGCAAGGGTGGGCCACGGCATGACGAGCGCGGGGAGCCGCCTCCGCGCCTACCGAAGCTAGCAGCGGGGCGCCGGGCGCCCGAAATTCTCGACAAAGGCAAGGGCCACGTCCCGGGGCCGGGAGGCTCCCGAGCGGGCGCGCGTCGTTCGGGTCGACGGTCCTGGGACCGCTCTCGGGTGTTTGAATAGACGCTCAGCCGGGAACGGTGCTGACGCGCAGCCAGGCAGGCATGAAGAGCAGGACGAAGAGGCTGAGGGTAAACCAGGCCAGCTTGCGGCGCCGTGGCGAGAGCGGGCCGGGATCGGTCTGGGGATGCTCGCGCCTGGTGGCGCCGACCATGACCCGGAGCAAAAGCCACCACACCAGCCACTGCATGCCGACCGAGGCCTCGTTCCAGAGCGCCTCGCCACGCGCGCCCCTCCAGTACGCCGGCAGCCCGTAGGCCAGGCCGGTGGCCGCCGCCGCCCACAAAAGCCCCTTGCGCAGGCGCCTGGAGTATAGCTCTTGACGCTCGCCGAAGAGCGCGTAGGCCACGTGGCCGCCGTCGAGCTGGACCGCAGGGATCAGGTTGATCATCGTGATCAGCAGGCCGACCCAGCCGGCCAGGGCCGTCGGTCCCAGCAGGATGTCGTGGCCCTCGGGAAAGGGGCCCTTGAGCAGCCACAGCATGGCCTTGTAGAGCAGGCTGTGGCCCTCCTGCATCAGGAGTTGGCCGGGCTTGAGGTCCAGCGGCAGCACCGGCGACTGGGCGATGCCGTAGGCAAGGACCGGCAGTGCCACCGCCAGTCCCGCTAGCGGTCCGGCGGCGCCGATGTCGAAGAGCGCGTTGCGACTGCGGATGCGGTCGGGCATCAGGATGATGGCGCCCATGGTGCCGAAGGGCATGAAGGGCATGGGGATAAAGAAGGGCGGCGAGGCCCGCACCCCGTGCAGCATGGCGGCGAAGTAGTGCCCCAGCTCGTGGGCCAGGAGGATCGACATCAGCGGCAGCGAATAGGCCAGGCCCGCCATGGAGATGACGCTGGCCTCTTCTTCGCCTGCCCAATAGGCGCCCATGTAGGTGGTGGAGAGGAAGGTGGCGATGAAGAGGGCGATCGCCAGCGGAAAGCGCGGGCGTGGTTGTGGGCCCTCGGGGGGGGCGCTGCTTTCGGCGCCGGGGGCCGGTGCGAGGGATGGCGGGGTGGAGGCTCTCATCGCGGATCGGTGCCCAGCGCCCGCGACAGCTCGTCGAGGCGTGTCCGAAGGCGTGCGTCAAGGCTGCCCACGTCGCTGTCGATCATGCAGTCGCCCCGCCGGAGGGTGGTGTCTTGCTCGATGCGCAGTCCGGAGCTGGTGCCGGCGGGCAGCATTGCCGTCAGGCTTTCGGCGTCGGCCGGGTGGACCCGCAGGGTGACGGTCCGGGCGTGGCGCAGGCGGCGGAGCAGGCGTGCCACCAGTTTTGCGAAACGCTCCGGTCGCTGCTGTAGCTCGGCGCCGAGCAGGTGCTGGGCCAGGCGCCGGGCCAGCTCGAGGGTCTGCGCTTCGAGCCGGCGTTGGTGCGCGTCGGCGTCGGCCTCCAGCTGCAGCAGGCGGGCAGTCAGGCGGGCGTCGGCAGCGGCTTCGGCCCTGCGCCTGGCCGCGGCCTCCAGTTCGGGCAGCAGGGCCTGGGCGCGCCGTTCGGCCTGCTGCAGGATGCTGCGCGCGCGCTCGCTGGCTTTGAATTCCTCGGCACGGAGGTGGGCGGCGCCGCTGCGGTCGGCCCTGATCAGTCGTGCCATGGCCGGGCTCCGCCGGGTTCGGGTGGTGGCTGCAGCAACTTGCGTAGCACCGCGCGCAGTTCGTTTCCCGCCCGGAAACCGGGGCGCGGTGCAGGTGCCCGCCGCTCGGCCTCCCGGCCCTGCTCCCGCGGGAGCTCTGCGGCCAGAAGCCCCAGCGCTCTGGGGGGGTGGGGCGTGGCTGAGTCCAGCTGCAGGACCTGTGGTTCCAGCGCCCGTCGCACCCAGGCCCGGCGCGCCCTGGAGTCCAGGCTCGCAAGCTGGTGCGCGCGCTCGAGGGCGCTGTCGCGGGCGCTGTCGGCGATGCCGGCGGCGGCCCGCTGTCCGCCGCTGTCGCGGCAGATCACGCTGGCCAGGGCAAGGCCATCCTGCTCCCGCGGGGTCCAGCTCATTTGCGCCACATAGCACAGGCGCCCGGCGTCGGCGAAAGTGTGAGTCACTGTACGCCGCGGTCGGGGCTATACTCGCGGCGTGATGCGATGGGTCCTGGCGGCGTTGTCCCTTTGGCTGCTCGCTGTGCCGGCTTTCGAGGCTTCGGCGCAGCTCGGTGAGTGCACAGGTACGCGCTTCGACGGCGATCCCGACCTCGAGTCGTTCCCCGGCGATGGTGCAGAGGGGGTGGCCATCGATGCGCCCATCCGCGTGCGGCATCGGGACCCCGATGCCCTCGATCGGCTCGAAGAGCAGCTCGCGTCCGCGGTCTCGTCGGGTTGCGGGGCCGAGCTTTTGTGCCTATTCCGCGACGACAGCGAGCGCGATGGCGACGACCGCGTGGCGATCGCCGCCGAGGTGCAGCGGGTGGATGCGCGCACCGTGGTGCTGCTGCCCGACGGGCCGCTGCGCCCCGATTCCAGGCATGTGCTATCGGTGGCCCGCTCGGGCTTCGAGCGACCGAGCTTCGGCGAGATCGTCTTCGAGACCGGCAGCGATCGCGATCGCGAGCCCCCGGGCCTCGACGGAAATGTCAGCGACATCGCCGTCGGCCCGTTCCCGGAGCAGTGCGGGGTGGCCGAGCACATGCGCCGTATCGAGGTGGTCGCGCCCGCCATCGAAGACGACGGCGACGAGGGGTCGGTGGAGCTGCTGCTCTACCTGGTCGAGGCGCCGGGCCTGGAAGCCCCCGAGCTGCGCGCCCGCGAGCGCTATCGCGGGCACGCTTTGCCGATGGCCTTCGCGCTCGAGGCCGAGCGCCTCGAGCAGCGCATTTGCTTGAGCCTGATGGCCGTCGACGGCGTGGGCAAGGTGGCCGAGGCGCCCGAACCCGTGTGCTTCGAGCCCAGCCAAGCGGTGCGCTTCCAGGCGGGCTGCGGCCTGGCCGCGCGCACTTCTGCAGACCGCGGGCCCGCCCATCTGGTACCCTGGTTGCTAATGTTGACGCTTGGATTGATTCGGCGCCGCCGCGCCGTTGCGACCGGGGGTGAACGGTGAGCGCAGGCGAGGCTTCGATCAAGTACTGGCCGTTGACCGACGTCGGCCGGGTGCGGGATGGCAACGAGGACAGCTTCCTCGTCGACGCCAAGCTCAATCTCTTCGTGGTCGCCGACGGCATGGGCGGTCACGCCGCCGGCGAGGTCGCCAGCAGCGTCGCGGTCCATGCCCTGCGCGAGACGCTGGCGGCCGAGCGCGACGCCATCATCGGCTTCGAGCGCGGCATCGACGCGGCCGGCCGCGCCGAGGTGCTCCGGCTGATGGAAAAGGCCGTCCAAGAGGCCTGCACGCGGGTCTACGCCGAGGCCCAGCGCGACCCCAGCAAGCGCGGCATGGGCACGACGGTGGTGGCGTTGCTGGTGATCGGCACCCGCGGCTTCATCGGTCACGTTGGCGACTCGCGCATCTATGTGGTGCGCAACGACTCGGTGCACCAGCTGACCGAGGATCACTCGCTGATCAACGAGTTGCTCAAGCGCGGTCGTCTCAAGCCCGACCAGATCGCCAAGCTCAACATGAAAAACGCCGTCACCCGCGCGGTGGGCGTGTACGAGAGCGTAGAGGTCGACACCCTCGACTTCGACGTGCTGGCCGGCGACCGCTTTCTGCTGTGCAGCGACGGACTGACCGAATACGTCGAAGACGCCGACATCCTGCGCATCTTCCGCGACATCCCCGAGGACAAGGTCGCCCAGGCGTTCATCGACCACGCCAACGAGTCCGGCGGCAAGGACAACATCACCGCAGTGGTGGTGAAGGTCCCCGACACCGCCGCCGGCTTCGACCGACTCGCCAGCGAGTTCAATCTCAAGGTCGACACCCTGCATGCCATGCCCCTGTTCAGGCACTTGACCTATCAGGAGCTGATGCGGGTGATGAACATCATCGACGTTCGCGAGTTCAGCGAAAACCAGTGCGTGCTCGAGGAGGGCGAGTCCGGGGCCGAGATGTACATCGTGCTCGACGGGGGCATGCGCGTGCACTCGGGCTCGACCGACATCGTCAGGCTCGGTCCGGGGCAGCACTTTGGCGAGATGGCATTGGTTGACAAGAGCCCGCGGAGCGCGAGCATCACGGCCACCGAGGACAGCCGGCTGATGGTGATGCGCCGGCGCGACTTCTTCGACCTGGTGCGCAAGGATCATGATGTGGCGGTCAAGATGCTGTGGGCCTTCCTGGGCGTGCTCAGCGAGCGGCTTCGCAACACTTCTCACGAGCTGGGCGACGCCCGCGAGCAGATCGCACTGCTCACGGCCGACGAGGTCCTCAGCGATGCGGACATCGAAGAGCTCTGAGCGAGGGGCATTATCGGCGCTGGGCCCGCTGTTGCTGCTGGCCTCCTCGGCCGCGGCCCAGGGGGCGCCCACCGATGGGCGCCTGATGGCCGAGCCCATCGGCTATACGGACGTGGCTGACGCGCTCGACGACGGCGACGTCTGGGACGTGAACGTGAGTTTTCGTTTCGAGCGCACGGCGACCGGTGGGCGCATCGAGCGGGAAAGGGCCGGCGCCCGGGCGGCCGATGCGCGCGCGCAAAATCGCTTCGTCGAACTCGGCGAGCACAGCCTGGTTCGGAGCGCGCTGCAGCTAGAGCTGGAACTCGGCCTCTACCATGACCTGATGGCCTTCGTGGGCGTGCCCGTGGTCCTCGACGAGCAGCGACGGCTGGAGCCCGCCGCCGGTCTCGGTTGCAGCCAGGAGGACTGTCCGCTGCTGTCTGAACCTCTGGGCGCTGCAGACGGCGGCATCGCTCCTCTCTTCGATCGCGGGCCAAACACGGTCTCCGCCACTCGCTCAGGGGTGCCCTCGGTACGCTTCGGTCTCGCCTGGTCACCCACCAATCAGCATCGAGGGGGGCAGGGCGCGACCTGGACGCTGCGGGCTGAGGGGGAACTCGGAACCTCCAATCCCATGCGCGCCTGCCTGCGCAACGGCTGCGACGACGCTGGTATCGGCAGCGGGCTCGACGCGCTGACGCTGCAGTCCCGCTTCTCCTATCGCTACCGCTACGTCGCGCCGCTGTTCGGCATCTCCCATCGTATGCGCTGGATCGGCGAGGCGGCACCCAACTATCGACCCGGGGGCGTCCGCGCGGGCGTGCCCGACGATGGGCCGCCTTCGACCACCGAGTTGACGCTCGGGGCGGCCGTGATCCCCTGGGAAGATCGCGGGCGCTACCAGCGCCTGGCCATCGACCTGCGCGCTGAGGCCGCCCTGACCGGCCCTGGCCGCGACTACTCGCCGCTCTTCGATGCACTGGGGAGTTCGATCCATCCGCAGCTGGCCGGGCCGAGCATCGACCGTGCCCCGGGCGGCCCGGAGCCTCTGAATGCCTCGAGCTTCACCGGCATCACGCGCGTCGGTTCCCACGCTCGCTTGGGACTGCGTCTGGGGTTGACCATGCGCGCGGCCCGCTATGTGCGCTTTGGGCTGGGCGTCGGGACCTCGATGCTCACGCCCCACCTGATAAGCGGCGAGCCGGCCTGCAATCGGGCGGTGGGCGCCGGGGCCAATGATGCGCGCGCGGGCGGCTGTCTCGAGGGTATCGTCAATCCCGCCTACCGCGCCGTCATCGACGCGCCGGGCAGTCGTTTTCGCGTGGCCTCCGAGCTGCAGCTCGATCTGGTCGCGGCAGCGGCAGCTCAGTTCTGACTCGAAGTCAATGGCGCCAAGGGCATGGTTGAGCGGCTGATCATCGTCGGGGCGGGCTCATCGGGTGCGGTTTTGGCTTCACGCCTGAGCGAAGGTCCTGGAGAGGAAGTCATTTTGCTGGAAGCGGGTCCGGACTACGAAGGGCCGGATGCACAGCCCCGGGACCTCCGCGATGGGGGCCGTAACTCCATGTTGAGACACGATTGGGGCTATCGGCATCGACCGCGCGGGGGCAATCTCTCCCTGCGTTTTCCGCGCGGTCGCGTGGTGGGCGGTTCCAGCGCCGTCAATACCTGCATTGCCCTGCGCGGACAGCCAGAGGACTACGACGAGTGGGGCCAGCTGGGACTCGAGCACTGGTGCTATGAGGCGTGCTTGCCAGCGTTTCGGCGTCTCGAGCGCGACCTGGACTTCGCCGACGACTGGCACGGCGGCGACGGGCCGCTGCCCCTGCGGCGCCATCCGGCCGACGAGCTCTCGGCCTGGCAGGCGGCCTTCGTGGAGGCCTGCCGCGGCGCCGGCCACCCCGAGGCGCCCGACAGCAATCGACCCGGCAGCGCGGGCGTCGGCCCCCACGCCATGAACAAGATCGACGGGCGGCGCATCAGCGTGGCCGAGGCCTATCTCGACGCTGGCGTGCGTGCGCGGGAGCGGCTGGTGGTCCGTGCCGACACCCTGGTGCGGCGCCTTGTCTTCGAGGGGCGGCGCGTGTGCGGGGTCGAAGTTGAAGCGAAGGGCCGCGCAGGTGGCCTCGAGACGCTGCGGGCCGATCGGGTGGTGCTATGTGGGGGGGCCATCGGCACGCCAGCGCTGCTGCTGCGCTCGGGCATCGGCAAGCGCGCCCAGGTCGAAGCCCTCGGCTGTGAGTCCGTGGCCGACCTTCCCGGCGTCGCGCGCAGGCTGCTCGACCATCCGGGCACCGCGATCTTCCTGCGGCCGCGCTGGGGCGCGCCCACCGATCGCCACGATCCCTTGATCCAGACGGTGCTGCGCTACGCCTCCCGCGGCAGCGCGCACAGGAGCGACATGTTGTTGCAGCCGGGCTCGAAGGTGAACTTGCCGCGCCTGGATCTGCCGTTGGTGAGTCTGATGTGCATGGTGGGCAAGCCGGTGGGTGTGGGAAGCTTGCACATCACTTCGGCCGATCCGCGGGCGCGGCCTCGGATCGAGTCACGGCTCTTCGAGGCGCCCGAGGATCTCGCCTGCGCGCTCGAGGCCATGCAGCTGGCAGCGGAGCTGGCCATGCGCCCCCCGCTGTCGGAGCTGGTGCGGCCCTTTTTTCCCGGGCGCGCCCGCTTGCGCGATGCCCACGGCCTAGAAGCCTGGATCAAGCGCGCCTGTGATTCCGGCTACCACCCGTGTGGTACGGCGCCGATGGGGCCCGACAGCGACCCCTTCGCCGTCACCGACAACCACGGCAGGGTGCGCGGTGTGGAGGGGCTGTGGTTGGCCGACGCCAGTCTCTTTCCCACGATCCCATCATCCAATATTCATCTGGCAGTTATTATGGTTGCCGAGCGCATCGCCCAGTGGCTACGCGAAGGGGCTTGAGCCATGGCTCGCATGGACCGCTGATGAGTTGCAGTACGACAACGTAAGGCGCTCTCCACCTTGCTCGCTACCAGCGTGGCGCGTCACAATTGAGGCGTGCTGGAAGTTCGAGTCCAACGCGCTGGGGGTGCTACGTGGGGCGCGGTATTTCCTTTGCTGCTGCTTTTGGCATGCGGTGGCGAGCGAAAGTGGCAGCTTTCGGACGAAGCGGTGGCGGGGTCCGGCGCTTCGGTCACGGGAGGTGTTTTGACAGGCGTGCAAACTTTCGGGATGCATGACTGTGAGTTTGAAAGCGATTTTGTCGGCGATTCCCTGTGTTTGGGGCCGCCAGCGGCCGACGAGGGTTTTCAGGTCTATCTGGGCCCTGAAGACCACGGTGCGCCGGAGCCCCACTTCATCCTGGAGCCGGGCGAGGAGCGCAACGACTTCTTCGAGCTGGTCAGCGACAATCCCGAAGACATTTACTTCTTTCAGCGCCAGTACCGCATGCGACCGGGGGGCCATCACATGATCCTGGTCGAGCAGAACGACCTCGTGCCGGGGGGGGTGGTCGGCTTTGTCGCCGGCCGGCGTCTTGCCACCTCCCAAAACAGCGTGCGCGACGTGCCACCGGCGGGCGTTGTCGCTCCCGAGAATGAGGGGCTGGCCTATCCGCTGCGTGCGCGGCGACCGCTGATCCTCAATCTTCACTACTTCAACCCCAGCGATCGACCGATGCTGATCGAAGTTTGGTTGAATTTTTACTACGTTCCGGCCGAAGCCGTCGTCAGGGAGGTCCGCGACATTTTTCTCTACGGCAGCATCGACTTTGCCGTGCCGCCCGGGGTCGCGACCACCCTTGGTCCCTATCGCTGCACTGCGACCGGTCCCTTTCGATTGCTCGAGATGTTCGGCCATCGCCACGCCCATGCCCCGCGCTTCAGCGCCTATCGCATTCGGGGAGACGTGCGCGAGCAGATCTACGACTCGCTCGACTGGCGCGAGCCGGCGTTTCTGCACTTCGACAGCATCACCCAAAATCCCATCGCGGCTCCCGACCACTCGGTGGACGGGGGCCACAGCGGACCGCTCGAGCTACAGACCGGCGATGCGCTCGAGTGGGAGTGCCCGGTCATCAATGACAGCGACGGCGTTCTCGAGTTCAGCGACAGCGCGCTAGGCGGCGAGATGTGCGTGATCATCGGCAGCGCCATCGGCGCACCCCTGCACTGCAGCCCCTGACCGCGGTGCTGGCTTTTCATTTCGCGCCGGCCGTGATTGGCTCGCGGGCATGCTACGAAGGTCGATCGCTACGGGATTTGTGGTGTTATGTCTGGGCTGCGGAGCCGGTCCCCAGAAGCCGTCGAGTGAGGTGGGGAAAAAGGCTGTGTCCGGTTCGCAACCCGCGGCAGCCGCCGAGCCGGCGCCCGCGGCAGCGGTTGCGAAGCTCATCTGCGAGGTGGGCGAAAGCGAGCGCGAGGTGGCCGACGAGATCCTGGCGCGCTCGGGCAACGGGCTTTTGTGGTTGGTGATGCCCGACGAGCAGGGCCGGGCTGAGCGTTCGCGGACGCGTGGGGCCGAAGAGGTTCGTGCTGCGAGGCGCCTGGCCGAGTGTCTGCTCAAGCATCACGATGCGGGCTTCGATCCGGAGCAAAGCGAAGGCTTTGAAAAATTCGAGGCCTGGCTCGATACCCACGTGGGCCCCGAGCACGGCGAGACGTTACTTTCGGCCGGCGCGGCCTATTTCGCGTCTCTACTCGGTGCCACCTCGGGCATCGATGCCATGCTCGATGTGCCCACCGCGCGGCTGCTCCTCGAGCGGGCCGTGGCTGCCGATCCGCGCCTGCGCGACGGCCTGGGTCCGCTGATCCTGGGCGCCTATACCTGCTGGATGCCCAAGCCCCTGGGAGGCGCACCCGAAACGGGCCTTGCCATGCTGCGGCAGGCGGCCTCCCATGGCGGCGACCTCGCGCTACCCATGAAGGTCGCGGCCGCCGAGCTGTGCGCATTCAACCTCCAGGATCGCGCCCTCTTCGACCAGCTGATCGCCGAGGTCCTCGCCGCCGAAGTGGGCGCGGCGCCCTTCGCGATGATCGCGCAGGATCGCGCCGAGAGCCTGCGCGACGAGGCCGATGACATGTTCCTGGAGGACTGAAGCCTTGTGGGCCCTCAGCCGCCGGAGTCGTGCAGCGCCTTGCATTTGCGCGCTGCGGCTTCGTCCTGGGCCTTCATGCCGCAGTCGATCACAGCCTTGGACCAGCGCTCGCTGATGCAGCGGGTCTTGAACTCCTGGTTGACGCCTTCCTCGATGCGGGTGCGCAGGCTGTCGGGTAGGAGCTGCACGCGCGCGTCGGCCTGCACCATCTGCAGCGTGTGTGCTGCCAGCGCGCTGCAGCGGGTGCGCTGGGTGGCGGCATCGTAGTCGTCCCTGGGCGTTGCGTTCGGCGCTGGCCCTGGGGAGACCTTTTTCGCTTCCAGCGGCGCGGCTGCCGGGGCTGGAGCCGGTTCATCGTTGGCTGGCTCGATGATCTGCCCCTTTCGTGCAGCCGGTCGCGGGGCCGGTTTTGGCGCGGCCGGTTTTACAGCCGGAGCGGGGGCACCGGCCGGTGGCACGGCGCCAGTCGCTGTCGGCTCCTGTTCCCTCGGCACATCGGGCGCGGCCACAGGCTCTGGCGCGGTGGCGGGTTCCGGCGCGGCGGCGAACGCCGGCTTCACCCCCGCGGTGGAGGCGGTGACGACAGGCTCCTCGGAGACCTGTGGGTCCTGTGAGGAACAACCCAGCAGCATCAGGCACAGACAGCCAGCGATTCGCATCATAGCCTCCGGATGGCGCATTGAGCATCCGACGCCCCGTACCACGATTTGAGTCAATCCCCGTTCAATTCTCGATGGTCCGGCGCCCGAAGCTGCCGGCGACTCCCTGTGCCTATCACGGCAAGTCGCCGATAGCGCACCGTCAGAGGCTGGCGCTCGATTCCGCGACACTCCGCTGGGCGCCGCGGGTGCGCAGTTCCTCCTCGAGGCAGCTGCCGACGATGTCGAGACCCTCGGCCAGCAGCTCGCGCTCGATCGTCAGCGGTGGCAGGACCTTCAGGACCTCGTCGCGCGCGCCGGAGGTCTCGATCAGAACGCCCGCCGCGAAGGCCCGCCGCGCGACGCCGGCGGCGACGTCGTAGGGAAGCTCGAGCCCCTGGATCATACCGCGGCCCTTGGGGCGCGCATCGCAGCGCTTGGCGGCTGCTTCGATCCAGGTGTTGAGCTCGCGGCTTCGCTCCCGCACTTGCGCGCTGAAGGCGTCGTCGCACCAAAAGTGCTCGAGCGCCGCGGTCGCGGTCACGAAGGCCGGATTGTGGCCACGGAAGGTGCCGTTGTGTTCGCCCGGGTTCCAGGCATCGTGTTCCGGCTTGATCAGCACCAGAGACAGCGGCAGGCCGTAGCCGCTGAGCGACTTGGAGAGGCAGACGATGTCGGGTTCGATGCCGGCCTCTTCGAAGGAGAAGAAGCGCCCCGTGCGCCCGCATCCGACCTGAATGTCGTCGACGATGAGCAGCACGCCCCAACGCTCGGTCAACTCGCGCAGTCGCTGTAACCATCGGTTGGATGCGACGTTGACGCCGCCCTCGGCCTGGACCGACTCGACGATCACTGCGGCCGGGGTGTCGACGCCGCTGCTGGTGTCCTGCAAGAGCGACTCGAAGTAGTCGAGGCTGTCGGTTCCGCCTTCCATGTAGCCGGCGAAAGGCAGGGTGGGCGAGTGGCCAAGGGGCAGGCCGGCGCCGGCGCGCTTGCCGCTATTGCCCGTCACCGCCAGCGAGCCCAGGGTCATGCCGTGGAAGGCGTTGGTGAAGGAGGCCACGGTGTAGCGTCCGGTGACCTTACGCGCGAGTTTGAGCGCGGCCTCCACGGAGTTGGTTCCGGTCGGTCCGGGAAATTGCACTTTGTAGTCGAGGCCGCGGGGCCTCAGGACGCGTGCTTCTAGGGCCAGCAGAAAGCGTTCCTTGGCCTCGGTCGCCATGTCCAGGCTGTGCACGATGGCGTCGGAGCCGAGGTAGTCGAGCAGGGCTTTTTTCAGCAGAGGATGGCTGTGACCGTAGTTCAGGGCGCCAGCGCCCGCGAAGAGGTCGATGTAGCGGCGCCCGCCGCGGTCGAAAATCTCGGCGCCGCGCGCGGTGCTGAAGACCGTGGGCCAGCCCCGGCAGTAGCCACGTACCTCGGACTCGAGGCGTTCGAAGGTCTCTAACATGTGGCGTCTCCTGGGTTCTTCTGCCAGTGAATGCGAAACAAGCGCTCGGTTTCGGGGGTGTCGGGAAAGAAGTCGGCGCGATAGCCTCCGACCATCTCCATCGCGGCGTCCCTGTGGGCCGCGAAGCTGCGAAACATGGCTTCCGAGGCGCGGTTGCCTGGGGTCACCGTCGTGAGCAACTGATCGAGGTCGCGGTTTTCGGGGCGCGCGAAAATCGCTTCGAGCATGCGCCTGGCCAGGCCGCTGTGACGGGCGCGGGGATGGACGCCGATCTGCCAGACGAAGAGCGCGTCGGGGTGTCGAGGTGGTCGAAAGCCGATCACCAGGCCCTCGGGGCGTCCCTCGCATTCGGCGAGTGCGCAGGTCGCGGAAAATTGGTCGGCCATCAAGACGTAGCTGTAGGCGGAGTTGACGCTGAGCACACCGCAGGCCTGCACCAGGCGCCAGATTGCAGCGCCATCTTCGGCGCGCGGGGCCCGAATGCGGTACTCCGGGGCGTCCGTCGCCCGATTCCGCGGGGTCGCGGCTTCGATTTCTTCGGTCATTCTGTTAGGCAACAAACAGTTCGGAAGCAGATAGTTTGTATGCGAAGGATCTTCCTATCACGTGCATCCGATGTCTGCAAACGGGGGCATCAAGTCGGTGAGGTCCCCGACAATCAACGATTTGCGGCCTGTCCTGCGCCGCGGCACCGCGTCCGGGCGGCCTCCAGGGTCGACAGCAGCTGTGCTCCGGCGGCTCCCGCTTGCTCCAGAAAACGGGCGCGCACCGGCTCGGCGGCCCGCCGGAACGCCGCCCGCTCCGCCGCCGTCAGGTGCAGCAGCTGGAGCGAGGGCTTGCGCTCGCCGATCGTCGCCAGCCGCTCGCGGTTGAAGCGCTCCTGAGCTTCGAAGACGTAGGGGTGCAGCTCCTCGAGCACGCGCTGCACGAGCGCCCGCCGGTCATCGTCGAGTCGTTCGAAGAATTCGTGACCGCCCGCCACCGTGGTGACGAAGTGGGCGAGTCCGGGAAAGATCAGCCACCGGGTCACTTCGTAAAAGCTCATCTCCTCGATCGCGAAAACCGGATTGACCTGACCGTCGATCATGCCCAGCTGCAGGCCGCTGTAGACCTCGCCGTAGGGCAGGGGCGTGGGGTTTGCGCCGTAGGCCTCGTAGGCGGCGATCAGCAGGGGCGAGGTCATCACGCGAAACTTCATGCCCTCGAAATCCCGGGGCGCGCGCACCGGACGTTGGGTCGTCCACACCATCTCGCCCTCCGGGTAGGCGCCGAGGAAGCGCAGGCCCTTTTGGTGGTAGAGGGCGTCGAGGGCCGCTTTCAGTGCCGGATCCGAAAGCGCGCAGCGGTTGACTTCTCCGTCGGCGTCGAGGGTGAAGTGCAAGAGGAAGACTTGTACCTCGGGGATCAGCTTGCCCAGGTGACCGGGCGAGGACATGGCCAGGTCGAGCGTGCCGTTGTGGACCTGCTCGAGGATGTTGTCGGAGGTGCCGAGGGCGCCGTAGGGGTAGACCACGACGCGCACCTGACCGTTGGTTTCGGCCTCGATGCGCTGCTTGAAGCGCTGGGCATAGGCATCCTGCACGCTGCCGGCGGTCTCCTCGATGGCGAAGCGCCAGGTCTCGACTTCGCGGCCGGTCATGGGTCCGTCGCAGGCCGAAAGCGAAAGCCACAGGCCCGCCAGCGCTGCGAGCGCATGTCGGCTGGGGCGAAGGCGATGTCCTGGCGCGCTCATGGTCCACCGTCGCGAAAGGCCAGGTCGCGCAAGGACAGGGCGATCTCGGGAAAGGCGACCAGCAAGATCGAAGCGGCCACCAGCATGGCGATGAAGGGTGGGGTGCCGCGGATAACTTCCAGGTAAGGACGGCGGAAGATGGCGATGGCCGTGAAGATGTCGCAGCCGAAGGGTGGGGTGGCCGAACCGATCGCCACCTGCAGTGTGACCAGGGTGCCGACCAGTACCGGGTCGATACCTGCTGCCACCGCCAGCGGGTGAAAGATCGGCGTCAGGATCAGGATCACGACGATGGGGTCGACGAACATGCAGCCGATGAAGTAGGCGACGGCGATGGCCGTCATCACGCTCGCGTAGCTGGAGTCCGGACCCAGCCCCAGGGTTTGCTCCACCAGATGGCTCGGCAACTCGGCGTAGGAGAGTGTCCAGGAAAAGGCGGCGCCAGCGGCCACCAGGATAAAGACGACCGAGGTGATGAGTCCCGTGGACAGCGCGATGTCCGGCAGGGCGTCCAGGGAAAGCGCGCGGAAGATGAAGACCTCGAGCACAAGGGCGTAGAAGACGCAGACGGCGGCCGCCTCGGTGGGGCTGAAGATGCCGCTGTAGATGCCGCCGATGACGATCACGGGGAATCCAAGGGGCAGAAGCGCTCGACGCAGGGCGGCGAGGCGCGCGCTGCCGTCGGCCCGCGGCAAGGGTTCGACGCCGAAGCGCTTGCTTGCGATCACGCTGTAGACGCAGAAGAGCAGCAGGATCAGCAAGCCCGGTCCGATGCCGGCGATAAAGAGCTCGCCGATGGAAGTCCCCGAGACCACGCCGTAGACGATCATGCCGATGGACGGCGGGATCAGCAGGGCGATGTCGCTGGCGTTGATGATCAGCGCCGTACTGAAGCTATCGGGGTAGCCGGCTTTCAACAGCCGCGGCCTGAGCGGACCGCCCACGGCCACCACGGTGGCCTGGGTCGAGCCGCTGAGGGCGCCGAAAAGCGTGCAGCTGACGGCGCAGGCGATCGGCAGCCCGCCGCGCACGTGCCCCACCATGCCCATGACCAGGTCGAGCAGGCGGTCGGCGGTTTGACCGCGGGTCATGATCTCGGCGGCCAGGATGAACATGGGCACGGCGATCAGAGCCGCCGGCTCCACGCCCGAGATCATCTGCTGCACGAGGGTCGCCGGGTCACCGGCCGGAAAGAAAACGACGAGCGCGAGCAGCGCCGCGGCCAAAAGCGGCACCTTCATGGGAAAGCCCATGAAGAGCAGCAGGAGCATCACGCCCAGTAGGACCAGGGGCAGCATGGGTTTCAGCCCGCCGCCGGCGGCGTCGGCTCGTGCTCGTCAGGGCGCCCGTAGGCGATGTAGACGCCGGGGGACAAGAGGTTTTGCGCGAAGGCCAAGAAGTACTGGACGGCGCCGAGTGCCAGGCCCAGGGGCGCGGCCAGGTAGACCAGGTAGAGCGGTACTTGCAGCACCGGTGAGACTGCCCCCAGCTGCCGCACCGTGCCCAATACATGCGCCAAAGACAGCCACGTCAGCCACGCGAGCAGCGCGCTGGTCAGTGCCGTGACGGCCAGCATCAGGGCCTTGCGCGCGGCCTCGGGCAAGGCGTCGGACAGGGCTGTCATGCGGATGTGGCGGCCACTGCTGGCGCCATAGCCGATGCCGAGGAAGGTGATCCAGACGATCAGGAAGCGATTGAGCTCGCCAGCGAAGATCAGGCTGTGACCGGTGATGGCCCGTAGCAGCACATTGCTGATGGTCAGCAGGGCGATGGCGGCGATGCCCAGCTGCAGGCAGAGCGCCTCGATGCGGGTGGTCAGCCGGAAAATCGCGTACAGCGCGTTCACGCCGACAGGTCTAACCGTCGCGCCAAATATTTTCTACTCAAAACTTCTGGGCGAGGTGCGGGTGTTTTGTGGGCGAAGAATCTCCGCGAGACGGTCACAGGCCGTCACAGGCGGTCACCGCCGTTTCACCAGGGACGGCCTCCCGAGGCGGGTGGAGCGGGTGTCGTCGGCTTCGCGGGGGTCCTCAATGGAGTCCGTGGGCACCGCCGCCGGCGCCTGGATATGCTCCTCGCTGGCGAGCACCGGCGCCGCGTCGATGTCCTCGCCGCCCATCATGCGGACGATCTTGCCCAGGGTCAGGCGAATGATCGCCTGCTCCTCGTCCGACAGCGCGTGTAGCCGCGCGACGAAGCGCTCCTGCAGGGGGGAGGGGGCGGTCTCGATCAGGGCGCGACCGGCTTCGGTGACGGTGACGGTGACCACGCGGCGGTCCCGGGAGGAGCGCTCCCGCTGCACCAACTGGCGCGCCGCCAGGCGGTCGACGATGCCCGTGATCGTGGCCTGGCTGAGGGAGACCTCGCGTGCCAGCAGGCTGGGGCTGATGGGCCCGCGATCGGCGATCACGCGCAGGCTCACCAGCTGCGGCCCGGTCAGCCCATAGGCGGTGGCCAACTGGCGGCTGTGCAAGTCGATGGCGCGCATGATGCGCCTGAGCGCGCGCAGGACGTCGTCTTCGAGCTCCGTACTCATGGTAGCTGGCTACAGCCTACCACATCGCAGCTGCGCCCACGGCAGTCGCGGGTCCGGCGCTACTGGCCGAGGCTTCGGATCAGCGCCTGATGTCGCAGGATCAGCTGGCGCTGGTCGGGCCAGAGCATGTCCTCGAGGTGGTCGAGGCGGCGCCAGACCGGCCCGTGCAGGTGGCGTTCGGAGTCGGTCGGAACGCCCCGCAGTTGTTCGGTGCGAAAAAGAAACACGTGGGTCCTCACCCACAGGGCGCGGTCGAAGGAGAGCCGCTCCAGCACGCCGAGTTTTTGCACCAAGGTCAGCTGCGAGAGCCCGGCTTCTTCTTCGATTTCGCGCATGGCCGCCGCTTCCAGGTCCTCGCCCGGCTCGACCCCGCCCTTGGGCAGCACCGGCTGCGCGTAGTCGCCTTCGCGGGCCAGGCCGATCCACGGACCGCCCCCGTCGATACGCACCACCACACCGCCAGCGGACGTGCGTTCGGGGAGTGCTCCCGGGGGCCTCTGGTACCAGCTGTCGTCGATTGTGGTCATGGGCATTGGCTCCCGCGCTCGTACATCAGGATTTCTTCCAGCCCAGGGCGCGCAGGCCGTGGCCCAGGGCCGACCATGGATGCTGGATGTGATCGATACGGCCCCAGGGCGCGACCATGTAGCCCGAAAACCAGCCGGCCGCGTTTTCGGTGGCGCAGGCGAAGCACAGCTCGGGCTGCATCTGCTGCCGCAGCAGAAAGCCCAGCACGCGCTTGAGCAGGTGCCGCTCGCGACCGCTGTCCTCCCCGCGCGCCTCGCGCAGCGCGATGGCCGCTCCCAGGGCTTCGCCCAGCCCGGCGGAGCTGCCGTTGTGCGGAGGCACGATGTTGCCGAAGCCGAAGCCGCCGTGGAAACCCGGCTCCACGTCGTCTTCGGGGCCGAGCAGCACGCGCGCTTTGAAGCCCGTGTAGTCCAGGCAGAAGCGCTCGTAGCCGTCGTGCCGGTGGCTGCGCAGGGCTTTGCGCGCCGCCAGACAGTGCCAGTTTTCCTTGAGGAAGAAGAAGTCGCGCAAGGGGTGCGGCCAGTAGTGCTCGGCGGTGTGGGTCATGGCGCGCTCGACCGCGTTGTGTAGCGCCTGGGCGTCGGGGAAGGGCGCGCGCTGCTGGGGCTCCAGCTTGGCGACGATGGCTTCGAGTTGGGTCAGAGCCATGATCGCCTGGCCGGCGGCGAAGACCGGCGTGGGTCCGTCGAGCTTGTGCCCGCTTTGCAGATCCAGGCCCGGTCCGAAGCTGCCGTCCGGGCGCTGCATCTGCATCAGGAAGCGCGCCAGCCGGCCGATGGTGACGTCGTGGACCGGGCCCACGCGCTCGCGACAGGCGGTGAAGGCGACCAGGCCGAGGGCGCTGGAGCCGAGATCGGCTGCGCGTGCCAGGGGCCGGTAGGTCAGGGCCGTCAGCTCGCCGCGCCGGCGCCCATAGCGCCGTTGGGCCATCAAGGCGCGGGCGATGGCCTGCTCGACTTCCGGCCTCCGCTGTCCCAGCTCGCACAGCACCAGCGTGGTGCCGGCGTGACGGGGGATGCTGGGGTTTTCCTCGATGGAGGTGCCGCGGTAGGCGTCGAGCTGGTAGCGGTAGGTGCCGTCGTGGCGTTGGGCCGCAAGCACGTGGGCTTCGGCGGCGCGCTCGGCGCGCGCCAGGGCCGCGGCGGTGAGCGCAGCCTCGCGGGCACGCATGCGCTGCAGGCCGTGAACGCGCCCCCCGGCATCGATGAGCGAGCTCTCGGTGGTGATGCGCGTCAGCCCTTCGATCGTGGTGTGCTCTGCGGTGCCGCCTTCGTCGTCCGAAAGCGCTGCGCGCACCTGGGCCACGGCGAAACCCAGGCGCATCTTCGGGATGTAGGGCGTCGCTTCGCGGGCGGCGAAGGCTCCAGTCGCCAGCAGCTGCCAGGGCATCAGGCAGCGGGCGCCCAGGCAGGCGCCATCGAGGCCGGGGCGCAGGCCGAGCACGTCGACCAAGGGGCCTAGCAGACCCGGGTGTTCGTGCAGCGAGTGCGCGCCTTTGAGCCAGTCGAGCTTGATCGGAAGGGAGGCTCCGTGCTGGGCCAGGCTGCGCGCGAGGGCATCGGGGAGTTCGTCGGCAGCGCCCTGCAGGCACAGGGAGCGCACGCTGCCCCGGCGATCGGCGAAGGTGGTGACGACGGTCGCCGCCTGCGGACCCGGCGCCGCCGGGCATTGCACCGCTGCTGGCGTGAACAAACTCGCCCCGGGGGTTGCGCGGGCGTTCGAGGCGCGAGCCCGCAGCAGCTCCCCGCCCACGTGCGCCAGGTTCGCGGGGGTGGGCAGGCTTCGAGCGCGGGCCTTCGCCCAGGTCGCACCCGAGGCGAGCGAGCCCAGCACGAGGGCGCCCAGCAGCCAGGCCAAAAGCGAGCGCGGCTTGGGCTGGGGCGCCGTCAAAGAAAGCGCCCATAGCCCCAGGGGCAGCGTCAGCAGCGCCACCAGCAAGACCAGCGCGCCCATGCCCGCGGCCACGCCCTTGCCCAAGGAGCCGTAGATCTCGGCCACGTAGAGACCCGAGGCGAACACCTGCTGTGCAATCCAGGCCAGATAGAGCAGCGAACCCAGCCCCAGCAGCCGCAGCGCGCGCCGGGCCGCGTGCGTCCTGGCCAGGAGCAAGGCGACGACCGCTAGATGCAGGCCACCGAGGGCCGAGGTCACCACGGCAAAGGTCGTCATTCGCGTCCAGGGTAGGACCAGCGCGCCAAAGCCCAGCAGCGCGGCGGTCGGCAGGGACACCCCGATCAGCGCAGCCCGTGGCAGCGCCCGCACCTGTGTCGACTGCTGCGGTTCGTTCATCGCCGGGAGCATAGGAGAGAGCTGCTCTCGGCCTCAACCGGCTGCTGCGAGGCCCTGGGCCGGGTGCCGAAAACCAGGCCCACCCTGGGTGGAATGGGCGCGTCCGAACCTTTGGGCACCTCGAGGCTGCGATCGCCGGTGCGATTGGCGCCCGCCGCCTCGATTCATTCCGTCACTGCACCGTGCGCTCGGTGGTGGCCAGGGCGTTGTCACCGTTGTGGCCGCCGAGCAGGAAGAAGAAGGCGCTTTCCTGGGCCGCCACGGTGTAGATGCGTCGTGTGGCAGCCTGGGCCAGCGAGTTGAAGGAGCCCGGCGCCAGGTCGGGAAGACAGTCGGGATCTGCGCAAAGGACCGCCGAAGTGCCCGAGGTGGTGTTGTCGAGTCCGCCGAAGGTGTAGAGCCGGTCGTTGGCCGCTCCGGTGCCGAAACCCGCCAGTTGAGGCATCGAATCGGTGGCCGTCAGCGTGCCCAGGTCGCCACCATTTCCGACCTCGCCTGCTTCCACCTCGGCACTGCCGGCGCCAGCTGTGGTGCGTCCGCTGCCGATGAAGATCCAGACCTCGGTCGGCGCCGTGTCGCGGATCGCCTTGGAGTTGCCGGCGTGCATGGCCCAGATTCCCATTTCAGCCCGTGGGCTGGCCAGCGTATCGCTGCCGAGTGCGAAGGCGCTCACCGTCTGCGAACCATTGGCGGCCACGCTGACGGTGGCCACCTCGTAGCTGTCGAGGTAGCTGCCCGAGGCGTCGCGGCCGCCGATGGCATAGAGGTAGTGACGCCCGGCGGTGTTCGGGTCGGCCACGGCCACGACCCCGAGCGCCTCGCGCGCGCCATCCAGCTCGCAGTCGCCGTCGCTGCAGCGGGCGCCATCGACCGCATGCCAGCGCCCCAGGGAGCCGGCGGGCAAGGGCGTGGTCGCCGCCTGGGTGGCGCCACCCGCGTCCACATGACTGAGGGTGGAGCCCCCGTCGACCTCGGCCAAAAGCTCCATGGCGCCGGAGCCGGCGCTGGGGTTGCGGTAGATCCGGTAGCCACTGGCGCCGGCGACCATCTCCCAGGTTAGTGTGATCTCGATGCCCTCGGCGCGCGCCGGAAGCTGCAGTGTGAAGACCTCTCCGGGCAGCGATTCGCCCGCCGGGTTGCTGGCGTCGTCGGCTGCGAAGACCGCGGCCACGCGGTACATCCACAGCCCCTGACCCAGGCCGCTCGAGCCATCGCCCAGGTGGGCGTCGGCGTCGACGACGCTGGGCGTGGCTAGCGGATCGAGGATCTGCGCGCGCAGCAGGCTCGAGGTTGCCCCGCCGCCGTCGTGGCCGCCCACCAGGTAGACGAAGCGCTCGATGCGTGCGGCGCCCGCCCAGGTGCGCGGTGCCGGCAGCGCGTTGCGCTGGGCGGCGAAGGCGCCCATGGTCCCGAAGACATCCACCGGCGCGGCCTCCACGCTGTCGAGCACGCTGCCGATGGCTGTCGCGTCGCCCGTCACGCCGCTGTCGCCGCCGATGGCGTAGACGTAACGGCTGGCGGCCGTGGGGCGCCCGGCCACGGCCGACAGCGCCCGCCGCGGCTGTAGCAATGGGCTGCCCGCGCTCCATGCCGAGAGGTTCAGTGAGTCGTTGGTCAGCGACAGGGCAGAATAGCTGTAGCGCGAGCCGTCGGCGTTGAGCAGATGCAGGAGGCAGGTGCTGCCCGGTACGCTGCTGCCGCCAGGGCTGAAGCTGGCCACGATTTCACTTGCAGTTGGTGTGCCGACAACGCTGCCGCTGACACTCGTGAGGTTTCCGTCGGGGTCCTTGCACTCGAGTTCGAGGCTGTCGACATCGAAGCCGGAGCCGCGGATGCTCAGTTCGGCGGGCGTGTCCTTGGCGACCAGCGACGCCGGAACCACGTTGTCGATGACCGGCGGCTCCACCGCCATCACCGTCAATGCCGCGACCAGCGCAGCGTCGAGGATACCGACGCTGCCGTCTGGGTTGACCACGATCACGCTGTACTCGCCCGGGGCCAAGCCGGCGGGGATCACCGTCGAGAGCGTGTTGCCGTCCTGGACCACCACCGCCGACAACGGGATCGCCGCGGCACCCGTGCTCGAAGACTTCAGGTAGACGCGCGGCACCGCGACGAAGTCGCCATCGCTCGAGCGCAGTGTCACCGCCGTCGAGCGCGTGGGCGAGACGAAGCCCGGCTCGATGCTGTCGACATCGAGGCCCAGGGTGTCGGTCACCGTCAGCAGGTCGGCTGCCGAACCCACGCAGCCGAGGTGGCTGGTGATGCGGATGCCGTAGCTACCGGCGTCGAGACCGGCTTCGATCGTGGCTTCGATACGATTGGGGCGCGTGGGGCTGTCCCAGCTCGTGATTTCGGTGGCCGAGCCGTCACTGGCGAGCAGCTCCAGGCTGGACGCCTCGGCGCGCAAGCCCGAGGCGAAGATCGTGGAGACGACGCTGGCCCCGTTGTAGATGACCGGCGGGTCGACGAAGAAGATCAAGGGCTCCGGATCCACCGTCAGCGCCAGCGCCAGCGTGGAGGCGCAGCTGCCGTCGCCGACCTCGACCGAGACGTCGTAGCTGCCGGCGGCCAGTCCGCTGTCGAAGGTGGCTTCGATGCGCGTGTCGCTCAGCACTTCGACCGAGTCGGCTTCGCTGTCGCCGGCCCTTACGTGCACGCCTTCGCGAAAGGAGCTGCCGATGAGCACCAGGGTGACCTGGGTGTCGGCGCAGAGTTCGACCGTCTCGAGGCGCTCGAGGGTCGGCGGGGGCAATACGTAGAACGCTTCACTGAGGGTCGAGGTGCAAAGCGCGGGTTCGGGATTTTTCACACTCAGCTCGTGGGCGCCCTCGGCCAGTGCGCTGGCGATGGGGCCGAGCGCGATGCGCGAGCAGCGTTGCACGTCGTAGTCGACGCTTTCGAGTGCTTCACAGCCGTCGACGCCCACGATGGCGATCCCGTCGCCGTCGAGCAGCACGCTGGGTTCGTCGCCGTCGATTACAAGGAAGTCGCTTCCCTCGATGGCCACCTCCACCTGATCGTCACCGATGCAGGCTCCATCCGGCGTGATGCGTTCGATGCGTGGAGCCGAGACGATATGCAGCGCGTGCTCCTCGGTGCTGAAACAGGCGGCCGGCTCGGGATTGCGCAGGGTCGCGGTGTAGGAACCGGCGGGCAGCGCGCCCATTTCGAGGCTGACTTCAGCAGCGTTGCAAAGGGCTGCCTGCACGCCCGCGTGTGCGATGTCGCTGCAGTCGGAGGTCGTGGCCTCGAAGCTCTGATCGCCCAATTCCAGGCTCGGCCCCTGGTCTTCGATGCGGGCTAGATCCATGCCTTCAAGCGCGATGGTGCGGGCGGCGTCCTCGAGACACAGCAGGCTCGGCGTCACCGCATCCAACGTTGGACGCGCCAGTACGGCGAGGGCTCGCTCGGCCGTGGCGCGATGGCCGTTTCCGTTTTCCACCGCGACATCGTAGAGGCCGGCCGGAAGCGGCCCGCTGCTTTCGTCGTTCAAGGTGAGTTCGGGGTGGACGGTGAAGACCATCTGCTGCTGGCTCTCCCAGCGCAGCAGGGGCTCGCCGTCTTCGTCGAAGGCATTGGTCGGATCGGCCCCGCTTTCGCCCGACCACATGGCTCCGGCGCCCTCGCTCGCCTCACTGCCATCGAGTGCGGCGCTCTGTAGCAGGTAGAGGCCGGGAAGGGCCGCCGTGGGATCTTTCGGCACGTTCACCGGGATTGGGGACAGACCTTCACCGTTGACGCTCACATCGGTGCGCAGCTGCTCGCCGCAGATCAGGCCGGGGTCGACCGGCAGCGGCTCGCCTGCTGCCGGTGCCTTCAAGGTGGGTTCGACGCCGTCGCGGGCCTCGTTGCAGGCCTGCGCAGTCAACAGGCAGCCCGTAAGTACCAGCGGAATCCAAGGGCCGGCTCCGGGTCTACAGATGCGAGGAGTGGCTACCAGAGTCCGTGGCTCTGCCTTCATCGAGATCCTCCAGCGGCCAGGGCATTCGAAAGGGTCGAGCAGGCCGTCGTGGGTTGTCCAACGACTAGGGTATCAATTTGAGGCGGCCTTCAAGAACCGTAATTCGAGGGGGCGGCGCGGTGCGGGTGCTGTCGGCTGGAGTATGTGCAGCGACCACCATGCGCAATTTGGCTTCAGGAGCCGGGGTTTAACCCGAGCAATTGGCAAATTTTGTCTGCGAGTTCGGTTGGAGTAAATGGCTTGAGCAAGAGTTCTGAAGCGGGCACGTCGACGGGGTTTCCGACTTTGTCGAGGTCGACGTAACCGGTAATGAAAAGGATGGGGCAGTTCGGGTGGGCCGCACGCAAGCGCTTGGCCAAGCCCAGACCATCCAGATGGGGCATCACCAGGTCCAATACCATGACGTCGAAGTTGGAGGTCGCGCGTTCGGCCAACAGCAGGCCCTCGCCCGCGTTGGCTGCGAGCGACACGTGAAATCCGGTCCGCTCGAGGGCGCGACGCACCAGTTCCCGTACGGCGCCATCGTCTTCGACCACCAATGCGCCCAAACCCTGACCCAGGGTACGCGACGTTGGCGCCATTTGGGTCTGCGCCTGGGCCGGTGTCGGATTTTGAGCAGGCGCCAGACGCGGCAGATACACGCGAAATTCGGTCCCCTTGCCAGGCGCGGAGTCGACCTCGATGCGGCCTTCGAGTTGTTGCACGATGCCGAAGACTGTGGACAGGCCCAGTCCGGTGCCGTGTCCGGCCGGCTTGGTCGTGAAGAAGGGCTCGAAGATGCGCGTGCGGGTGGTGGGGCTCATGCCCACGCCGTCGTCGCGGACGCGGATCAGCACGGAGCCTGTGGAGGAATCCAGTTTTGAGGGAGACTCAGGCAGCGACTGGTCGGGCGCTGAATCCAGCGCGATCCAGAGGGTGCCTCCTTTTGGCATGGCGTCGCGGGCATTGACCGCAAGATTGACGATGATTTGTTCGAGTTGACCTCGATCCGCCACGACCCAAAGGCGCTCCGTTTCGGCATCGATCCGAAGTTCGATGTTCTCGCCGATGATTCGGATGAGCATCTTGCGCAAGTGCAGGAGCACCGAGCCGAGGTCGACCTCTTCAGTCACGGTAACCTGGCGTCGACTGAAGGCCAGAAGCTGTCGCGTCAGCGCCCCGGCGCGTTCACCCGCGATGAGGATCTGTTGGGCGTCTTCCCACGTTTGGCTTTCGGGCTGCAGTTCTTCCTGGACCAGAGCTGCGTAGCCCACGATTGCGAGAAGGAGATTGTTGAAGTCGTGCGCGATGCCCCCGGCGAGCAGGCCCACCGACTCCATCTTCTGAGCCTGAAGCAATTGGGCTTCGGTAGCGACGAGTTTGCGCTTTGCCTGCTGTGCTTCGGTGACATCCCTGGCGACGGCGTAGATGGTCGATCCGTCGGGGCCCGTCAGCGCATTCCACTGCATGGACAGATAGCGCCCATCTGCGGCCCGGTAGCGATTGATGAAGCCCTTGACCTTTTCACCGTTGGCCAGGACGCCCATGGCCTCGGCCGTTCGCAGCCGGTCGTCCGGGTGCACAAAGTCGGTGAAGGGGCGGCTGGTTAGCTCCTGTCGCGTGTACCCCAGCAGTTGGGTCCAGGCAGGGTTGATGCGCTTGAAATAGCCGTCCATCGTTGCGACGCACAGCAGTTCATCGGTGGCGGCGAAGAAGAGATCGAGGTCTTCCTTGGCTTGCGTCGCTTCACTCACGTCGACGCTGACGCCGCTGAGCCGCTCAGGTCGGCCGGCGGGATCGAAGATGACCTGGCCCATCTCGCGCACGTTGCGGACCAGGCCTCCGGGCAACAGGAGGCGGTGGGTCACGTCATAGGGCTGCCCCTTTAGTGCGGCCTTGATCGCGGCTTGTGTTGTACTGCGGTCTTCGGGATGTACGAACTCCAGAAATCTTGCGTGAGTGGGGGTAGGCTGATCGGCATCGAGACCGTAGAGCCGGCGTAATTCCTCGGACCACCAAAAGTCGTCGCGGTCGAGCGTCCACTCCCAACTTCCGGCTTTGGCGGCACGCACGGCTTGACGCAGACCGCGCTCGAGCACGTCGTCGTCCTGTCCGTCTTCGTGCCTCTCGAATTCGGTGGCGAGGGTTTCTCCTAGTGATTGGACCAGTTCCCGCGTCGCGCTGCGCTCGGAGTTGGGCGATGGCGTGAAGTACAGCACCAGCTCGAGGTCCCCGCGCAGGAAGCGCAACTCATCGTGTCGCCGTGCAAAATCGGGGTTCGGCTCCCCCCAAGTCAACTCGGTGCCCTTCCACCGCAAGCGGCCGCCGTGGCTGGCGCGGTGAGCGAGTCCATCGGCCAACATGGGCGTCAAACGTGCGAGTAAGTCGTCGGTGTCGGACGCGCGACCGGAGCACTGTTTCGCCACCCGGTGCAGCAGTGACAGATCCGCGACCTGGTGGTCGATCTCGGCTGCGGTTTCCTCGCGCCGTCCATGCTCGGTGTCCAGGTCGTAGAAGCGACCGACGATTTCCCGCGGTTGGCCGGCGGCGTCCCGCGACAGGCACAGCTCGTCGCGGATGCGGGCGTAGGTCCCATCGGCCCGCTCGATGCGGTATTCCAGGCGCTGTTGACCCGCTTTCAGTACCGAGCCCAGCCGGCCGCCAGCGAGGCCGCGATCGCCCGGGTGCACGCGCTGCAGAAAGAACCGGGCATCGGTCGTGAAGTCTTCGGGTTTCCAACCCAAGCAGTCGCGCACATTGTCGGACACGAACGTGGCGGAGAACGTACCGGTGGGGCGGCACGCATAGACCACGGCCTCGCGGCCCACCATCAGGCCGTCAAGTCGGCCCTGGAGGATGCGGAGCCGCTCCTCAAGCACGCGAATGTAGCGCTCGGTGCTATCGCTGCTGGTGTTGTGCGGACGCCGGATGGGAGCGGGAGCGGGCATCGAGATCTGCGGCGATGACTCGCGGCGCGCGTGCCACGATTCCAGGACTGTTCAGAAACCCTGTCCACGGGGCAATGGGTTGAATCCGGGGACGGGCCTGGCCCTGTCGCTCCGTGGGCAGCGTCGTTCGTTATAGTCCTGGGGCCGTCGGTCGGCAGTCGCAAGCGCCAAACGTGCGCCAGGCGCTATTGCGGAGGCGGGTTGAGACGGTCCAGTGCGCGGGTCCACGCCGGGGGGCCTCGCCCGGAAGGCCTAAGTCATTGACTTTGTATAAGTTTTTGGTGCACCTGCGCGAGACGGAGGCACTGGCAGCCGGGCTGCGCGGCCCGGCTGCCAGTGCGGACAAGCGGCCGCTGGCGGCTTCCCCCAGAGGTGCGGAACAGACCGCGCCCGAGCGCCCGTGGCCGTGGCAGAGCTTCAGGGCTGATGTGGCGGCGGGACGCTGCGCGGGCGCGCCCCGGTGGTTTCGAGCTGCCGTCGCGCGGCGCTGAAGGCCTTCGACAGGGTCGGTCGTAGTTCTCGGGCCGCCGTGCTTTGCACTCCACCCACCGCGAACGCCCGGCGCCCCCCGCTCTGCAGCCGCACTGTGATGCGACAGGCGGTGGGCCCACGCTCCGAACTCGCCGCGCTCTCGACGAGCACATGACAGCTGCTGAGGCCCGGCAGCAAGGCTCGCATCTTGTCGGAGCGCCGGTAAACCTCTTCGACGAGAGAGGCCGATGGAGGCAGCCCTCGAAACGTGATTTGTTTTTGCATCTCGCTTCCTTCCGAGGCCTGTGGGGGGGCCCGCATGTCCACAGTCTGCTGGGGTGAGGTTTCGAGCATTTTGCGGCAGAGTGAACATGCCGAGAATTCACTTGCGCTGAGTTGTGGGACTCTGAGGGCATGCTCTACGCCGAGCGTCTTCGCTCCACCGATCGCGCCCGCTCTGTGGGTGGGCGACTCGAGAGGCGGGGAATTTGCTCACAGGAAATCGCCGGGAAATCCCTGTGGCGCAGCCTTGGAGCATGTCGAATAGCCCACGAGAGGAGAAGTCATGACCGAGAAGGAGACGACTGAAGCGACCACTGAAGCGGTGACCGAAGCGGCGACCGAAGCGGCGACGAAGTACGCCGCAGCTCCCGACCCCCTTGCCTTTACGCGCGAGCGGTTGCTGGAGATCGGTGGCGTGTGGAGCGACTTCGCCAAGCAGCGTGCCGGCGACTACGCGCGAGCCTACAAGAGCAAGTTGCTGTCACCGCTACAGCACTACCTCGCGATGAAGAACAAGGCGAAGGCGACTTGAGCGCTCGTCCGAGGCTGAACCATGGCTGCCCCCAATCAAGCGACCACGGGCGCGCCGGCCTATGAAGTCCAATATCGATGCGTTCACGGCTACCGCCGTGCCTTCGTCAAGACGGGGGCCGGTCCGGCCTTGCTGCTCATCCACGGGATCGGGAACGACCTTGAGAGCTTCGATGCGGTGATACCGGAACTCGCTCGCCACCACACAGTGGTCGCTCCCGATCTGCTGGGTCACGGTCGCTCCGACAAGCCACACGCCGACTACTCGGTGGCGGCCTACGCGAACGCCATGCGCGATTTGCTCAGCGTGCTCGGCATCGAGCGAGCCACCATCATTGGGCACTCACTGGGCGGCGGCGTGGCGACCCAATTCGCCTACCAGTACCCGGAGCGTTGTGAGCGCCTGGTGCTGGTGAGCAGCGGCGGCGTATCGCGCGACGTTCATCCAATCCTGCGCCTGGCGACGGCCCCGGGGGCCGACATGGTGATGTCAGCCCTGGGGGGCCGCCACGCGCAGCGCATCGCCGATCTGCTGCTGAGGTTGAGCGCTCGATTGGGCAGTGATCTAGCACTGGATCGAGAGATGGTCTTGGCGGTTTTTCGTTCCCTCGGCCACGCCACATCGCGGCGAGCCTTTGTGCGTACCCTGCGCGCTGCGGTCGACGTGCGCGGTCAGGTCGTAACCATGCTCGACCGCTCCTACCTGGCCGTCGGTTTGCCCACGCTTCTGGTCTGGGGCTCGCGCGACGGCGTCATCCCTCTCGAACATGGACGCATCGCCCAGGCCGCGATGCCTGGCAGTCGGCTCGAGATCTTCGATGGCGCTGGGCACTTCCCCCACCGCGCCGATCCCGAGCGCTTCGTGACGCTGGTTTGTGACTTTCTCAAGAGCACGCAGCCTTCGGCCTTTTGTGCCGAGCGGTGGTGCGCGCTGCTGCGAGCCGGCCGGCCGGACGGGGGAACGGACCCCCGGAAGATGCTTCCGGCCGAAGTGGCCGCGTGAACGCGGGCCCGGGCTGCCCGGGCTGCCCGTCAAAACTTCGGCGCCATCCCTCGCTCGGCCTGCATCCTGCGGCGCGACGCTCGCAGCCGCCGCAGTGATGGGCTACTCTGAGATTTGCTTTCGGGTTAGCCGATGCCTGCGCTCGACACAGCAAACCGCCAGATCGTCTTGCGCATCGTCTACGACGGGCCGGGATTCGCTGGCAAGACTACCAATTTGCGGCAGCTGACGAAGTTCTTCAGCCTGCTCAAGCGCAGCGAGCTGTCGACGCCGGAGGAAGCCGATGGGCGAACGCGCTACTTCGACTGGATGCATATCGACGGCGGGTTGGTGGCAGGACATGGGTTGCGGTGCCAGTTCGTTACCGTGCCTGGGCAAAATTACCTGGCCCATCGTCGCCAGGCCGTGCTGCTGACGGCGGACATCGTGGTGTTCGTGGCCGAGAGCACACCTGTGGGTGCCACCGCTGCACAGCCGCTGATCGAGCATATGGAGCAGTGGTTCGAGGATCAGCACACGGAGCTGCCGCCGCTGCTCTTGCAGGCGAACAAGCAGGACCTGCCGGCTGCGATCTCGGCCGATGAGCTGGCGCTGAAGCTCGGGCTCGATGCCGACACTCCGCGCGTTGGGGCCCAGGCCACCCAGGGGTTGGGTGTGCGCGAGACGGCGGTACTCGCGATCCGCGCGGCCGCGCAGGGGGTGGCCGCACAGATCACGCGCCACGGGCTGGAGAACCTGCCGCGCCGCGTGCAGTCGCAAAATGACTTGCTGGTGTCGATGATGGACGACATGGACACGCTGGCGCCGCCGCCGCCCGGCGATGAAGCCGACGGAGCCGAGGTGGTGGGCGTCGAGTTCGAGGTGCCGTCCGGGCGGCCGCCACCTGTGCCTTGAGCAGGCCGCTCACTCTTCTTCTTCGGCGGCCCGCATTTGGGCCTGCACGGCGGCGTAGACCCTGCGCCGCGGCAAGCCGCGTTCGGCGGCGAGTTCACGGGCGATGTTGCGTGCCGAGTCTCCCTGCGAAAGCCGCGCTGCGATGGCTTCGTCGAGCGCGATGGTCTCCGTTTCCGAGCATGCAGCACGCACAGGTCCGGCGCCGACCACAACCGTGATCTCGCCGCGCACGCCCTCGGCATAACACTCAGCCAATTCGTCGGCGAACCCGGTTACGACCTCTTCATGAAGTTTGGTCAACTCGCGGCATACCGCCAGGCGGCGCTCGCCGGCAAGCTCGGCTGACAGGTCCTTGAGGGTGGCGCCGAGGCGCCTCGGTGATTCGTAGAAGACGCTGGCGTCGGGGCGACTGGCGATATCCTCGAGCCAGCGCCTGCGCCTCGCGCCAGTCCGCGGTGCAAAGCCCACGAAGCGAAAGCTGTCGAAGGGCAGGCCCGCGATCGAGAGCGCTGCGATCGCCGCGCAGGGCCCGGGTACGGCGTCCACGCGCAATCCCCGCTGCCGGGCGGCGGCCACCAGGGTCGCTCCCGGGTCGCTGAGCAGCGGCGTGCCGGCGTCGGTGACCAGGGCCAGGTGCAGCCCGGACTCCAGGTCGCCCAGGGCGCGCTGCACGGCGGCTTCGCCGGAGTGGGCGTGGTAGCTGCGCTGGCGCGTCGTGATGCCGTGATGGCTCAGGAGTTTGCGCGTGTGGCGCGTGTCTTCAGCCAGGATCAAATCGGCCTCGGCCAGCGTGCGCAGGGCCCGCAGCGTGATGTCGTCGAGGTTGCCGATGGGCGTCGCCACCACCGACAGTCGCCCCGGGGTCGCCATCGTCGCGGTCATTCCCCGAAGGGCTCGGGACCCAGGTCCTTGCTGAGGTGGTCGCGCAGGCGCAGCTGCAGGCGCTTTTCCAGTTGCCGCACCCGCTCGCGGCTGACGCCGAACTCGGTTCCCAGCTCCTGCAGCGTCTTGGGTTCGTCGGCGAGCATACGCTCGTGGAAGATCTTGGCGTCTTTGCCGCTGAGCGTTTTGCCGAATTCGCGCAGCCGCTGTTGCAGAATCGCGCTGACTTCGGCCTCGGCCACGTTCTGATCAGCGGATTGGCCGTCGTAGGGCAGGAGGTCCACGCGCGCCGGGGCCGCTTCTTCGTCGCTGCGCACCGGCGCGTCCAGGGACATGTCACCGGCGGCCAGGCGCCGGTCCATTTGCACGACTTCATCCGAGGTGACGTTCAGGCGCTTGGCGATAGTCTCGGGCGTCGGTTCGATGCCCATGGCCGAGAGTTTGGCCTTCTCCTTGCGCAGGTTGAAGAAGAGCTTGCGCTGGGCCTGGGTGGTGCCGAGCTTGACCAGACGGGCGTTGTTCAGGATGAAACGCAGGATGTAGGCCCGGATCCACCAGGCGGCGTAGGTCGAGAGCTTGACGCCCTTGTAGGGGTCGTACTTCTTCACCGCCTGCATCAATCCGATGCTGCCCTCTTGAATCAGATCCGGTAGCTGCTTGTGGGCGCGGCGGTATTCGTAGGCGATCTTAACTACCAGTCGAAGGTTGGCGGTTACCAGGCGTGCCGCCGCATCGACGTCGCCTTCCTCGGCGTAGCGAATCGCCGTCTCGCGCTCCTCTTCGGGTGAGAGCAGGGGATAGCGTTGCACGTCCCGCATGTAGGCCTGCAGCGGGTCGTAGCGGGCCAGGGGCGTGGCGCCCGAGCTGCCGCGCGTGCGTGCAAGGGGAGCGCCCAGCGGCGTGACCAGGCGCGCGCTCGAAAGCTCGTCGTCCTCGGCGTCCACGAGCTCGGCCGCGAAGGAGTCGGCGTCGAAGTCCTCGTTCTCTTCTTCTTCGTCCTGGGCGCCGTCCTGGGCACCGTCCTGGGCGTCATCGGGAGCCTCGCCCTGGGACTGCTCGGTCGTCTCGTCCATGGCGGGAATCTACCCCAAATTGCACGCGAATTCGCGTCGCTTGTTCAGTCCGGTCGCTTCGTCCTGGGCGGCCTTTTGGCGCCGCGGGCCGGTCGCGCCTTGCGGGCCGAGCCCGAGAGGGGCCGCGCGCGCAGGCTGTCGATTTGCCCGCTCAGCTTCAGACGCAGCATGTTGTCGGCGCCCAGGGCACGCTTGACCTGGGGCAACATCATGGCCGTTTTGGCCTTTTCGTTGCGGCTGGTGAAGCCCTTTTGCAGTTTGATTCCCAGCGTCAGGTCAGCGCGGGACTTCGCCAGGGGCTGCACCATGCGCAGCGAGCCCGAGCCGGAGATCTCCAGGTCCCGACCCTTGGCTTCGAAGGTCTCGATGGTTCCCACCCCTTCGGCGACGGTGACCTTCAGGGTCAGCGTGCCGGCCTTGACCGGGTCCAGGGTCAGCCCGCCCCAGCCGCCGGGCATCGGGATCTTGGACTTGCCATCGCCGAGGGTGAGGTCTGTGATGGTCAACTCGATGGTGCCCTCGGTCTGAGCCGGCTCGGGTGCGATCTGCAGGTCCACCGTGCCCGAGAGAGTCCCCGCGAGCGGCAGCTCGAGATAGGCGCCCAGTCCCAGCTCCGCCAGGTCCACCTCGTCGAACTCAGCCGAAAAGCGCGTCGGCCCCTCTTCTTCCTGCTCGTAGCTGCCATCGAATTGCCCCTCGGCAACCTCGGCACCGAAGCTGACGGAGGTGCTACCCAGGGCCAGGGCAAGGGGGGAGACGCTGACTGTGAGTTCGTCCAGCTTCAGGGTGCGCGGCGGCGCTGCCTCGGCCTTGGCTTTCTTGCCCTTGGGCTTCTCGAGCTCGCCCTTGGTGTATTCGACCTCCGATAGCGACACGCCCGTCAGCCAGTGGGGCCCCAGTTCGCCGATCTTCAGGGTCGTGCGATTGGGGCCGCTGCCGCTGCTCGCGCGGTCGACCAGAAAGTCGCGCACCCGCTCGTAGGGGAATGTCAGGTAGGCGAAGAGCAGGAAGCAGCCGAAGAAAAAGCCGGCGTAGCCCGCGAACTCGAGCAGCCGCTCGAGGATTTTTGCTTTGCGATCAGTCATGGGTCCAGTCCACGGCCGTTGCAGGGGCGCGTCAGCCCCTGTCGCCCTCGCCCTTGTCCTCGTCCTTGTCTTTGCTTTTGGCCTTCGTGCGATCAAAGGTCAAAACGCCCAGCCGTAGGCGATACTTGTCGCCGGGCTGGAAGTGTTCGAGCTGAAGGTGTTCGATGGCAACCGGGTAGGGGCTTGAGACCAGTCCCGATACCAGATTCATGGCGCCCGTCAGATCCACGTCGCTGATTGAAGCCCGCACGTTGCGCCGCAGGTAGTTTCCTGTCGTCTTTTCGGGTTGGTCGGTGACTTCCTGGATCTTCAGCGAGTGCTTACCCGCTTCGCCTTCCAGAAAGCTGCCCAGCGGCGGCGTCTTGTTCTTGTAGCGCGTGCGCGAGGCCTTCCGCGCCTGGGCGCGATACTTCAGGTCGGTGCCCTCTTCGGCGAGGGTCGTCAGCAGCTCGCGCAATTCGGCGTTCTCGTCGGCGATGTCCGAGTTCTGGCTGGCGATCCACATCAGCGGAAAGCCCAGCACGAAAACCGCCACCACCACGCCGCAGATGGCCAGCAGTCGGCGCTCGCGGTCGTTGAGCCCATCCCATTGCTCGCGCAATTTCAGCAGCAGCTCATTCACCCTTCTTCTCCTTGCGTGCCGGGCCCGCGCCCGGGCAGCGCAGCTCAACCTCGAGCTGGTAGTTGATGCGATCCTCGCCGCGTACGGGCGTGGTCTTGCCGCGCTCGATGTCGCGGAAGCAGGGATGCTTTTCGAGCTGCGCCACCAGTTCGTCGCGTTCGCCCAGGGTGCCGATCTTGGCCTGCAGTTCGAGGCGCCCCTCGCCCTTCTCTTCGGTGATGTCGATGCTCAACCGGCGCACTTCGTGTACGACTTCCGGGTCGACCGCGCCCGATAGGGCGGCCAGGGCGTCGAAGGCGTCGAAGAGCGGCAGCGGATCTTCGTTCTTGGGATTTTCGATGGCTTTGCGGACCGCGTAGGGGTCATCCATGCCCGCGCCCAGGACTTCCTGAGTGACCGTCTTGAGCCGCGCGCGCAGGGCGTCCTGCTCGTCGTAGAGGGTCGACTGCTGGGCCTTGAGCGAAAACATCATCGACATCACGATGGCCACGGCGCAGACGGTCAGCAGATTCACGTGCTCGACCAGGCTGCCGCCGGTCTCGCTGGCGGCGAACTCGCCCTTGCGCACATCGATGTGGTGGCCACCGAGCACGGCGCGGGCCGAAAGCGCCGCGGCGCGACCGAAGATGGGCGAGGTCTGCCCCTCCAGGGGCTCGGGCAGCGACAGCGGCTGGACCTCCAGGCCCAGCTGATCGCCCAGCCACGCCGCCGAGCCTTCCGCGGCGGCGCCGCTACCCAGCAGGTAGGTCGCCGAGGGCAAGCCGAAGCCCTCGGCGCGCATGGCCGTCAGCGCGCGCTTGAGGTCGCGCGCCAGGTCCTCGGCCCGCGCCGGCAGGTCTTCGATGCCATAACCCAGCGTGCGCGCGTGGGTGCAGCGGCCGCCCACCATCAGGCACAGGTCGGTGCTGCGATCGGCCAGCTCCAGGAGCAGCACTGGCTCACCGCCGCCGAGTTCGGGCAGGAGATTGCCCAGGCCGTCGAGGGCCGCGGCGCCGACACCGAGCTGCCGCGGCGAAAGGCCGATGCGCTCGAGGTCCGCGATGGCCTCCCGCACGTGCTCTTCGAGCACTGCCGCCACCATCACCTCGAGTTCCTGGGGCGAAGTGCGGATGGGCTGGTGATCGATGACGGCGTCGTCGGTGGAGAAGGGCAGCACGCCGTCGAGCTCGAAGGGCAGGATGTCGTCCATGCGCTTGCGCGCCGCCGCCGGCAGCGTCATGCGCCGAAGCGAGCAGACCTCGCCCGTGATGGAGGCGATGATGCCGTCGGGCCGCGCCGGTAGCGCCGAAAGCAGACTCTGGGCCGCCTGCTGCAGTTCCGGCTGTCTATCGGGGGCATCGAGCGCGGCGCTCAGGGGGATTTGCACGCAGCGCTCGACCTCCACTTTGCGCAGGGCGCTGCGGATCAGCACCCCGCGCAGGGCGTGCTCACAGACCTCGATTCCCAGGAAACGTGCCATCGTCTCTATCCGATCCTATTGAATGCGATAGTGGTGGAATACGCCCAGGGGCGGCAACTTGCCGGCCACGCCTTTCGGTGGCGTCCACGTGCGGTGAAAATTGACGACTGCGCTGATGGTGGTCTCGGCGCGGCCTGCCCGACCCACCGATTGAATCGTGAACATCGAGGCGGCCGTGAGAAATTTCGCCTGAATCGCCTGCTGTTGATCGGCGGGGATGTTCAGGGGCGTCCAGGCCATCAGCGGGCTGTCGGGCGGCAGAAAGGTCTGCAGCTGGCTGAAGATATCCAAGCCGCGGCTGCCCTTGCCGGAGACGAAGTCGACGAACTCCCGGGGCGTCGTGAACAGGGGAACCGGTGCAATTGCGCGCGCGGTCTCGAGCAGCTGGGTGAAGGCGGCCCACTGCATGGGGTCGTTGCACATGGGCTGCTCCCAGAGGTAAGAGCAGAGGCGCGACAGCAGCACCACCGGCGGCGCGAGATTGACGTTCACCGCGCCCGAACCGTAGATCGTGACGTTGCGCGAACGGGGGTCGCCCGGGGTCTTCTCGATGAAGGTGGCCCAAAAATCTTCGCCCACGCCGCGGATCAGCCTGAGTTCTTCGATCGAGTCGAAGGGCGCGTTCTTGATGTCGTAGGGGTCGCGGAACTGGCCGTAGATGTCGTCTTCGCTACCGCCCGTGCTCACTTCCGTGCTGCCCGGGTCGTAGACCGTGCGCTGCTCGTCGTAGTCCCACCAGTCGATCATGGCCGAGACGATGTCCAGGCGCGTGGTGTAATGACCGTCGGCGTCGCGCGCGCTGAACATGGGGTCGTAGGGGCTGGCCGGGCTCTGCAGCCCGCCCATCAGCGCAAACAGCTGCCGCGCCTCGCTGCGTCGGGCGTCGTCGCCCGCGAAGAAGAGGGGCTTGTTGAGGTTGAGCTTGGCGTTTTCCGGCACCGCGATGATTTCGAAGGTGCCGCCGGTGTCGCCCACGCCCTCCATCAGGCCGAAGTCCATGCCGCCGCTTTCGCCCATGGCCTTGGCGTTGTCGATGTCGGCGAAGGGAGCCAAAAGCAGGTCGGCGAAATCCCAGACGTTCAACTGGGGAGGAGGTCGTTTAAATGCCATCTGGTACATCGGTCCGACCACGCGTCGGATGTCGGGCTCGCGCGCGATCAGAAGCCGCATCAGGTTCATGCCGCTTTTGGCCAGGTACTCCGAGCGCAGGCGGTCGCGCTCGCTGACGGCGACGTGAAAGGCCGTGCTGGTATTGTTCAGCAGCTCGGCGACGAAGACGGTGAGGATGGCGACCACGGTCAGCACCACCACCATGGCCACGCCGGCGCGTCGCTCGGGGTCATGCCGGCGTAGGCCGGGCCGCCGCCCGCGCCCAGGCCTGCGCGCGCCCTTCTTGCAAGTCCTCTGCGCATGGGCGGGCAGTTCCACGTAGCCGTGGCGCCAGGTGCGCGCTGCTGTCTGGGACTCGCTTTTCATTTGGCCTGATAGGTCGCGTGGTTGAGGGCGAAGCGCAGGGGGATCCAGGCGCGGGTGCCGAACTTCTCATCGGGGCCCTTGCCGCGGACGTTGGGAACTTCGATGACGATGCGCACCTGGGAAGGCAGGCGGTTGAACTGCATCGCCGCCTGCGTGCTATCCCAGCTGCCGGTCCACTCGCCGCTCAGAGGATCCAGATAGGACAGCTCGAAGCTCTCCACGTCTTCGATCAGGATCTGGGAGCTTCCGCCCTTCCGGAAGTCGTCGTCGATGCGGCGCTGTTCGCGGCGGGCCAGCACCGTGCGCGAGGAGTCCTCGGGGTGGTCGGTGAGGAAATAGGATAGCTCGTTTTGGTCGCTCTCGTGGGCGTCGCGATACAGGCGCCGGTGTGAAAACGAAGTGAAGTCCACGCGGCTGCCGTGGCCCCCTTCCTTGCCGACGAAGCCCGTTTGCACCACCTGCAGGGCGGGGCTGGGGTTGAGCTGATCGGACATGTAGGCCATGGACAGCTCGCGGGCGATGCGTTCGAGCCCGAGACGGATCTCGTGGTGGCGGTCGACCTCGTGCTCGATGCGGCGCTTGTTGCGGGCGGTCTGGGCGAAGCCGGTGTACATCAGCGTCGCAACGATGGCGAGGATCGCCATGGCGACCATCACCTCGATCAGGGTGATGCCCCGGCGCTGTCGAGTCCGACGCGAGCGGCCGTCGTGCCGTCCCAGGGCCGTCATGGGGACGCCTCGTCGGCTGCGCTCGGTGCCTCGTCCGGGGTCAGCTGCACCGGATCGCTCGAGACGATGAATTGCGTGACGTCGAGGGAGCGCGCAACCGAGCCCTCCTTCCAGTTGACGGTCACGGTGGCGCGCCGGATCTGGGACTCGAAGGAGGGTTTGAGTGCGGGGTAGGCAAAGGACATGGCCATCATCGCCACGCCGTCGGCGCTGCCACCGCCGGAGAGCACATCCTCGGGGTCGACCTCGGAGAGCGGGTCGGGCTTCGGCTCGTCACCGCCGCCTTCGCTGTCGGGCCCATCCAGGCCTTCCTCGCCGGGGTTGAACATGCCGTCGGGCAGCACCACCGGCTTGACCTCCCAGTCGCAGTCGAAGCCGTCGACCTCGGCTTCTTCGCAACACTCATCGGAACCAGAGGCGAAGATCGCGGGCAGGCCCTCTTCCTCGAGCTGCTGCTCCACCTCCTGCATCTTGCAGCGCGCCAGGAGCGTCGCGATGCCCATCTTGCGCGAGCGGTGGGCTGCGCGGATGGCACCGGCTTGACTGGAATAGATGGCTGAAAGCGAGAGCGCGAGGATCGCGATCGCCACCATCACTTCCAGCAGCGTGAAGCCGGAGCGCTTCATTCGTCCACCTCGCCGTACTCGGGATCCTCCGGATCACCCAGCAGGTGCCGCGGTTCGTAGGCCTCCGGGTAGACGCGGGTGCGGCCGGTCAAGGGAAAAATCTCGAGCGAAAAAACGCTGGAGCTGCCGTCGGAGAGATGGATCACGGCATGCTCGCCCATGCCGCCGGGAAAGAAGTGCACCGCCCCCGAGCCCTCTTCCAGCGGCTCGGGACGATGGGCCACGATCAAACGCACCAGCTGCACCCGGCGCCCCAATGACACTTTTTGGTAGCGCTTGAGAGCGCTGCCGTCGGTGCCCTTCAGCGGCGCGAAGGGCGAGCCGCCGAGGGAGGGCTTGAGCGCTTCGTCGATGCGGCTGGCCGCCGCCTGCCAGGGGTCGGCCGCCACCACTTCTTGGCCTTCCTCGTCGGCCATGGTGCGTCGCTCGTCGTCCGCGCGCGCCAGCGTCACGCTGCCGTGGGCTTCTTCGATCGAAAACTCGTTGCCCGGCACGTTGAAGGAAATGCGCACGGTCTTGCCGCGAATGATCGCGCGGTTGTAGGCGTAGCGGGAGGCGGCCGAGAGCTTGGCGGCGGCGGACTTCAGATGCGTTCGAGTGAGCGCGCCCAGGCTGAAGGACAGACCCGAGGCCCCAATCGCGATGATCACCACCACGATCACGATCTCGATCAGGGTCATGCCCTGCTGGCTCGCCGCTCTGCGTGCCATCTACTCGATGTCGTCCTCGGTACCCATCTGCTCGTCGGGCCCGGCGGAGCGCACGGTGGCTCCGTCCTCGTCGCACTCGATGGTGAAGTCGTTTTTCCAGGCGTCCTGAACGTTCTTCTTCTTGTCGAGGATCTTTTCCGAGACCAGGTCCTGCACCGTGGGGCAGTCGTCGTGCTCGGCCAGGTAGAGTTCGGCGGCGCTGGCGACGGCCTTGGCGTCGGTGCTGGTCTGCTTGATCTTGGCCTTGTTGAGCTGCGGGATGATGGCGAAGCCCGCGGCGGTGGCGACCAGCGCCATGATCACCATCACGATCATGATCTCGATCAGGGTCATGCCCTGCCGCCGTCGTCGCTCGCGAAGCAGGCGTGTCCTCTGCTGCAGGGCCGTCCGCTTGGACGCAACGCCCTGGTGTCGTGCGTGTCGATCTTCCATGGTTTTTTCAGTCATCGCTTCGGTCATCGCCTCTTGCCTCCCACGTGGGTCCCTACAGAATATTGTCATCGTGTGCGAACGAGCCGCTGGGCCCTGCCGAGATCACGTCTGCGGCGCCGGGGTCGTGCTGTGCGGGGCAGCGCACGTAGAGCTCGCGACCCCAGCCATCGCTCGGAATCTCGTCCAGATACTTGGCGCCTGCCTTCGGCGGGTGCACCAGCTCCACCGCCGAACGCGGGCAGCGGCCAACCTCGGCGCGAAAGGCGGCCACCGCGCGCTGCACCTCGGCGATGCCGGCGCGGGTGGTGCGAACGCGGGCACGCCGCTCGGCGGCCTTCCAGGCCATCAGCACCAGCAGGCAGCCGACCAGGGCGGCCAAAAGCGCGCGTACCCGGCGCCGGCCGACCACGCCGAACCAAAGGCCACGCCGCTCCCAGGGCAGCATCACCGTCGGTCCCATGCGCTTGCCGCGGCCGCTCATTGGACAAACTCGTTGATCTGCATCAGCGGCAGCAATATCGCCAGGGCGATGCTGCCGGCCACCAGGCCCATCGCCACGATCATGATGGGTTCCAGCAGCGAGGTCATCATCGACAGCCGCGTGTCGACCTGCTGCTCGTAGGCGATGGCCACGTGTTCGAGCATCTCCTCGAGCTGACCAGAGCGCTCGCCGATGGCGATCATGTGCGTAACGATGGGCGGAAAGTCGCCGCTGCGCTTGAGCGGAGCTGCGAGGCTCTCGCCTTCGCGCACCGAGGCGCGCGCGTCTTCGACCACTTGCATCAACTTGGCGTTGCCGAGCACGTTGCGTGTGATGTCCATGGCCGACAGCACCGGAACTCCGCTTGCGAGCAGCGTGGCCAGGGTGCGGGAGAAGCGGGCGATCGCGACCATCAGCACCAGCTGGCCCATGATCGGGAACTTCAGCACGCGCGCATCCCAGATGGCGCGCCCTTCCGGGGTCGCGCGCCAGCGGCGGAAGCCGTAGACGGCACCGCCGATCACCGCCACGATGAGCCACCAGTAGCCGCCGATGGCATTGCTGATGAAAATTAGAAGCCGCGTGTACCAGGGCAGGGTGGCGTCAAAGCCCTCGAAGATGGAGGTCACCTTGGGCACCACCACGACCATCAAAAGCGTGATCACGCCGATGCCGAAAATCACCATGAAGGCCGGGTAGGCCAGGGCGCTGACTACCTTGCCGCGCAGACGCGCGGCGGCGTCCAGGTGATCGGCCAGGCGCAGGAGCACCGCGTCGAGCGTGCCCGAACTCTCGCCCGCCGAGACCATGTTGACGTAGAGGTCGGCGAAGATCTTGGGGTGGGCGCGCAGGGCTTCGGCCAGGCTCGTGCCTTCGTTGACCTTGTCGCGCGTCTGCGTCAGGGCGCCTTTGAGATTCGGGTTATCGATCTGCTCGATCAGGGCGCTGAGGGCCTCCACCAGCGGCACACCCGAGCGCAGCAGCGTGGCCAGCTGGCGCGTGAGCAGGCCCACGTCGGCCTGGGAGACGCGCTGGAAATAGCGCGCGAAGTCGATCTCGCGCGCCTTCTTGGTGCGCGCGACGGTATCCTCGTCGATGGCCGTCGCGAGGATGCCGTCCCTGCGCAGGGCCGCCCGCAGATTGCGGGCGTTGTCGGCGTCGCGCACGCCCTTGACGTCTTTGCCGCGGGCATCGATGCCCTGCCATTGGAAGACGGGCACAGGTTACTCCACGTCGATGTCGCCGGCATGGGTTGCGGCCAGCACTTCTTCGAGGCTGGTACGGCCGGCGAGCACCTGCCGCGTGCCGTCCTCGCGTAGCGTGGTCATGCCGCGCTCGGCTGCGATGCGGGTGATCTTTTTGGCGTCGCTGTGATTGAGAACCTCGCGCCGGATGGCGTTGTCGACGACCAGCAGCTCGAAGATGCCGATACGTCCCGAGTGCCCGGTTTCGGCGCACTCTTGACAGCCCTTGGCGCGGTAGAAGACGGGGCGGGGCTTCTGCGCGGCGGCGACCGGGGTGGTGATCCCGCCGTTGTCGTCGAGCGGCTCCAGTAGCTCCGCGTCCAGCAACTCGTCGGGCGGCGGTTCGGAACCGCGCGGCTGCTGCCCCGGGATCAGCGGCTCCGGGGGGCCGTAGTCCTTGGGATCGAGCTCGAGTGAGCGCAGGTCCTCGTCGCTTGGGATGTAGGGCTGACGGCAGTGCACGCACAGCTTGCGCACCAGGCGCTGGGCCAGCACCGCCAGCACAGAAGAGGCGATCAGGAAGGGCTGCACCTTCATCTCCACCAGGCGCGCCACGGCGCTGGCGGCGTCGTTGGTGTGCAGTGTGGAGAACACCAGGTGGCCGGTGAGGGAGGCGTGAATCGCGATCTCCGCGGTTTCGAAGTCGCGGATCTCGCCGACCATGATCACGTCCGGATCCTGGCGCAGGAAGCTGCGCAGGCCGGCGGCGAAGGTCAGCCCGATCTTGGGTTGCACGCTGAGCTGGGAGATGCCCTTGAGTTCGTACTCGACCGGGTCCTCGGCGGTGAGGATGTTGAGCGAGGGCTTGTTGATCTTGTTCAGACAGGCGTAGAGCGTGGTGGTCTTGCCCGAGCCGGTGGGGCCGGTCACCAGGATGATGCCGTTGGGGCGGGTGATCAGGTGCTCCATCACAGCCAGGCGCTCGTGGGCGAAGCCCAGGGTCGGCAGGTCGAGAAGCACCTGCTCCTTGTCGAGCAGACGCAACACGATGCGCTCGCCCTTGGCCGTGGGAATCGTGGAGACGCGGACGTCGACCAGCTTGCCCTTGATCTTCTTGGTGATACGCCCGTCCTGGGGCAGGCGTTTTTCGGCGATGTTGAGGCCGGCCTCGATCTTCACGCGCGCCACGATCGACGGCAGAAAACCGCGGTGGGCGCTCTTGACCCGATAGAGCGTACCGTCGATGCGATAGCGCACCACCACTTCGCTTTCGGCCGGTTCGATGTGAATGTCGGAGGCCCGATCGCGCACGGATTCGTAGAAGAGGTTATTGACCCAGCGAATGACCGGCGCCTCGTCGGTCATGTCGATCAGGTCTTGCAGCTCTTCGATATCTTCTTGCTGATCGGATTCGGCCAGTGCGTTTTCGTCGCGCCGTTCGTAGACGCGGTTGATGGCGTCTTCGATCACGTCCGAAGGTGCCGCCACTGGCTCGCAGCGACAGCCCAAAAGCGCGCGCAGGTCGTCGAGGGCCGCGAGATCGAGCACGTTGCTGGTCGCCACCCGCACCACGTTGCCGTCGGTGCCGATGGGCAACAGTCGATGCTGGCGCGCGAAGTTGATGGGCGTCTTATCCAGTAGCTCCTGGGGCACCATGTCGGGGGTGATCTGCTGCACCAGATCGAGGCCCAGCTCTTCGGCCAGGGCCTCCATGTAGCCGAGGTCGTCGAGCACCCCGGTGGTGATCAGCACGTCGCGCAGGCGTGCGCCCTTGTCACGCGCCAGCTCCAGCGCAGGCGCGAGTCGGTCGGCGTCGATGGCGCCGCGCCGCACCAGGATCTCACCGACGTAGCGCTCATCGAGCATTTACTCGGCCTCTTCCTGGGCTGGCTCCGGTTCCGGCTCCGAAGCGGGCTCGTCGCCGGCGGGCTCGTCGCCGCCGCTGGCGTCGTCGCCCCCGTCGTCGCCACTGGCGTCGCCGTCACCCGGCTCGATCTCGATGGCGCCGTCGTCGCCGTCGTCTCCGCCGTCACCGACGCTGGTGGAGCGCTCCGCCGTGCCCACCGCCCGCTGCGGAATGTGGAGCAGTTCCGGCCGTGAGGCAGCTTCCTCCAGCAGCCGGCGTTCATCCTCGATGTTCTGCAGTTCCACCAGGATTTCCCCGACCAGGCCCCGGGTGCGGGAATAGTCCAGGGGCGGCTCGTAGTCGCGCCCGCTAAAGACGAAGTAGCGGTCGAGAAACTCCTGGCGCTCTCGCATCTTGCGCTCGTAGATGGCGCGCAGGTCGGCCGGTGAGCGGATGATGTAGGGGGTCAGAAAGAGCAAGAGGTTCTTTTTGACCTTGCGCCTGGAGGTTTCGCGGAAGAGGGCGCCGAGCAGGGGGATGTCACCCAGGATCGGCACCTTGGTCTCGGCGTTGGTGATCTGATCGCGCATCAGGCCGCCGATCACCACCGTCTGCTGGTCGCGCACCACCACTTCCGTCTTGGCGCGCGTGCGGTCGATGGAGACCACGCCCAGGTCGCCCGACTCGCTGGGGGCGCCGGCCGACGAGATCTCCTCGGTGATCTCGAGTCGAATTTCGTCGCTGGCGTTGATGTGGGGCGTGAGCGTGACGGTCGTGCCCACGTCCTGGCGCGGCACCGAGCCGGCGAAGCCCGACAGGGCGCCGAGCGCGCCGAGGCCGCCGCCGGCAGCGTTGCCTCCTTGCAGTCCGCCAGCCAGTCCGCCAGCCAGTCCGCCCAGTCCCCCCAGCGCACCGCGGGCCGAGGTTTGCAGCGGAACGTTCTGCCCGACGCTGATCTCGGCTTCCACGTTGTCGGTGGCGATGAGATGCGGCGTCGACAGGATGTTGGCGTCGCCGGAGGTCGCCAGCGCGTTGATCGCGACGCCGAAGCCGGGCAGCGACAGGCCCACCAGACGCTGGCTGTCGGGCACCGGCGGCCCCTGTACGCCCACGGCCAGGCCGGTCAGCACGTCACCGTTGGCGGCCATGCCCGGCAGCCCGAAGATCGTATTGCCCGCCTGGAAGCCGAGCACCGAGACCGAGTCGTCGCTGGGGAAGTCAGGAATGCCACCGTGGAACGAAAAGCCCAGGCTGTTGCTGCGGTCGACGCTGAGCTCCATGATGACCGCTTCGATGAAGACCTGCTTGCGCGCACCGTCGAGCTTGTCGATCACGTGGCGCAGGGCGGCGTAGTCGTGCGGTGACGAGGTGATCACCAGGGCGTTGGTCGGCTTGTGCGCCGTCACAGCCACCTTGCCCTCGAAGATCGACTGCTGGCTCAGCGCGGCGCCGCCCTTGGCACCCTTGCCCCCGGCCGGTGCTCCGCGACCGCCCACCAGGGCTTGCAGCGTGGTGGCGATTTCCTCGGCGTCGCTGTGCTGCAGGGGGTGGACGTGGATGCGCCCCTCGCCCTCCATCGGGATGTCCAGGTACTTCAGCATCTCGACGATGCGCAGGTAGGCGCGCTCGGTGGCCAGAATGATCAGGGAGTTGGTGCGCTCATCGGCGAGAATCTTGGTCAGGCGCGTCTCGCCGCGGCTGGAGCCGATGGTCTTGCGGCCCGGGGCGGCTGGCGGCGCCGCCGCGCCCTTCTTGCCCTTGCGCGGTGCCGGCTTGGGCTTGGCGGCGCTGCTGGTCGGGGTGCTGCTGGTCGGCTCAAAGATCTCGGTCAGGCGCTGGGCCAGCTCCGAGGCGTTGGCGTGGTAGACCGGCTCGACCCAGATCTGCTCGCCGGTTCGACCGACATCCACCACATTCAAGATGCGCAACATGCGCCGCATGTTGGTGCCGGTGTCGGTGATGATCAGCATATTGGTCGGCGCGTAGGCCGTGATGCTTCCGTCGCCGGACTTGAAGCGCTCGAGCAGGGCTGCGGCGTCGTCGGCGCTGATGTTGCTCACGCGGTGCAAACGCGTGACGAAACGGTCGCCCGTGGGCACGCCTTGCTCGCCGGTGAACAGCGGCACCGCCCGCTGCTGCACGTTGCCCGACTCGACGATCTTCAAATAACGACCCGCGGGCACCAGGGCCATGCCGTTGAGCTCGAGGATCGAGAGAAAAGCTTGATAGGCCTCGGCCGCGGTGACCTTGGTCGGCGCGTAGACGGTGGCTTTGACGCTGCGGGTCTTGCCCGGGATGATGAAGCGCTTGCCCGTGATCTGGGAGATCAGGCGCACCAGGTCGGGAAGGTCCGCGTCTTCCAGGTTGAAGGTTACCCGTGCCCGCGGCGAGGTCGGTTTGTAGTCGATGCCCGTCTCGAAGGGCTTGAGCTTGGACGCGGGATCGTCGTCCGAGGCTTTGTCCTTGGCATCTGCCGCCGTGGTGGTGGCCGGCCTCCCGGTCGCACGACGGGCCGCCCGCCGCAGTGCCGCCGGACCCGCGGTGGGTTTTTCCTCCTCCGGACTCGGTGGCGCGTCGGTGCTCGGCGTATCACCTGCTGGCTGCGGTGGCGCCGGCCGCGTGGTTTGGGCTCGAGCGCCGGGTAGCTCCACGAAAGCTGTGGCCTGCAAAAGCTGCAAGAGGAACAAGAGGCCCAGGCCTTGAACGAGTTGCCGGCGGCAGGGGGCCGCACTCGACCCGCGTGTTCGGTGACGGCCGTGGGCGCCGGCATCGAGAGCTCGTTGTGCGTCGGTGGCAGTGGTCATTGGATCTGATATTCCAGGTTCATCACGCGTCCGCGGCGCGTCACCGCGATCGTCAGGTCGCTCGCGCTGCGTAGTTTGCTGTAGGCCTCGAGGGCGGTGTCCGGGCTGGCCATGGCGTATCCGTTGATCGTTCGCAGCGTGTCGCCGTTCTGTAGACCGAGCTTGCCGAGTAGGCTCGTGCGGCGAATGCCGTAGAGCTTGACGCCGATGACCTGGCCGTCCTGCTCGTGCGGCACCACGCGCGCCGAACGCATGATCTCGGCCTGATTTTCGAGCACCTTATCTACCAGTGAACGCTGCACGGAGTACTTGGTATCGCTGACCTTGGAGATGCCGGACTCGAGGTCGGCCGCGCTGATGGCGCCGCCCCCGACGGCAGCACCCGGCACCGCCTTGGCCGCGGCCACCGGACCCTTGGCCGCCGCAACGGGGGTCTTGGCCTTGGCCGGGCCCTTGTTCTCCTCGGCGGCAAACATGGTCAGCGAGCACAGGCGCCCGCTGCTGCCGCGCAGAAAGACGGCTTCCGGGAAGATCGACACCACCTCTTGGCCTTCGACCGAGCCGCCCTGCCGGTAGAGCAGGGCCTCTCCGGAATTCGCTCCCAGGCTGGCAAAGGACCACTCGGGCGAGTTTTCCGCGTAGACCGCGGCGATCAGCTTCGTCGATCCCTCGCAGGGAGGGGGCATCTGGCCTTCGGCCAGTTCCTCGACCGGCCCTTCCAGGGCGGCGCCTTCGTCCACTTCGCTCACAGCGCGTTGGGGGGGCCACAGCGCGCCGGTGACCGGGTCGAAGATGTTGCGCTTGAGGATGGCCTTGATGTCCGGGGTCTCGCTGCCCGGCGGCCGCATGGCCTGACCGGTCTCTCTGGGCGCTGCCCCGAGGTCGAGGGGAAGCAGTGCGCTGGCCACCAGCGCCGTCGTGCCGCGCGCCAGAAAAAAAGCGCAAGCGGCCAGCGTGGTGAGAATGATTCCGAGCGTTAGCTTGCGGCGGTGTAGATCGAGGCTCAACGGACTACTCCGCAGGGTATGGGAAGCAAAGGCCATGCCGGCCGTTCAAATCGCTGAAATTTCAGGGAAAAGTCGACTGGAACCGGGGCACGCTGAAGCCAGCAGGGACAAGCTGACAATGGATCCCCGGATGTTGGGAGCCATTTTGACAAAGTGTCAGTTCTCGTCGGCCGCGAGCTTGCGATAGATGGTGCGCGTGGCCACGCCCAGCAGCTGTGCCGCCAGCCGCTTGTCCCCCCGCGTGTGGGCCAGGGTGGCGTACATCACGCGGCGTTCGATCTCCTCCAGAGGCGTGCCCACGGCGAAGGTCAGCTCGGCGCCACTGCTCTGGGCCTGGGCGATGGGGCGCGGCAGGTTCTCCGTGCCCAGCTCCGTGCCCTTGCCCAGCACCACGGCGCGCTCGATGGCGTTTTCCAGCTCCCGCACGTTGCCCGGCCAGTCATAGGCCATCAGCCGATCCATGGCCTCGCGTGTGACCGTCATGGTCGCCTTGTCGTTTTTGCGGCAGTAGATCTCGACGAAGTGATCGACCAGCAAGGGGATGTCGTCGCGGCGCTCGGCCAGGGTCGGCGAGGTGATGGCGATGACATTGAGTCGGTAGTAGAGGTCCTCGCGAAAGCGGCCGGCGTCCACCGCGTCCTTGAGGTTCTGGTTGGTGGCTGCGATGAGCCGGAAATCGGCGCGCTCGGTGTGGCCGCCCAGGGGCTCGTACTCGTTTTCCTGCAGCACCCTGAGCAGCTTCACCTGGATCGGGATCGACAGCTCGCCGATCTCATCCAGAAAGAGGCTGCCGCCAGCGGCCTGCCCCATGCGTCCGATGCGCTTGCCCACGGCGCCCGTGAAAGCGCCCCTTTCGTGGCCGAAGAGCTCCGACTCCACGATCGTCTCGGGCAGGGCCGCCAGATTGACGCCCACGAAGGGCCCCTCGCGGCCGCTGCGCTCGTGGATGTGCCGGGCCAGCAGCTCCTTGCCCGTGCCGCTGTCGCCCAGCACCAGCACCGTGGCAGTCGAGGGCGCGGCCTGGGTCGCCATCTCGAGCGCCTGGCGCAGGGCCGGCGATGACCCCACGATGCTGCGATTGCGCAGGGCCGATAGCTCCTTGCGCAGGGTGCGGTTTTCCGCGAGCAGGCGCTGGCGCTCGGCGGCCTTGCGCACGGTCTTGACGATTTGCATGCGCTTGAGCGGCTTTTCCACGAAGTCGTAGGCGCCCTCGCGCATCGCCTCCACGGCGGTCTCGACCGTCCCGTAGGCGGTCATCACCACGACCTCGGCGTCCGGCGCCACCGTATGCAGCGCCTTGATGATGTCGATACCGCTCATGCCGGGCAGCATCAGGTCGGTCAGCACCACATCCACGCGATGCTTGCGGCACAGCTCCAGCGCGGCCTTGCCGTGCTCGGCCAGCAGGGTGCGAAAGTTCTCGCGCTGGAAGATGCGGTCGAGCGACTCCAGGTTCGAGCGCTCGTCCTCGACGATCAGGATGGTCGGGTCACCTTGTCCCATGGCGAGTCAAGATGACATGGCACGACAGCATGTCAACAAGGGTGACAAAATGTCGCGCGTTTTCTAGCGCACCAGTTTGGAGATCTCCTTGAACTCCTGGGTGCCCGCCCGGCCGAGGCACTCGAAGAGCACGGTCTCGGTGCAGCTGAGCAAGGCGCCGGCATTCCTGAGCAGGCCGGCAGCCGCCTGGTGGCAGCACTCCCGGCGGCAGCAGCTGGCGTCCATCGGGACATGCACGGCGATGTCGCGTTCCACCAGGGCGCGGGCCGTCTGGTACACGCAGATGTGGGTCTCCATGCCGCAGAGCACGACGCTGTGTCCCTGGCCTGCGCTCGACTCGGAGACGCCGGCCAGGGCCTCGATGAAGGCGGGGTCGGCGCAGGCATCGAAGTCCACCTTGGACACCAGGGGCGGTTGTACGGCGAACTCGTTCAGGGCCTGTGACAGCGGCTCCACGGTGCGCCCAAGGCCCGTGGGATACTGCTCGGTGATCACCACGGGGATCCCGAGCACGCGGCAGCCCTGCACCAGCCGGATGATGTTATCGATGGTCGCGCCGCGCGTACCGTCGGGCATGGCGGCGACCAGCCGCTCCTGTACATCCATCACCACCAGGGTGGTGCTGCCCCTGTGCAGCCGAGAATTCATGCGCCCAAAGAATAGCGGCAATGGCGAGGGGAGTCACGGCGCCGCACGGGCTTTGAAACCTGCCGGAAGCATTTCCCGGAGGCGTGGCTTTCAGCCGGCGGCTCAATAGGCATAGGGCACGATTTCGCAGGGTGGCTGGGTGCCGTACCAGCGCATCAATTTCGTGTGTACGCCCCCATCTTCGGGGTATTCGATCAGCCCGTAGGTGAGGCCGCTGTTCTGGCCCAGGTGCTCCAGACTGAGGTTGATCATGCGCATCCAGGTGCCCGTGTTCATCATCACCTTGGAGTCCTCCAGCACCCGATAGCGGGGCGCGTGGCTGTGTCCCAGTATTAGGGTGTGCACGCCGCGCAGGCGGCGCAGCTGGCGGCGCGCCACCTCGTCGTAGCCGCCGATCGCCACCACCTCTTCCCGCAGGATCGAGGGCAACCTCCGCAGGCGTCGGGTCCAGGCCCGGAGCGCGAAAATGCGGTGCCTGAGGAAGTGCCAGACCGTGGTCAGCATGAAGCGCACGCCGAAGCGAGGGTCCAAAAACAGCGAACCGAGGATGAAGAGCCGCAGCGGCTGGATGCGGTCGACGTTATTGCGGCGCTCCTTGGCTGGATTGAGCACCTCCAGGATCCACAGGCTGCCCCAGGGTAGGTCGAGGATTTTTCGGCCGTCGGACAGCGTGCGGAAGAGTCTGCCGTAGTCGACGCGGTGGATGTGCTCCAGCTGATGGCCGTGGCGGATCTGGATGCCCTCGGGTAGGTAATAGGTGTCGCTCTGGGTGATGAAGCGCACCCGCTCGCCGCCCCCTTCGGGCGTCACATAACGGCGAAAGAGTTCCTGGGCGCCCGCGAAGACCATGTCCAGGTCGTGGTTGCCGGGAAGGTAGACTAGCCTCCTACCGGCTCCGGCCAGGAAACGCCGCAGGGCCAGCACGAATTTGGGGTGTCCTTCCAGGCACAGCCGCAGCTTTTCCACCGCGATTTCCTCGGTGATCTCGGTGGGCCAGCGGCCGTCCAGCTTGACCTTCAAGAGATCGAAGATGTCGCCGTTGAAGATGAGTTCGATCTCGGTTCTGCGGTTGCTCAAGCGTTCGTAGTGCGAGAGCAGCTCGGCGAAACGGTCGTCCTCGAAAAAGTCTTCGAGGGGATTGAGTTTGCCGCTCTGGACCCCTGTGCCCAGATGCAGGTCACTCACCACCAGGCGAACCAGCTTCATCTTGCCTCGGTCACCTGAATGCGCTTTAGTAGATCGTCAAGAGTCGGCTGTGTTCGGCTCGACCTGTCGGAAGGGTGCGACACGTGGCCGTTCATGATGGCACGGGGGCCGACCGGGCCCCAATAAATCCCTCGCGCCGCCCGACCGTGGGTCGGCCCGCGCGTATTTTCCGGTTCTGCCTGGCCGTGTTGGGGGTGGCCGCCATGGGGGCGTTGCACAGCTGCGCCAGATCCAACCAGCTCAAGCTCGAGAAACTCGACGAACCGGCTTCCGAGCCGGAGCAAACGAATACCGGTGGAAGCTCCAGCACACCGACGTTTCCCGAGACCGGAATCAACGCCCGCACCCTCACGCTGACCGGTGTCGATCCGAGTTCGGGCACCTACGCCGGTGGCAATCAGGTGGTGGTGCGCGGAAGCGGCTTCACCGAGGCAGCGGTGGTCTACTTCGACGGCCGCATGGTGCAGCCGGTGGGAATGACGCTGCGCGACAGCAACTCCCTGGTGGTTATCGTGCCCGCCGGCGAGCCCGGTCCCGCTTCGGTGCGAGTGGAGCTCGACGAAGAGGCGGTGACCCTGGACGACACCTACTTCTACAGCGCGCTGCTGATCGAGCCCGACCGCGGCGCCATCGCCGGTGGCACCTCGGTGGTGGTCACGGCTTCGGGGGCGAGCTTCGACGAGGCGGTCGAGGTCGCTTTCGGCGAGGCGCCGTGCAGCGAGCTGCGGCTGATCACACCCACGCAGCTGCGCTGCAAGACGCCGCCAGGAAACGTGGGCAAGGTGGACGTGGCCGTGCGCTGGCCCGAAGCCAACGACAGCACGCCGCTCACCGCCGAGCGGGCATTCGAATACCTGAACCCGACCGACACCGACCGCGGGGGGCTCAGCGGCGCGAAGATCGACGGCACCGTGAACATCACCGTCGTGGACGCCATGGCCGGTTCGTTGATCCCGGGCGCCTTCGTGCTTCTGGGCAACGACCTGGACGGGCCCTACCGGGGGCTCACCGACGAGCGCGGTCAGATCACGTTCTCCGGCGAAGACCTCGAGGGCCCCGTGACGGTGCATGTGGCTGGCAAGTGTCTCGAGAGCGGCTCCATCGTGGCCTTCGATGCCGAGAACGTCACCGTCCACGTGATGCCCCTGCTCGATCCCAGCTGCGGCGAGGCCGGCGACCCACCGCCGCCCGGTCGCGGCACCGCCGGCGCGTTGATTTCGGGGGAGTTGATCTTCCCCGGCTCCGACGAGTTTGCCATCAATGCCTGGGAGAACATCCCTGAACCGCGCAGCGGCGAAGTGCGCGTGACCTATGTGTTCACGACCCAAAGCCGTTACAGCTCGCGCAACCCCTCTCCCGGCATCTCCGGCACGCTCGCCCGCGTGGTCGAGGAGACCTCGAGCCGCGGCGAACGCGGCTACCCCTACAAGATCTTCGCGCGGCCGGCCGGTCTGGCCGTCTACGCCGTCTCGGGACTCGAACGGCGCGACACCGGCGAGTTCATGCCCTACGCCATGGGGGTGACGCGCGATGTGGTGGCCGGCCCCGGCGAAGACCTCACCGAGATCGACATCGTGGTCGACATCCCGCTCGACCGCGAGGTGCAGGTCGCGCTTTCGAACCTGCCGCCGCCGGCACCGCGAGGGCCCGATCAGTTTCGCGTGCTGACCCACATCGACCTCGGCGGGCAAGGGGTGATCGTGCGCGAGGTCAACGGGCAGTCGCTCGACATGGTCACGAGCTTCACCTCCGCCGACCTCTTTCGACACTTTGCCCAACCGGCGCTCGTCGGGCCCCTCGCCGACGCGCGCTACCAGGTGATCGCCGGCTGGTACAGCGGCGACCGCGACGATGAAGCGCCGCTCACCTGGGAACGCCGCGTCGGGGTCGTGCCGACTTCGGAGCCGCTGGTGATCGACGACCTGCTGGCGATTCCCGCCGTCGTCAGCCCGGCCGAGGGAGCCCAGATCCCCGAGGACCGCGTGTTACGCTGGGAACAGGTCGGTCCCGAACCCGACATGTACGTGGTGTCGATCGTCGGCGGCAATAACCTGCCGGCCTGGACCCAGGTGGTGCCGGGCAGCCAAAGCCACTCGCCGATTCCGGACCTCTCGTCGATCGAAAACGTGGAAGACATCGCGTCGGGTGTGATCCTTTGGCAGGTTCAAGCGGTACGCATCGAGGATTTCGAGTACAACGAGTTCAAGTACAACCTGCTCAAGCCGCGCTACTGGACCCATCTCGCCGCCGATGTCTTCACAATGCAGCGCTGAAGAGGCGCCTTCCCCAGAGCGCGGGGGGCGCGGGCAGATCGGGGGCGAGAGCCGTTGGGGGCTTTCGACCTTCGCCCTTCTGCTGTTGTCCACCTGCCAGGTGGGTGGCGAGCTAATCGAGGTGCCGCCCCTCGAGCCGCGCAAGAACGACGTGGGCGAGTACGTTTTCACGTGCCGGGACGAGAGCAGCGTCGCCTGCGAAAACAACGTCCATATGACCTGCCACCCGGCAGGAGAGTTTCTCCAGATTGAAGAAGAAAACTGCGCCGATAGCGGCAAGGTCTGCAACGTCGCACGCGGCTGCATCACCTGCGCGGCGGGCTCGCTGCGCTGCCAGGCCTGCGAGTTCGGCGATGCCGATTGCGACCGCAACGTGGTGCAGCGCTGCCACGACAGCGGCGAGAGCTGGAACGACGTGGAGCAGTGCGACCTGCCTGCCGGCGACTTCTGCTTTCAGGGTGCCTGCGTCAACATGTGCAAGCGCGCCGAGGACGACCGCAGCTATGTGGGTTGCGAGTTCTACGCCGCCGATCTGGACAACGCCGCCATCGACGACGTGAACAACGCCTCCGGGCAGCAGTTCGCCGTCGCCGTGGCCAATCCCCATCCGGTCGTGATCGAGGTCTACGTCGAGCGCAACGATGCCCCCTACGGTATGGCGGCGGAAGTGGTCGAGGTCGACCGCGTCAAGGTGCCGCCCGGCGCGCTCGAAGTGTTTGCGCTGGAGCGTCGCGAGGTCGACGGCTCTTCGGCCACCGGGCTCAACGACGGCACCCACAGCGCGCTGAGCTCCAACGCTTATCGCATCGGCTCGAGCCACCCGATCATCGCCTACCAGTTCAATCCGCTCGAAAACACCAACGTCTTCTCGAACGACGCATCGCTTCTTCTGCCCACGTCGGCCGTGGGCGACCGCTACACGGTGGTCGGCTGGCCCCAGACCATTGGCGACTCCGACAACCCCGACGAGGACTTCGACCCCATCAGCAGCGACGAAGACCTGCGCGCATTTCTCACGATCATCGGCACCCGCGAGCGCACCGAGGTGGAGGTGACGATGGGACCGGAGGTGCGGCAGGTGGTGGGGGCCGAGGGCATCCCGGCTTCGGGCCCCGGCGATCGCATTCGGCTCCTACTGGGGCCATTCGACGTCTTGAACCTCGAGACCGACGGCTTCAACGCCGACTTCACCGGCACCGTCGTCGACAGCAGCGGGCCGGTCTCGGTCTTCGTGGGCAGCGAGGCCAGCGACGTGCCCAGCTTCGGCAACTACGCCACCCGCCAGTGCTGCGCCGACCACCTCGAGGAGCAGCTCTTTCCGGACGCCACGCTCGGCAACCTCTTTAGCATCGCCCGCATGCCGCCGCGCACGACTGCGCTGCGCGACGCAGCCTTCGAGGGTGAGCCCCTCGACATCGCGGTGGTCGATGAGAGCGAGTGGGTGCGCGTGATCGCGGTCGCCCCGGGCGAGACCACCATCGAGACCAGCCTGCCATTTCCCGAGGACTACTTCGTGCTGGCCCAGGGCCAGGACACCATCATCGAAGCGCGGCAGGACTTCCTGATCCACGCCAGCCAGCGGATCGGCGTGTTGCAGGCGCTGCCGAGCCAGGGGGTGACGGGCATCCCCCGACAGTACCCGGGGGGCGACCCGGCCATCATCGCGGTGCCGCCGATCCGCCAGTACCGCAGGGACTACATCCTGCTGACGCCGGACAAGTACGCCTTTGACTTTTTGACCATCACGGCCCAAGCCGGCACCGAGATCCTGCTCGATGGCGCGCCGCTTCCCGACCACTGTACCCTCAGTGAAATTCCGCCCATCGAGGGCATGGGTAGCGCGGGCCTGGCCGATCGCGTCGTGCACCGCTGCCAGCTCTCCTTTCCGAAAGTGCCCGAAGGAGAAAATTCGCGACCGCTGGCCGGCGACCAAAACGACGGCGTACACACCCTCGTGGCCGACCGCGAGGTGGGCGTGATCGTCTATGGCTTCGACCGCTTCGTGAGCTATGCCTACGCGGGCGGGCTCAACCTGCAGGTCGTGGACTGAAGCCCACGCGTTGGCCTAGATGTGCTCGGCGGGAGTCATGATCCGCTCTCGGGACCGCTACGGCGCCAGCTGCGGCGTCCGGCCCCCTTGAAATACACGGAGTATTCCGGCGGAGGC
>JAOUOP010000131.1 GCA_029880325.1 Myxococcales bacterium | reverse complement strand
CGCAAGGGTGGGGACTACGAGCGGGAGTTTCCGTACGGGACCTACAACATGCGTGTCCATCACGACGCGCCCATCGCGGCAGTGGCCCTGGGAGCGTTCGTGGCGCAGCCCGGGCCGACGCTGGAGGCAGTGAAGCAGGAGCTACGGGAGCAGCGCGAGCGTCGGGAGCGTTGGCGGCGGCAGCAGGCGGAAGCGGCGGAGCAGCAAGAGGTGGCCGGAGCGGAAGCTGCGGAGCCTGCGAGCGGCGACGGGGCTGCGAGGGGCAGTGAGGCAGGGAATTGTGGTGAAGTCGAGAAGCCGCCGCCGAACCGACAGGACATGATCGAGCGAACGCGGGGGCTGGCCGACAGGGTCAAGGCCACATTCGCCGAGGAAGCGGAGGTCGTGTGCGAAGACGCCGCCTACGTGCCGGCCGAGCTGGCGACGGAGGATGAGCGAGCAAACCAACCGCAGTCCTCGGACGGGGACCAAGGCGACAAAGGGCGGGGCACGGCCTCGACCCGGGGGCCGGCGGTGGTCCGCCATCGCTTCGACAGGCTCGAGGGCGATGCCGAAGTAGCAGGCGCCCGCCGCCTGGTCATTCATCGTGATCGACGGGAAGAGCGCCCGCCGGGCGCCGCAACACGGCACGGTGCCGACCCCCCTGAGTGAGTTCATAGCCCCCCGGGGGCATGCGTCGCGAGATCCGGCTCTCGCGGCGCATTCTTGCGTCTGCAGTTCGGCGTGAGTGGCGAAATCGGCCCGCGAGGGCGTAGATTCGGCCCTACGCCATCGAGCTTGGGGGCGAGGGAGGGTCGCGGAGCGGGGTCGGCGCGAAATCGACAACTAGGAGTTGCAGCGGTTTTTGGCTTTTTTTCGTGTGGGACGGACGGATCCGTCGGATCCGTCCGGGCACCAGAACCGGCGCGACAGGCAGCGGCAACGGTCGGGCAGCGGGCTCCGTAGCGGATCGGTGTTGAAATCAGGGAGGCAGTGTCACCGTCGTGACCTGCTGCAGGTAGTTTTCGATGCTCGTGACGCCGTCCCAACCGTCGACCAACCCCGCCTCGCGCAGGGCGCCACCGATCTTGGCACCAAAGCTCGTCGCCTCGATCCCTGCGGTGTAGTACCTGCGGTTGTAGCTCACGGCACCGCTGGTGGGTTCGACGCCGAGGATGTAGTACTTGCCTGCGCTCAGGGGTAGCTCGAAGTTCGGCGAGTAGCGCGTTCCAGTCAGGACGTCGGAATACAGCGTCGCTGAGTAGACGGTCGTGTAGGGGCCCGCACTGGCGGCCGCTTCGGCCACGAACCAACGGATGGTATCAGCGGTGGCAAGATCGAAGCACTGACCAAACTTAGTTAACGTGGCATTGCTGTCGACCCGGTAGACATTGCCGAAGGCGGCGGTCGTCGTGAAGGCGTTGTTGCCGCAGATGCCCACCACGTCGACCGTCTGGGTTCCACAGCCGATGCTGGTGCAGTCCAGGCCCTGGGCCGTGCAGTCCTCACCGCCGGCCAAAAGCGCCTTGCGACCGCTGCTGCAGGTTCCAAAGACGCCGGCACTGCAGGCGGGTTGGTCGGCATCGCAGAGGTAGCTCGTGCAGCTGCTCTGACCCTCCTCGCAGTACTCGTCGACCGTGCAGACGTCCCGCTGCTGCTCGCTCAGGCCCGCGTTGCACCACCAGACCTCGTCGCCCTTGCAGTAGTAGCTCTTGTCGACCGGGCAGATGGCGTCGACGCAGCTGCCGGAATCGCACGCCAAGTCGGCGCCGCAGCTGCCGCAGTCGATGCCGTGGTCGAGGCCGCAGTCGACACCCTGGCAGGCGAGCACGCAGCTGGAGGTCGTCGTGTCGCAGTACTCGGTCGCCTGGCAGCTGCCGCAGTCGACGCCGCGGTCGGTGCCGCACTCCATGTCCACACACGCCGGATAGCAAAGGCCTGCAGAGCACAGTTGCCTGGCCTCGCAGTCGCCGCACTCGATGCCCAATGCCGTGCCGCACTCCTGGTTCGCGCAGGGATCGAAGCACTTGAAGTCGGCGTTGCAGAGCATGCCTTCCTCGCATGATCCGCAACTGGTCCCGGCGAGTGCTCCACATTCGCGATCTCCGCAGACCGCCCTGACGCACTCGGAGTCGGCGCACGGTGCGCACTCGCCGTCGACGCAGTTCGCCGACAGGCAGCGCGCATCCCAGGTGCAGGCAGCGCCGATGGGCAGCGGCTCCGGGCAGGCGGCAGCGCAGGCATGGACCGTGGGCGTGTCGGTGGGGCAACAGCTGCCACTCAGGCACCCGGCGTCTTGCACGCAAGGCTGTCCGTTCGGCTGCGGCGGAAGCACGCAGGCCCCCTGGTCGCAGACCCTGCCGGCCGTGCACTCAAAGCCCTGTTCGCACGAGGTAAGGCAGCGGCCGTTCAGGCAGATGTAGTCGGGACCGCAGGCATCGATGCCAGTGCTCCATGAACATTCGGGTTCGACGCAGCGACCGTCATTGCAGATGAAGTCGGAGCGACACTCGGTGTCGCTCGAGCAGCCATGAAGACAGGAGAAGGTGCTGACTTCGCAGCGGTAGTTACCGCAGACTTCCTCGACGCTCGGCACGCATTCAAACTGTGTGCACTGGGCATCGATGCAGACGCTGGTCGTGTTTTCGCAATGGGTGTCGACCTCGCAGAAGTCCCTGCTCACGCACTTGCCCTGGGTCCCGAAGGCGAAGAACGAGTGCAGGCATTTTTCGCTCTTGAGGCAGTCGGAGTTCGTATCGCAGCTGAAGTGCTCGGGCTGACTGACGCGCAAACAGCCCACGCTCGCCAGTGCAAGGAAGCCGGGTACAACGAGATGGACGAACGCCCGCATCAGAAATGCCCCTCGAGGCGCACTTGCCCGCCCGCTGAAAGCCCGACGCGCAGGGGCGCCGCCTGCGCCGCCGCGTCGGCGCCTTCCGGCAGCGACGGCGCAAGCACGTAGGAGACTGCGAAGGAGGCGCCGCCGAGGCCCACGGCGATCCAGGAAATGTCATTGAGCAAACGAAGTCTCTCGTATTCGCGCCGGGTGGCCTTTTCGGGATCGAAGGCGATTTGGGTCGTCGCTGCGCCGATGGCGCCCGCTGCGGCAACGGCCACGCCGCCCCAGCGCATGGCTGGAATATAGCCTGGCGTGATTTTCGCGAGGGCCGCATCGCGCCGGGCCTGCTCCCGCTGCTGCTTCGCCTCTTGCGCACGCTCGGCCTCTAGGCGATGGCGCTCGGCGTCGGCGGCCGGATCCAAACTCGGCAGGGGATCGGGGGTGTCGCGGACCGACTTCGCCCGCCGGTGCGCCACCTCTTGGCGCGCGCTCAGCAGGCTGGCGTCGGTGCCTGTGTCGTCGGGGACGAGGCCGAGCTTTTCGAGGGCGGTCTCCACCGGAACCGCGAAGGCCACGCCTTCGACCAGGGTGGAGGCGACCTTCCAGCTGACCACGCCGACCGCGCGCGACGCGGTGTCGAGCAGGGGGCCGCCGCTGTTGCCCGGGCTGACCGAAGCGTCGGTCTGGATCAGGGCTTGGCCTTCGATGTCACGCACGCCGCTGACGATGCCCTTGGTCAGGCTGAAGGCCAGCTGTTTGCTGGCGGGGGCTCCGACGGCGTAGACCTCGCTGCCCGACTGCTTGGGCCGAAGGTCGAGGACCAGACATGGCGTCTTGGCCCCGGAGGGCTCGACCACGCGCAGCAAGGCCACGTCGGCTTCCTTATTTACGCGCACCACCTGTGCGGAATACTTGCGGCCGTCTTCGGCGTTCATGGCGAGTTTGCCTTCGGTGCCGGCGACGACGTGGGCGGCGGTTAGCACCAGGCCTTCGGGATTGATGAAGAAGGCGCTGCCGAAGCCCTGTTCGAGTTCCACCATCAGCGTGGCGGGCAGGACGGCCGGGGCCGACTGGGGAAAGGGCCGCTCGCTCTCCTGACAGCGCGCGAACTTCGCGGCCTGAAAGAGGTTGTCGGACACGCGCGCCGGCCGCCGCCAGATGGCGCTGCGGAACTTCTGCTTCTGAATCAGGGAGCGTAGGGCGCCGAGGATCAGCTCATTGGCCACGGCAGCGGGCTTGCGCTTGTGGACGTTGTAGGCCGGGGCGCGCGTCGTCACCTGATAGACGACTTCATCGAGGCGTCGCTCGAGCAACTGCCAGTCAATGCCCACGCGACAGGCCTGGACAACGCCGCGGGCGCTGTGGCACTCGAGTTCGGTGACGGTGCCGCCAAGCACGAACTCGGCGCGATGGGAATCATCCTTCTCGAAGACCAGGTTCTCCGCGCCCACGGCGTTGAGCCCGCGGGCGCGCAATTCCTCGAGAATGAAGACCCGGTATTCGCCCGAGGCGATGCCGATCTCGTCGCTTCCGCTGAGGCGAAAAACGAGTTTTGAAAAGGTGACCGGCCGCCACCCAGTTGGTTTGTCTTCCGCGCGTGCGGTATTCGATAGTGCGAGGCCGCACAATACGAACACCACCGCCGCCTCCGCCCTGAAGTTCTTCATCGTGGCCCAAACCGCTCCTGCTGGACTTCGCCCAGGCTAAATGCCTGGCTGGATTTCGGCAATGGCGCGCGGCGTGCTGGCGTTCGAGGAAGGCGCCTCAGTCGACCACGAAGCGGTGGCTGTCGCCCTCGGCGACGAAGCGGCCGGCGGTGGGCGTGGCGAAGTGGGTGCCGAGGATCAGCGTGGGCGTGTCGGCGTAGCGCTCGATGAAACCGCGGCGGGTGGCCAGGGCCTGATCGGGGTCGACGTCGGCGCTGCTGGCCCAGTCGGGATGGGCGGCCTGCACCGGGTGGTGCATGAGATCGCCAGTGATGACCGCCTCGTGGCCGTCGCTGCGAATGTGAACGCTGACATGACCGGGGGTGTGGCCCGGGGTCGGCTCGAGCCAGACGCCGTCGCAGACGCGGTGGTCGCTGTCGACCGGCTGGGCCAGGCCGGCATCGAGCACCGGGCGCACCGAGTCGTTGACCGCTTGGCTGTGCATCGCGTCGTCAGCGGACAGGAAGTGCTCCAAGTCGCGGGCCTGGAAGAGATAGCGGGCGTTGGGGAAGGTCGGCTGCCAGCGGCCTTCGACCAGGCGCGTGTTCCATCCCACATGGTCGACGTGCAGATGCGTGCACATCACGCGGTCGACGCGCTCGGGCGGGAAACCGGCCTGGGTGAGATCCTGGAGGAAGGTGCCCTGACGCAGGTTCCAGGCGGCGATGTCGCGGGGCTTGTCGTTGCCCACGCAGGTGTCGACCACCATGCACAGGCCCTCGAGTTCGATGACGAAGCTGTGGATCGAGAGGATGGCCTTGCCCACGGGGGTGCAGAAATGGGGCTGCAGCCAGCGCTCGGCGAGCAGAGCCTCGGGCGTGGCCTGGGGCACGATCCAGGTCATGCGTCCAGGCACCTCGATCTCGACGATCTTGGTGATGGTGGCCTGGCCGAGCTTCCAGGATTGGGGCATGGGGGGTTCTCCGGGTGTGGGGTGTGGGAGGCGGCGGAGGATAGCGGAAAGCGGGCGGGGAGCGGGTCGCGACCCCCCTGACTGAGGTCAGAGCCCCAAGGGGGCATGCGTCGCGAGATACGGCTCTCGCGGCGCATTGGTGCGTCTGCAGTACGGCAAAAGTCGCGAAATTGGGCGTTGAGGGGCCGGCCGAGCCCCGTGGTACGAAATTTGGGTCTGTTGGAGGCGCGGCGCAGGGGGACGGCTCGGAATCGAAAACTGAATGTTGTCCGAAACTCGGATTCTTTTGGGACGGGTCGGAGGGATCGCTTGTTGGCCCCGCGGATTCCCGGCACCGCCTTGCCCAACGCCGGAGCAGGCGGCCGCGAGGACCGATTCGCCATCACCCATGGAGCCGACCCGCAAGCACCGGGCCGGCGGTCCTCATCGAGTCTGACGCTCTGTGCCGAGGTGGGCTTGCCGCAACAGCTGCAGCGCCAGCGGGTGGTTGGGGGCCAGTCGAAGCGCCTGCTCGAGTTGCTCGAGGGCCTGCCGCCGGCGTCCGAGTTCGAGCAAGGTGTGCCCGAACATGACGCGTAGATCGGCGGTCGTCGGCTGGGCGGCGACCGCCTTCGCCAGGCTCTGGGCTGCGCCGGCGGGATTGCGTTGCCGCTGCTGCACGGCCAACAGGACTAGCGAGGGGACGTGGTCGGGATCGAGCTGCAGGGCGCGCTCGAGGTGGATGCGGGCCCGCTCCATCCGTCCGCCCCGATGGTGGATGTGGGCGAGTTCGGATTGGGTCGTGACGTTCTCGGGGTCGAGGCGCGCCTCGCGCTCGTAGGCGGGGAGCACGATGTCGGCTCGCACCGGCGAAATCCTCAGCTCCGCCCCCCAGCTTCGGTAGTGTTCGCCCACCTGCCACCAGCAGATCGCGCTCCAGAAGGACAGCAGCACGAGGCCGAGGATGGCTGCACGACGCTGTGGTTGCGGTCGGTCATCACCGGCGCTTACCGCAATCGCAGCGGTGACGGCCAGCCACGGCAGCATGTCGTGGCCGTAACGCTGGGTGATCGAGTAGAACGCGAGCGGCACACCCGCCGTGGCGGCGCTACCGATCAGCAGCGGCAACCAACGCGCCGACGGAGCATTCCGTACCCAGCCCTTGAGCACGTGACGTGCGCCGAGCGCCGAAAGCACCACGAGCGCCGGCGATGCGGCGACCACGCTAATGGTGGGCTCGCGCCAGTCGTAGCTCATTCCGAAGGCGGTCAGCAGCTCGCCCGGCGGTACCGGAGCGAGGGAAAAGGACGCCGCATCGAAGCGGATGTTCCAGGGTGCCAGGTAGTTGTAGAAGTTCGCCGGCACGTTGCGCAGCGCGATCATCTGACCGCCGGTTCGGGCGAGTCGCTCGGCCGACAACTGGAGATTTTGCTCGAGCGGTAGCGACAGCAGCGACCCGAACTTCAACCAATTGATCGCCAGGTACGATCCGAATGCCAGCGTCAGCCCCCCCGCGAGCGTGACGACGTGCGAGATGTTGCCGGGCGGGGTGAGATGCTGCCGACCGCGCGAAAGGCGCCCGTGCAGCCCCGGCGCGGCGCGCTGCATCAGCATCGAGGCAAGTGCGACGGCCATTGCGATCCACAGACCGAAGCCGACGACGAGGCGCGCGTGGATCGACATCGCACACAGCACCATCGCCGACAGCAGACGCGCCGACGAGGGCCGTCGCAGATAGCCCGCGAACGCTGCATAGCCGACCACCGTGAGCGCGACCCCGAGGGCGTTGGCTTCGTGGTAGACGTTGGGCCGACTCGGCATGAAGAGCGCGCTCGAGCCCACACCGAGAACGAGCAAGAAGCTGCCGTGCAGCGCACGCCCACCCGCGGTGGATGCGGCCGCGGACGAAGGTCGCATGGCGACGACCAGCCCATGCCCTCCCACGACCAAAAGCAGGGCTGCCAATAGCAGCACGACTCGCGACCACCGTCCCCACAGTTCGGGCGCCAGCGTGTTGAGCGCAACCCGCAACAGCGCAGGCGTGATGCCCCAGTATCCGTAGGCGCGGTCACCCAGGATGAATGCCTCGTTGCCGATGTGGTACGGATCGACATCGAGCCGGCCGCGCAGCAGCGCGCTCGCCGCGGCATCGAAGTAATGGCTGGGCCCGTCCGGGGCGAGCAGCGGCAGCCGAAAGCCGTCGGTGACCACCGCAGCGTGCGCCGATAGGACCAGAAGCGATGCCGCCGCCAGCAGGCCCCAGTCCTTCGCACCACGCCTCGAGGAGGGCTCGGTATCGACTCGGACCCGATTGGAAGCTGGCGCGGTCATGGGCGAAATCTGCCTTTGCAAGAGATCCTAGCACTACTGTGTCGGAGCCTGGCAGCGTAAGTGCTTGAAATCAGGGGACTCAGGAAGGCGTCCATGCAGCAACCTACGGCGGAGGTCGCTGTCTGGGCCTTGGGGCTGAAGGGGCGCCGTTGTCGCGGTGGCAGCACGGACACCGCAGTAGCCACGTAGCAATGACCCGGGCGAACGCCCTTCGAGCCGTGATGAACGAGTCGTGAAAATGACGCTCGGGGCGAGCCGATGTGCGCACGGGCTCGATGCGGCGTTCAGGGCGCAGGGGGAAAAAGCCGAGAATGCTCGGCGACGATGAAGGCGTAGCATGACAGGGCCACTGACAAGTGGTGGTGCCACCCTCGATAGCGTCGGCCCTCGAAGTGATCGAGCCCGAGCTGCCCCTCCATATCCTCGTAGATGCGTTCGGTGCGCCAGCGCTACTTGACGTTGCGCACCAACTCCTTGATCGGAAGTTTCTCTGATAGAGAGGCGAGGTGGAATTTGCTGGGAGCATCCTTTCCGTTTTCCCACTCCATCAGCAACCACAGTGGTTTTCGTTCGGCGCGGCTGACTCCTTCATCGGCGATCGGAAGAACACGGCGTGCAACAAAGCGCGCGCTGGACCGTAGGAACCATTAGCCATCCCCAGTTTCAGCCATATCGGCACCGGATGCCACGCTGCCTACACCGCTGAGGCCCCAAACCCCCACGATTCCGCCGCCCTACAGCACGGCGGAGGAATTTTTGCCACGGGGTTGGGGCAGCGGTGCGTCCCGCGGTCTGCGCGCTTTCCAGCGATGCGATCAAATTCCGTTACAGGTGCGTGCTCGACAGCCCCTCGACCGCCTGTGCCCCCCGCAAGCTCGGCTTTTCTCACCCGGCAACGCCCGCGCGCGAAAACACCGCATTTAGGGATGGGAACTAGGTAGGCCAAGTAGGCCCAAGATGGGTCGGAAGTTTAAGTTTACGGAGACGATTCCTACGATTTTGCGAAACTGGCTCGAGCACGGGCCGATAACAGGGTGTGACCGCTCCCCGGCTATCGGTCC
>JAOUOP010000081.1 GCA_029880325.1 Myxococcales bacterium | reverse complement strand
GTAGGCCAGCAGGCACTTCGCGATGCAGCGATCGAGCCATGCCATGAACAGGTCCAGGCGCCCGGTCGTGTCGGTCAGCAGCAGATGAAAGTGATTGCTTTCAAAGCTGACCGCGTGCAGCAGCACCCCATACTTGGCAGCGGCGCGGAACAGGCAGTAGCGCACAATCTGGTTGACCACCGGATCGGGCCGCAAGTAGAAGCGGCGCAGGTCGCAGGTCCGGGTCACCATCCGGGTCCCATCGGGGACCGATATCCGCGGAGCGGTCACACCCTGTTATCGGCCAGTGCCCGAGCCGGTTTCGCAAAATCGTACGATTTGTCTCAGCGCTTCCGACGCGGAGGACCGGGCGGCGCCGGCGGCGCTGCCGAAAGTCGCGTCGACTCAGCAGATCGACAGCAGATCCGCCCATGGTCGCCGGTGCGGGATGAAGAGCCCCCGGTGACAACCAACGCTCGCGGTTCTAGCTCCGTGCTGACTCGGTACCACCCGCGCGTGGTCGCAACCGCTCAGCTTCCGCGCGCGAATGGGCTGATCAGCGGGACCAATCGCCTCATTTTGATGCTGGGGCTGGCGTTAGGCCGGCGCGGCTTTGCTGCGATGGGGGAAAGGGCGCGTGCCCTTTCCGGGATGGGAACAGGCCATCGGGTGAGCCCGGTGGACTCGGCTGGCGCACAGGGGGCTGCGGGGGTCCGGGATCCGCGCACGCGTCTGACGCCAGCCTACTACCGCCGGTTGCGCCGTTTCGCCTGGCGACGCTTCTTGCGGGCTTGCTCGCGGCGCTCCCTGGAGGGTCCCTGCGATGGCGGCGGCTTGAATGTTTGCAGCATGAGCCTGGCCATATCCGTCATCGCCGACCGGTCCTCGAGCACGGCCGGAAGCAGCGGATGTTCGGGGTCGCTCATTCGCTCTTTGACCTCGTCGTAGTGGCGCGCGATGCGTGCGCAGAACTTCGGATCTTTCTCGAGTTCCAGACGCACATAGTTGAGCAGTTCGCCGGCGCGCTCCGATTGATCCCAGTTCTCTTCGAGGTGGGGATTGGGGATTCCATCAACCAGACCGATGGGCTCGTCGAAGGCGTATCCGATCATGGCCAGCTCGCGTCCATCGGTTCCGACCATGAAGATGAAGGCCCGACGGCAGTCGCACTCGGGATCGGCGCAGAATCGCTCGTCCAGCCACAGGTGATCGCGCACCTGTTTGGTTGCCTTGTCCACAAGAAGGATGGATCGGCTTTCTTCGGCGTCTGGGAATTCGTCGGCGTAACGTCGCAGAATCGTCATCGTCGGAAGAACCAGGGCTGGCCGCAAACGCGGTGCAGTGCGGCCCCTTACCATGCCGCAGCCTCGGAAACGAGACTCCCCGTGACACTTCGCATTGTGTACGGTCGCGCGGGGCTGGACCGTCGAGTCCTCGGCGAGCGCGGGGCCCGGCGGGCAGGCTGCAGCGGATCAGCTCCTCGAGCTTGCCGCTCAGCTCTTCGCGCTCCCGGACCTTGCAGCAGATCCAGCAGATCCGCCCATGGTCGCCAGATCCGCCAGCAGATCCGCCCATGGTCGCCCGAGGCGAGCAGATAGGAGCAGATCGGAGCAGATCCGCCCATGGTCGCCGGTGCGGGATCGGCAGGCGCGGCGTGGGCTGAGACTGTCGGCGAGGCGGGCGCGGGTAGCGGAGCGGCGGGCGAGGTCGAAAGACGGCGCTCCAACACGCACCCAGACTACAAGTTTACACCCCGGATCGGCGTTTGGACGCACGAGTGCGTGCCCGGGCTTGGACCAGACACGCGGTTGGCCGAAGCTGGAGCGAATCTAGGGCGGCGGATGACAAGGGCAGCTGTGCAGTACGCGCATCTTCCAGGTGCCCGGCGGCCAGATGACGTCGCGATCGCCGGCTCGCCACAGGGCCATGCAGCGGGCGTACTCGCTGAGGAACTGTGCGCGAGCCTCACGAGCCTGTTCCGCGGCCTCGGGATCACCGCCGGTGGCGAAGGTCGGGTTCAACGCGCCGAAGACCTCGTAGCTGCTCGACCGACGCGTGAACTTTGACTGTACGGCGCTGGCCGGAGTGCCATAGGCGAGCCCGAGTTCGTGGCGCTTGGCGCGGGCGTGGTTGGCCAGCTCTTCGCAACGCGATTTCAGCGCCCTCTGCGCTTCCTCAAGCCCGCCGTACTCGAGCAGCAACACCTCGGGCATCACGATGCGTAGCTCGATCTCGTCAGGCCAGTTCCTCACCTTGTTGTTCGGGTCGAAGTAGACCTCGGGCCGCTTGACCACGAAGACCTTCTCACCGATTTCATTGCACTTGACCGTCACGCCAGGCCAAGCCTCGTAGTCGAAGACACCACCGCAGTCCGTAGGATTGACGGCGACATAGGCCATCTTCTCCCTGATGGCCGCTGGGCAGGTGAGTTCTACCCGCGATGTCTGATTCTTATCGTAAAACTCCCCCGGCCAGCCGCGGTGGCACTTCATGGCGTTGGCCAAGTCGCGATGGAAGCCCTCGAGAAAGAGCGGTAGCGTGCCCAGCACGTCGGTGATGGTCTCGTGATCGTGCGAGGACATCTGGCAGAGGTTGTGCACCAGGATGCCGTGCTGATTGGCGTTGTAGCCGAGCGTGTAGAGGTAGATCTGCTGCGAGGTGCCGTCGGCATCGGGCCTCAAGAGGCAATTGTTCAGCCTTGCTGGCAACCGTGCACGCAATGCGAATCTAGCCCCTTTTCAGCCTCCCCGGTCGCTTGCCTGTTTTTCCCGCAGGCCGATTGGTAGTCGCGCGACAGAGTCGCGCGACTACCAATCAGGCCTGTGATCCCCTGAGCGTCGAGACCATCACCCAGGGCGACGACCGCACCGCCGAAAGCCGCCGCATCAGCGGCTGTGACGACAGCCCCCCCGGCAGACCTCGAAGCCGAAGCCAAACAAAGCCACGACCCCGACGGCGCCCACAAGAGCGCCTTCACCCCCCGGGCCATCTCCCTGCCCAAGGCCGAAGGCTCCGTCGAAGGCATGGGCGAACCCTTCACGCCGCCGTGCTGTAGCGCGGCGGAATCGTGGGGATTGGAGACTCAGCGGTGTAGGCAGCGTGGCATCCGGTGCCGATATGACTAAAACTGGGGGGGCCTAAAGAGTCTTCTATGGTCCCGAGGATTTCTTCGAGGACGCGCAGCGTGAACGTGCCCGGCAAGGCTTGCCGCCGGGCGGGCCAAACTTGCTTCCTTCGCAACGCCAGCTTTGCCGCCTGTCGTGAGCTTCTCCGCGCTTTCGCCGCCAAAACGCCGTGGCACGGGCCTTGCTTTTCAGCCCTCCAAACCCCCGCTTTGGAGATCGCCCGTGTTCCACGTCACCTCTCGTCTCTCGACGTTGCTCCTGCTGCTCGCACCCCTCGTCGCGGCCAGTCCCGCCGCCGCGCAAAGTGGTGGTGCCCCGCGTGTGTTGCATATCTCCGATGGCCTCGCGCCCCAGGAGAGTCTGGTGCAGCAGCACCTGCAGGCGCAGGGCATGGATGTGACGCGCAAGTACAGCTGGTCGATCAGCCGCTTCACCGATCTCTCGCCCTATGACCTGATCGTGCTGTCCGGCTTTTCACCCTTCGTCAGCTCGTCGGGGCTGGCTCGCATCGCGGCCTCGGGTGTGCCGACCCTGGTCGGTCAACCCGTGGACATGCACTACGCCTCGGGCCTGGGCATGATGAGCGTGCTGAACATGGCCTGTAACTGGGCGAGCAACATGGACTTGCTCGACAATGCCCATCCCATCACCAGCTGCTTTCGCGCCTCCGAGAGCTTCTACAGTTACAGCTCCCTGGTCTGCGGCGCCGCCAGCTCCGCGCTGGCCCCGGGCGTGCGACCGCTGGTCAATAGCGAACGTTGGCCCATCGTGGACTACCCGGCGGTATTCGTCGACGACAGCCGCAACATGGCAGTGCTGGGCATCTACGACACCCTGGCCTACAGCGGCGAAGCCTGGACCCTCTTCGATAACGCCGTCTGCCACATCATGGGTACCTGCGCGGCCGGAGCCTGCGTCGACTTTGACGCCGACAGCGAGTACGCAAGCGCCCAGTACGCCAGCTGGTATGACGTCTATGGTACCGCTCCTCCGCCACCTCCCTCTTCCAACTCAGCCTACAACCTGATCGACAGCGGCACAGCCAGCAGGGGCGAGCTGCGGATCCTCGATTGCAGCGCGCCGCCCGATAGCTGCGAGCGCAGCCTCACGCCAGAGCTGAAGATCGGCTCGATACCGCCCCTTTCCTGCACTGTCAGCAGCTCCGTGGTCGGCCGCCTCACCGACTGCGCCGGCCACAGCAGCGATGTCGAACGCCGCGTCTACACGGCCTCGACGGAACTGGCCGCCACCAGCGCCGGCTGCGCGGCCCTGGAGCCCGATCTCGCCGCCGCCCAATGCGCCCAGGTGCAGCTCGAGGGCGGCGGCGGCGTGCAGTGCACGACCATGCCCGAAGTGGCGCCGGTCTCTATCATCGGCAATGCCGAGTACGACAGCTGCGTGGCCGCCGGCCGCGACCCCGTCCAGTGCGCACTGGTGGCCCAGGACTGCATCACCACCACGCTATGCCCCCACGAGAGCAAGGTCCATGCGCCTGCGGGTTATGTCAGCGACGATCCAAAGCCCGAAGACCTGGCCATCAATACAGACACGGAAAACGACAAGTACTGGATCACTTCCAATCCCATCAACCCCAAGAGCGTGGAGGTCTACCCCTGCGATCTGCTGGTGGCCGAGGAAGCCGAGAGCGTCGAGGCGCGCAGCCGCGGCACCGACGAGCAAAACAGCGGTGACAACCGCTTCGACTTCAAGAAGGGCTCGGACATGTTCTTCGTGAGCCTCGACGCCGGCTATCGCGCCAATAACGGTTTCGAGCGCGGCGGCGTCACCGAGGGAGCCGACGCGGGCGTGAACCTGGCCTTCGACGCCCTGGTCAAGGCCGGCGTCTTCGGAGAGCCCATCACGCTGCTCGATACCCAGGCCGGCGCCGGCAGTGACATTTGCGGCCTCCATGCCGACTACCACGTCAAGGTGCTGGAGGATTACATCTCCCTGGGCGATCAGCCGGGCGATGGCCTCGCCCATCCCTCCACCCTGGCCGAACGAAGGAGCTGCCTGGATGCACTTGCAAACCTGCGAAGCCACCAAAAGGCCCTCAACGATGCCCTCTGGAATCTGCGCCTGTTCGGCGAGTACTGGAATCAGTATGCCGACGCCGACGGCAATGCGGCGGTCCGAGGCGTGTCGACGCCGGTGACTGCCGGTGAGGTGACCAGCTACGTCGATGCCTATAACCAGGCTCGCAGGGACTACGACGCCGCGGCGGCATCCCTGAACACGATCGTGCAGAACGTGCTCAACCAGCCCGGCGCCGAGCACACGATCTTCGACAGCCCCGACGCGCTGCCGGCGGTCACCACGCCCGAGATACAGCAGTCGATTCCCATCGGCCCCTTCGCCGTCACCGTCGCCGGGCAGATGGCCGGCCGCATGTACACGGAGCTGCGTCTGTACGCGAAGCTCACTGCCACCGAGATCTCAAACGCGGCGCTGCCAGCACCGTCGGCGGACCTGGGCCTGAGCCTTGTGCCCGGCGCCGATGTGGGTGGCTGGGTCTTCGTCGGAACCGGCATCAGCGTGGGCGTGGCCGGCGCCGCCGTCGGCGTGCGCGGCAGCGTGCAGATGATCGACTTGAGCTTCCCCGTGAGCTTCGGTTTCGGCGTCGAGCCCCGACTCCAGGCCGACGACACCGTGGACTGGGTGCTGAGCTTCCACCGCGACGCCTTCATGAATATGGTGATGCTTAGCGGTCAACTGGACCTGGAGGTGCGGGCCTGGATCGACCTGCTGTTCACGAGCCTGCAGAAGTCCTGGCTGCGCAACCTGGCCAGCTGGGACGGTCTGCGCTGGGGGCAGAAGCTCGACGACACGCCCCTCACCGTCGCCGGCATCCTGGTGTCGACGCCGAACTTCTTCGGCGGCACCCTGCCCCCGCTGGGCGATACGCCAAGCGGCGGCGTGATGCCCCTGCTGAGCGCGCCGCCGCCCGTGGACCTGGACGACCTGGTCCTGGGCCTTCCAACCGATCGCGACGAGGTGGGCCGCTTCCTGAAGATCATCCGGCAGTTGAATACGGACGCATGGACCGCGTACCAGCCTCCGACCGATACCATCGGAGAGAGTGGTTTGTGCTTGCGCGCACTCTAACCGCGGAAGGAACCAAAGGCGATGAAACGGACCCTTCCCCTGCTGCTGCTGACGGCCCTGGCCGCCGTTTGCTACCCGATGCTCGAGGACGCACAGGTCACCAAGCCCGGCCCGCAACTCGCGGGCCGGGGAAGCACCCCGACCCCAGCCAACGTGCCGTCCACGCGAGCGCCAGCGGAAAACGGGGCGCACTTCCGAGCCGGCGACCAATACCGCTACCGGATGTCACTGGACAGCGAACTAACTCTGGGTGATGGCGAAGCAGCCTCGGCCGGCTTCGAGCTGCGCGCCGTCTGGTCGCTCAGCGCCCGCGCCCGTGCCGGCGGCGGCGTGCGGCTGCTGGCCGAGCTCGAGCAGCCCCACTTCCAGCTGCTCGAAGTGGGCGATGGCGTCGAGAGGGCCGCCCGCCAGGCCGAAGAAGAGCGCATCGCGGGCGCCTTTGCCGCCCCCCACGCCCTGGACCTCGACACCCATGGCAGCCTGCAGGGCGTGGCGCTGCCCGAGGGGCTCGAGCCCCAGGTCGAGTCCACCCTGCGCGCGCTGGCCGCCCTCTTCCAGTACGTGCAACCGCCGGCAGCCACGCCACGCTGGCGCAGCCACGAACGCGACCCGAACGGCGCCTACGAAGCCCTATACGAGCGGCTAAACGCCACCCGCACCGAGAAGCACAAACTGGGCTACCGAGCCTCCGGCGACGAGGGCGAGGACGGGGTCCGGAGCGAGGTGGTGACTTCCGGCGCCAGCTTCGAGCTGGACCCCGACGGCGCCATCACAAGCGTGACGCTCGACGAAACGCTCCGCGTTCGCGCCGATCGCAATTTCACCGGTGGTCATTCCCGCACACGCCTGAAGCTGAAGCTCGTCTCCCGCACCGCCGCCGATCCCCCGGCCCACCTTGCGACCCTGGCCGCGCTGCCGGCGCGCCCGGTGGACGCGCCGCTGTCGGCCCGAAGCCGGCGCTCCATGCTGGACCAGGCCAAGATCGCCGGCAGCGAGCTGACAGCCGTGCTCGACACCATCGCCGACCCCAAGCGCGACTCAAAAGCCCGCTACCGCGCCATGTTCGCCCTGGAGGCCCTGCTGCGACAGGACCCGGGCGGCATCGAACGCGCGCTGGCGCGCATCCGCCAGGGCGACGACCGCGACGGCGTGATGCTGGGGGCCCTGGGCCAGGCGGCGACCCCCGAGGCCCAGGCGGCGCTGCTGTCGCTGCTGCGAAACCCCGGCCCGAACGGTCCGCAGCCGATCCAGTCGCTTCTGGCCCTGCGCCATGCCGACCCGCCCTCGCCCCAGACCCTGGCGCTGCACCGGGAGCTCTTCGACGACCCCGGCCTTGGCTCCCAGGCGCGTCTGGGTCTCGGCTCCCTGTCGCGGCACCTGCGCGACGCTGGCGACGACACCCGGGCGGCTCAAGGTGCCGCACTGCTCGAAGCGGAGCTGCGCGCGGCGACCACGCCCTCCGATATACGAACCGCCCTGCGCGCCCTGGCCAACGCCGGCCATGAGGGCAGCTTGCCCGCCCTCGCGCCCTACCTCGAGCACGATGACCCGGAGTTACGGGCCCTGGCTGCCGCGGCACTCGCGCACATGCAGGGAGGCGAGTCGCTGTCGGCCGCCATCGGCCTGACCCAGGACGGGCGGGTCATGGTGCGCGAGGCCGCCGTTCGCGTACTGGGCAAGCGCATCGGTGACGCCCAGGCGGTCGCCGTGCTGGCCGACGTGGCGCGCAGCGACGACAATACGCGCGTGCGCTACCTGGCGCTCGAGGCCGTGGTCGAGGACCGCGCCGCCCGCGTCACGCTGCAGAAGGACCTGGCCTGGGTCGCCGCCCACGACGCCGACGCGAAAAACCGCAGCCTGGCCGAGCAGGCGCTCGACGGTTGAGCGGTGGTTCCGCAGTGATGGACGCCGATCAGCGCTTGCGCAGGAGCTTGAGCTCGCGGTCCTGCTGCATGAAGCGGCTGGCCAGAGCCTCCATCATCACGTGCAGCCAGCCGTGAGCCTCCAGCTCACGCTCCAGGGCTTCACGCGTCACCACGAGCAGGCGCACTTCCGTCAGCGCGTGCACCGAGGCCGTGCGCGGCCCGCCGGCCAGCAGCGAGGTCTCGCCGAAGACCTCCGCCGGGCCCAGGGTCGCAACACTCCGAACTAGCTCGCCGTCGCGCTTGGTGACCCCACACAACCCCGTGAGCACCAGATAGGCACAGTCACCGATTTCGCCCTCCTGAACGATGACGCTGCCTGCCTCGAAGGTGCGCTGTTCCAGCCAGCCGCCGCCGCGCAGGAAGTCTTCAAGATCATTGGCCAGCTCGCGCACGGTGGCGTAGCGCTCGGCCGGATTGCGCGCCAGGGCTTTTTCCGCGATGCGGCAGAGGCCGTGGGGCAAGCGCCGCTCGGGCGCGCGCCTGTGGGGAGGCATCACGTTGCCGCTCATGGCCAGGATCAACTCGTCGGAGGCGTCCTGTCCCTTGTGTGGCGGCGATGCCGTCAGAAAGTAATAGAGGATGCCGCCCAGACCGTAGACGTCGGTGCGCGCGTCGATGTCTTCATTGCGACCCTGGGCCTGCTCCGGCGCCATGTAGGCAGGGGTGCCGCTGAGCGTTCCAGTCGCCTCCACGTTGCTGCTGCGCCCACCCAGCTGCACACGCACCTCGATGGATCTAGAAGGCCTTTGACCCTCAGTCAAAAGCGCGATGCCCCAGTCCATCACATAGACCTGGCCAAAAGCGCCCACCATGATATTGGCCGGCTTCAAATCCCGGTGTACGACGCCGCGGCTGTGGGCAAAGGACACGGCGTCGCAGACCTTGAGGAAGATGCCGATGAACTCGCGCAGCGCCGGCCCGTGCAGGGTCTCGACCGGATGGTCGGCGATCACCTCGTTCAAGGTGCGTCCCTGGACGAGCTTCATGGTGAAGTGGGTGGGGATGCCGTCGGCGTCGATTTCGACGTCGTGGATGGGAACGATGTTGGGGTGGTCGAGCTGGGCGGTGATCTGCACTTCTTCCACGAAGCGAGCCAGCTCGACCGGGTTGCGGATCTCGCGACGACGTTTGAGCGCGATCTGCCGCAGCGTCCAGCGGTCGCGGGCCCGATGCACCGTGGCCATGCCGCCGTGGGCGATGGTGCCCAGGTCGTCGTAGCGGCCGCGAAAGTCCAGCGGCGCGCGCGCCGGCGCCGGGACCAGCGAGGCGCGATCGAAGCTGCTGCTAGACTCGTCCGGCACGGCCACGCGCACCGTGGTCAGATCGCGCTCCTCGGTCTCGAGAAGCCGCCGGCTGCCAGCCGATGCGCTGCCCAACAGATCATCTCCGGTCAGGCGCGGCGGCCTGCTGTAGCGCTTACTGCTCATCGCTCGTAAAGCTCTCAGACCCCCTCGGCGAAGTCGTGTACGAAGCGCTCCTGCTGCCGATTTTGTATGTAACCCGGCGCCACGCTGCGCACCTGTTCGATCGCCGCATCCGGCTTGCAGCCCATCCAAACCAGGGTCGCGGCCAGGATGGTGCCGGTGCGGCCCATGCCCGCCCGGCAGTGCACCGCCACACTGCGACCGGCGGTGATGCTGCGCTCGATGTCACGACACAGCCGCGCCGCATGACCCACTGCGGGCACGCCCATGTCGCGAATCGCAAGATGGCGGCTCTGTAGCCCGAAACCGCGGAGAAAAGACGCGTCCGGAGGCTTTTCGGTAAGATTCACCACCAGTTGCACACCCGCGAGCGCAATGGCCGTCAGGTCGTCCTCCACGGGGGAAAGCAGCCCGGGCCTGCCCATGCCCGCCAGGCGACCTGGTAACAGCCAGTGAAAGTGCGTCGGCAATTCCGGCAGCGGACTGCTGGGCCAGCAGTTACCGCGTTCGACGTAATGCGACGAAAGCGGCGTGGGCGGCGCCTCGAAGAATTCCTTGGCGCTGGTCTCGACGTGCAGGCCACCGCCCACGAAGAAGCAGACGCGATCGGCCACGCGGCGGGCGAAGGAAAGGTCGCGGGTGACGACCACGGCGGCGCCCCGGCGCGTGTGATCGCGCAGGGCGGCGATCAGGGCCTCGCGCTCGGCCTCGCTGCAGCCGGGAGTGGGATCATCGAGCAGCAGGGTCGAGGCCCCCGACGAAAGCACCCTCTGCCAGCGCTCGGCCCCAGGCTCGTCAGTGCCGGCGCTGCCGTTTTCGCGACTGATCTGGCGCAAGAGGGCGCGCGTGGGCAAGCCATCGAGGCCGTCGTCCAGCGCACGCCCACAGTAGCGCAGCCCGCCCTCCAGCACGAAGGGCTCGGGCAGAGCCTCACCGGCCAGCGCCTGCAGCAGCTTGCTCTTACCGATACCCCCGGGGCCCAGCAGCACCGTCACCACACCAGGAGCGATGTTCAAATCGAAGGGCTGAAAGAGCGGCTGATCACCGACCCTCAGGCTCAGGCGACTCAGCTCGTAGAGCATGGCCTGGGGGGTGCTGTCGATTTGAGCGCTGACCACGGTACTCACCGGCCTTCCCTCAGGCGATCGCCCAGAAGCCGGGGCAACCCTGCCCGAGCGATCGCGGCCACCGTTCTATCGATGTTGTAGGCGACGCGTAAAAATTCCACGGTGCGCGCGTCGGTGTCGACCAGCGCAAAGGCAGCGCGATGGTCGCCATCACGGGGCTGACCGACGGCGCCGGGATTGATCAGGATCGAGCTGGCCCCGTGCGGCCACTGAATCAACCCGTCCACGTTCGGCTCCACGCAACTGCCGCCGACGAGCCATCCGATCATCGGAATGTGTGTGTGACCACAGAAAGCTACCGTGCCGCGCGCACAGCTGCCGGCCACCACTTGCAGGTTGCGCTCCAACATGGTGGTGGTGATATAGCCGGAGAAGTAGCGATCGTTGAGATAACAGCCGTGGACGGCGACCATCCCTTCGCCATCCCAGCGCCGTGGCAGACCGCCCAGATAGCCGACTGCCTCGGCCGTGAGCACGCTGCGCGTCCAGTCCTGGGCCAGCCGCGCATTGTTGTTGGTGCCCGGCGCGAAGCTCTCACCGACGACGTCGAAGTCGTGATTGCCCATCACCGCCACGTCGCTGACCTCGCGCACCCGGGCGATACACTCCAAGGGCGAGGCGTTGTAACCCACCAGATCGCCTAGCACGATGACCAAGTCGGGCTGCCGCGCCTCGAGGGCCTCGAGCACGGCCTCGAGGGCGGGCTCGTTGGCGTGTACATCGGCGAGCAAGGCAACCCGGGGCACCTTCAACTGGCCTTCCCTCGCGCATGCAACGTCATCGCCTCGACGATCGTACTGCGCGCCTTGATGGCCAGTGGATGACGGGGTTGGGCCTGGTCCAGCGATTCAAGCATTCCAAGGCTGCGCACTTCCGGAGGCTGTAGCACGCCGCAGAGTTCGCGTATCACGGCCGCAACGTAGCTTTCGATCACCTCCGGCCAGTCGGAATATTCCTCGATGCGCTGCAGCAGCGCATGTCCCAGGCCCGGCAGCTGGTGGCTCGAGTCGATGTCGTCGTCGAGGTAGAAGAGCCTGCGGTCGACGCTGGCGAAATTGCTGGGGTGCACGTCCAGTAGCACGCCGTTCCTGGTGGCCAAGAGCGCGGACTGGCCAGCGGCCCGGGCGAAGTTTTCCAGGGCTCCGGACAGCGAGCGCTCGCGGCCCTGTTCGACCGCCTCGGACATCTCCTTGCGCAGCGTGCGCAGCCACGGCGCCACCGTCCAAACCCAGGCGCGCCCCTGGGAATCCTGCTGCAGCGAGACCACCGAGCGCGGCGGCAGCAGCTCACCGAGCAGAATCTTGCGGCGCGCGACCTGAAGCAGGGCATCACGACCCTCGTCGGCATTTTCGTAGCGGCGGCGTGGCGAGGTCTTCGCGCACCACGGGCCCACCTGGTAGATCAGGGTGTCGGCCGAACCACTGCCATCGAAGATACCGCGCTGGCCCGCCAGATCGGTTCGCCGCAGCCACTGTTCCCGGCGCAAGAGCCGCAGGACCTGGCGGCCGGTGGTGCTCGGCCATACACAACCGGTGGGCACCTTCTCGTCGGGGTGCGGCGGCTCGGTCTGGGGTGCGCTCTGCGCCGGCCCGCCGCCCACCTCCGGCTCGCTCTGCGGCGGCCCGGCGATTGGACTGCTCTGAGGTGCCGGCTTCGGCCCCCTCAACCAAGAGGGCAGAAGCGCCTTGGCAACCTGCAACGCCGAGGCAGGCGCGGACGCGACCGGGGCGTTCGCTAGGGCCTTTGGGCTCGATGGCTCGGGCTGTCGCGGCAGCGGCACAGCCTGGGGCTTGCTCGGCGTGCCGGCACTGCCGACTTCCACGGCCTGGCCGACCTGGGCGGCGCTCGCCGCAGCGTCCTTCGCAACCACCCTGGGCGCTTCGGAAGCCGGCGCTTCGGAAGCCGGCGCTTCGGAAGCCGGTGCCTCGGAAGCCGGTGCCTCGGAGGCCTTTGAGCCAGCGGAGGAGACTGCGGCGGGGGCAGAGGTCGCGTCGGGAGCAGCATCGGCAGCGGGCGTGGGCGCCAGTGCCCCGGGCTTGGCATCGCTGGACGCGGGCGCTTCGCCCTGCGCTTCGCCCGCTGGCACAGCCGGCGCGGGCGCTTCGCCCTGCGCTTCGCCCGCTGGCGCGCGCGCCTCGCTGGGCGCCTCGCTGGCCGGCGCAGCCGGCGCAGGTGCTTGGCCGGGCGTGATGTTGAATGGAGCGAGCACCGCAGCGGCAGCCGCGACAACAGCCTGGGCGGCGCGTTCGGCCTCGCGCTCTTCTGCCGCCTCCTCCTCGTCTTCGAAGCCCTCGTCGTCCTCGCCGAAGAGCTCGGCCACGGTGCCTCGCGAGGCCATCGCACTGCCATCCTGTTCGCGTAAGCGCTCCAGCAGATCGTCGGCGCCTTCGACGTTGCCCGCGATGGCGTCGAGACCGACCTCCATCAGCTCCTTGCCCACTCGCGCGGCGCCGGCGCGGATCGCCAGCACCGAGGTCTCCCGCACTCCCACCCCCTCCTTGGCGCGTGCGCCGACGATCTCGACCTCGGGTTCGAGCTGAAGCCGCTCACGGATCTCGTCGATGCCGATGGCGGTCTTCAAGTCCTGTTTGTTGGCTTGCACGATGATGGGCACGTCCTCACGGCCGGCCGAGCGCAACGACCAGCGCAGGGTTTCGAGCGCCGAACGCGCGCGGGCCTGGGAGCGGGCGGTGCTGCTGCACACGAAGACCACCACGTCGGCGGTCTGAAGAATCTGCTTGCGCCGTGCAGCCAGCTGGCGCTGCCCCGGGCAGGTCACGATCTGGCAGCGCAGGGAATAGCCCGCCACCAACCCGCCATCGAGATGCATCCAGTCGAAGAAGAGCGTGCGGCCCGCCATTTCTTCAGGCACGTAGAGCTCGCTGCGTCTGCGCAGGGTGAAGAAACTGCACAGCTGCTGCACGTTGGTCGTCTTGCCCGCGCGCGCGGGCCCGTCGTAAACGACGCGCAAGACGATCTTTTGTTGTTCGCGATCGAAGACAGCCATTGCGGTTCCCGGGAAACTTCGGTGTGAGGTCGGACGGCGGTGTTAGCGACTGCGTTTGCCCAGCACGTGGGCGCGCTGAAAGTAGTTGTCACACAGCGCGGCGTAGTAGAGTTCTCCATCGAGCCAGGCGACCACGCTGCCGTGGCCGGTCGCGAGACTCATGGCGCGCGCATCGCTGTCGAGGGCGCCGGCGATTCCCAGCACGTCCGCGACAAAACGACCCAGCTCGTGCAGCGCGCGCACCGACAGCGCGCCGTGACCGACGCCGGCGATGGGGTTGCCACCGCCTTCGTGCACGAAAGCCACGCCGCGGCCTCCGGGGGGTAGGTGCTCGGCCAGGGCTCGCTCGGCCCGCTCGCGCAGCTCGGGCCTTTGGATGGCGGCCAGGCCCACGAAGACCTCGGCCGGACGAAAGGTAAACTGAGCGTCATAGCTGGCCCGCTGGTGGGGCACCCAGCTCACCGGTAGCGAAGCGGCTCTGCCGAGACTCGCGAGCGCCTCGCAGCTGTGGCGTGCCAGCGCCGCGCGCAGGCCCTCGGCCGACACGACGCCAGCGGCGACCAGACGTTCGCCGAGCGGAACGCCCTGAGTTCTGCAGTCCTGGTAGATGGCTTCCACGCTCGCTCGGGTCACATTGGGGCCGCCGCCCTCGATCAAGAGGTCGGTCAAGCGCCCGCGCATGGCCTCGCTCACGGCCCAACAGATGGCCCCGGCCTGCACACAAACGATACCGCTGGACTGCCGCTGCTGGCCGACCATGAAAGCACCCGTCGCCTCGGCGTCGAGTTCTTCCACGGTCTCCAGCAGCGGCAGCGCCAGCTGCGGATCGACCCAGCCGTTCGAGGGAGCGACCACCGACCCATTCGCTTTGGCGGTTGCCGCGATGCGATCAAGCAGCGGCTTCGACGCCTGGAAGCGCCGAGCGCGACTTGGTCAGTACCATGCCCAGGTTGGCTGAAGCGCGACAGACGGTCACCAGCACCAGGCTCTCGTTGCGCTTGCAGCGCTGGAAGAGATGGATGAGGTTGTCCGAGAGAATGACGATCTCCTGAAAATAGTGGTGACTGTCGTCGGCCAGGCCACGCGATTTCTTGAAGAGCTTCTCGATGGCCGAGACGTTGGTGCCCTGGAAGATCTCGCCCGTCGCCGCGGCGACCAGGTCGAGTACCTCCTGCGGGTGGCTGTCGACCGTCTTGACTCCCAGCAGCATGCCGGTGGTCATGTCCACGAAGCCTACGGCCACGCATTCGGGAACCGATCCCTGTACCTTCGAAAGTTCTGCATCTAGCGACATTACTGGTCCTCGTTCGTGATGGGTTTTCTGTTTGATCTAAGGTTGTTGTCGGGTTCTGCTTCCGGACTACGGAACCAGTGGTTCGATCTCGGGAATGACAGACTTCAACTGCGCCCAGCCCATCCCGATATTGGTCGTCTTCTTCGTCACCAACATGATCACGGCCTTGCCGCCCGCGATCGTCTTTGCGAAGTGAAAGTTGTGTTGCGAGGTGATGTGAATTTCCTGGAAGTAGTGCATGCCATCCTCGGGCATACCGCGGTGCTGGCGCACCATTTTCTCGATCTTGTCGACGCTGCTGCCACGGAATAGATCCATGGTCGCGGCGGCGACGATCTCATTGAGGGTCTGCGTGTAGGACGCGCTATTGTGGATGCCGAGCAGCATGCCCGTGCTCAGGTCCACAACACCGCAGGCCACGCCCCCATCGACGTTGTCGATCACGTTTTTGCAGGAGTCATCAATTTTTCCCATTCACTCTGTCCTTTCTCTCGTCTCTTCGCCCGGGCTGCGGCTGGCTCATGTTGGTAAACTAGCCCGGTTGATCCTCGCGCTCCGGTAGGTAGGTCGCGACCTGCCACACCTGGGAGCGAAAGCGTTGGGCCGCGATCTTGTCGACCAGCGGCATCGCCAAAATCATCGCGTAGCCCTGCCCCGGCTTGCGCAGTACGGCATAGGCCAGGTCTTCGACCACCGACTCGAATTGCTCGAAGCCCGTCTCGGTCACGAAGGCGCTGAGGTCGTGGCTGAGTTCGCCCAGCACCGTCACCCATTCGAGGCCAGTGCCGAAGTCCCTGAGCGGGACCACTTGGGCCGAAAACTCATCAATGATGGCTGCGCCCATCTGCGGCGCCACCCGGTCGAGGATCGGACGCAGCCCGCGAATGCGCTCGAAGTCCATGGAGGCCGCCCCCTCCGGCCGCCGCGAGACCCACTCCTCGAACGCCGAGTCCACCGAGGAGTTGCGCATCGAAAAACTGGGTCGTTGCGAGTCGCTCTGGAAGGGGTCGATCTCCGCAGCGCCCGGTCGCGTCTCGTCGATCTCACGCAAGGTGTCCATCAGGAGCGACTGGAAGGGAAGCGCGATCGTGGGCGCGCGGCTGCCATCGGGCACCGAGGTGCGCATCGCGCCCGAGGGCGTCGCCAGGATCTCCCGTAGCGCATCGACACCCACCAGCTCGCCCCGAGCGGCATCCACGATCTCCCCCACGCGAAACTCGATGGTCGAGTCGGCCGCGCCGCTGATGTGGAGCGCGATCGTGCGCTGGCCGAAGTGAAACATCTGCAACATGTCCACCAGTGAAATTCCATGCACGCTGCCGCGAAAGCCCGTGCCGCAGTCGAGAGCGTGTTGCACCGCCTCGAACATCTCCTTGGGCGTGAAGGGCTTGGTCAAAACTTTGACCGCTCCCAGCTCGGTGGCGCGCTGGTAGTCGCGGGCGGTCGCAAAGCCGCTCATCAAGATCGGCATCGTATGCGGCGCCACTTCCCGCAGCTGCACCAGGAGGTCGACACCATCGCGCCCTTCCATGCGCAGGTCGGTCAGCAGCACGTCGGGCGGGCGCTTGCCGAGCTCGCTCAGTGCTGCGTCCACGTTGCTTGCCTCCGAGACATCGAAGCCCTCCGCACGCAATTCCTGTGCCACATCCGCGCGCAGCATCTCGTCATCGTCGACCACCAGGATCGAGGTCATCACCCGCGCTCTCCTCGATCGGCAACGGCCGCGGGCATGGTGACGATGAAGTGCGCGCCCCCATCGGAGGTGCCCGGAGACAACTCCAGGTTACCGCCCAGGTTGATAGCGGCTTCGCGCGCCGTCATCAGGCCGAGGCCCGTGCCCTCGCGTTTGGTGGTGAAAAATGGGTCGAAGATCCGTGCTCGCAGCTGCTCGGGGATGCCCGGGCCGTCGTCGCGCACGTGAACGTGCACGGTGTTGGCAGCGGCACACTCGCCGTGCAATTGAATCCGGCAGGCGCCCTCGGCCGCTTCGGTGGCGTTGATGATCAGATTGACCAAGATTTGCTCGATCACCAGCGGATTGCCGTGCACGGCGTCGGCATCCTCATCGACCTGGACAATGATCTGATGGCCGCCGTCGCGCAGCGTGGGCCTGAGCAGCGCCGCCACGCGCGACAGCGTATGCCGGAGCGACAGGTCGACCTTCACCGGCGGGCCCAGGCGCGCGAAGTCCAAAAGGCCGGCGATGGTCTGTTGCTGGCGCGCCGCCGCGGCGTTGATCTGCCCGAGTTTTTCCTTGATCTGCTCCCGCGACATCTCGTCGCAGCGCTGGGCCAGCACGCTGGCCCCGAAGACGATCGAGGACAGCGGCGCGCGCAGGTCGTGGGCGATGCCCGCCACCAGCCGACCGATGGCCTCGAGCCGCTGCTGCTGCAGCCGCCGGCGGAGCTCCACCTGCACGTCGGTGATCTCGCGCATCAACAGCAGCTGCCAATCGCGGCCATAGCGATAGCGCGTGAAACCGATGCAGCGTTCGCTGTCGGTCTCGGGGCGGTAGTCGGTGGACTGGCCGATGGGCGTCGAAGACAGCGCCTGCCACAGGCTCTCGGGCATGGCGCAGGGCAGACCGTCGCAGCGGGCACCCACCTCACCCATCAGCGTGCGGGCCTCGGGGGTGGCGGCCATGATGCGCCCCCCGGCGTCGCACACGACCATCGGAAAGCCGACCGCTTCCAGCTCCAAACGGGTGAGCTCTTCGGCCGCGGCGATCGGGGTTGGGGTCGGAGACAGGCTCATTCGCTGTGGGCGCACGGGGTCCTGCGCGCGGGCCCCTACCGATTGCAAGGGTCGTGCCGATGCCGCAGCCCTCTGAAGGAGGTTGCGTGCGCGTTGAGCGAGCGCAAGCGACGCGCGCCTGCGCGCCCCATGCGCGCCGCCACCGCGCCCCATGCGCGCCCGCGAAGAGCTAGGCGATTGCTACCGGGTCAAAGGCCTGTGGGTGCTGCACACCGGTTGTGGCAGCCCGACGCCAGGCGCACTTCAGCGCTGGGTCAGACGCGCGACCAACTCGATCTGGGTGCGCGCGCCGACCTTGCGGAAGGCCGCCTGCAGGTGGTTGCGCACGGTGGAGGTGCTGATGCCGAGGATCTCAGCGATCTGGGGCGGGCTCATGCCGGCCACCAGGCGCTCGGCGATCTCGGTCTCGCGCCGCGTCAGTAGCCGCCAGCGATCGTTGCGCTCCTGGTGGGGCGCCGGCGCCGCCGCCGCAAGCCCGCTCCCGTTCGGGTTGCTCACGACGTCGGCGGCCTTGCGGCTGGGCAGCCCCAGCTCGGCCTCGAGCTGATCGGCCAGCTGCCGCAGCTTGCTGGAAAAGCTGTGCCCCGCCGGATCCCCCGCCGGATCCCCCGCCGGATCCAAAGCGCCTCCGTGCCGCCGACGCGCGTCGGCCATGCGCGAGAGCACCTGCGCCACACGCACGTCGAGATCCACCGAGGGCTTGATCAAGTAGTCCATGGCGTCGAGGCGGAGCGCATCGATGGCGGTGCTCACGGTTGGATAGCCGGTGACCACGATGACCGGCAACAGGCCGCACTCGCGCGAAACGAAGCGCAAGAGCTCGATGCCGTCGCCATCGGGCAGCTGAATGTCGGTCACCAGCAGGTCGAATTCGCGGTCGCGCAGGTGCTGGCGTGCACGTAGGGCACTGTCGCATAGCACGAAGTCGTAGCCCTCGGCCTCGAGCAAACGGCCTGCGTAGCGCAGGAAGGTGGGGTCGTCATCGACGACGAGAATGCGGGCGTTGGTGTGCCCGCGGTCTGTGGCGCTGGGGGGATCGTCGTGGCTTGTCATGGGTGTGGCCGTGGCAACAGCGGCTCGATCCGTTGCCCCAATGGTAGCCAGTGGCCCCGCTCCGGACAAGGCCCGTTATGTCGTGCAAGGTAGGATGCCCGCGGCAGCATCATACAGTTAAATCGAGCCAGTTCACCTTTCGGCGCAGCTTCCGGATCGCGTAACATTTCATTTCCGGCTTCGCGCAACTGAAGTGGCGGGACAATCGATGGCGCGCATCCTGATCGTAGAAGACGAAGGCATCGTGGCGATGGAGCTGGCCGCGCGCATCGAGGCCATGGGCCACGAGGTATGCGCCACGGTGGGCAGCGTCGCCGACGCCCTGGCCGTGATCGAGGCCGCGAGCGAGCTGCCCGATCTCGCCCTCTTGGACATGCGGCTGCGCGGCCCCGGTGACGGCTGCCAGTTGGCGCGCGAGCTACGGGAGCGCCACGACATCCCCTTCATTTTTCTCACCGCCTATTCCGACGGCGACACGCTCGGTCAGATCAAGGCGTGCGAGCCCCTGGGCTACCTGCTCAAGCCCTTCGACGAGCGCACGCTCTGGGTGACGGTGGAAACGGCGCTGCACACCCATGCGGCCACCCGCGCCCGCGTCGAGGCCGAGCGCCAGCTCAGGCGCACCGACGCCCAGTATGCGGCAATCCTCGACCAGAGCCACGACGCCGTGCTTTCGATCGACTGCGAGCAACGCATCACCGTCTTCAACCGCGGCGCCCAACGCGTCTTCGGTTACGCGGCCGAGGAGGTGCTGGGCCAGCCGCTGTCGATGTTGCTGCCCCAGGAAGAACACGAAAACCACACGCGGCTGGTCGAGCACTTCCGCGACGCTGGCGGCCACGGCGTCGGTCGCCGCATGGGCGTGCTGCGGCCGGTGCGCGGTCGCAGAAAGGACGGCTCCGTCTTCCCGGCCGACGTCTCGATCACGCGCCTGCAGCTCGAAGGCGAGACCGTGATGACGGCCATCGCCCGCGACATGACCACCCCGCGGGCCATCGAGCAGCGCCTGGTGCAGAGCGAACGGCTCGAGGCCATCGGCCGTCTGGCCGGGGGCATCGCCCACGACTTCAACAACCTGCTGACCGGCATCCTCGGCTACTCGCGCATCCTGCAGCGGGCGCTTCCAGTCGATAGCCCCCTCGCCGACGACGTGGCCGAGATCCGGACCGCTGGCGAGCGCGCCTCCGAGCTGGTGCGCGAGCTGCTCGCCTACAGCCGGCGCCAGGCCCTGGAGCCGCGCGCCATCGACCTCAACGCCGCCCTCGAGGGCCTTCGGCGCATGCTGCTGACCCTGCTCAGCGCCGAGATCGAGCTGGTCTTCGAACTCGACCCCGAGTTACCTGCGGTGCTGGCCGATCCGGCCAAGCTCGAGCAGGTGGTGATGAACCTGGTGCTCAACGCCCGCGATGCCATGCCCGAACGCGGCGTGATCACCGTACGCACCGGGCGCGAGGCACCCGCCGACGCCGAGCGCCTCGATGTGGCCGCCGACCGCTGGGTCTCGCTTCACGTCACCGACACCGGTGTCGGCATGGACGAGACCACCTGCGCCCACGTCTTCGAGCCGTTCTTCAGCACCAAGGGCGGCCGTGGCACCGGGCTGGGGCTCGCCACCAGCTACGGCACCGTGCGCCAGAGCGGCGGCACGATGACCGTCGACAGCAGCCCCGGCCAGGGCTCGACCTTCGTGGTGCACCTGCCGGCCACCAGGCAGGTCTCCGAGGCGCCGAGCCGCCGGCGCCAAAGCGTCTCCGACCATCCCTCCGTGGGCAGCCGGCGCCGCATCCTGCTGGTCGACGACGAGCCGATCATCCGCGAGTTGGGTGGACGCCTGCTCGAGGCCGAGGGCTACGAGGTGGTGGTGGCCGCCAGCGGTGATGACGCCTGGAAACGCGTGATCGATAGCGACGCCGGCTTCGACCTGTTGCTAACCGACGTGGTCATGCCGGGGCTCAACGGCTACGAGCTGGCCGAGCGCTGGCGCGACCGCTTCCCCGAAGCGCCGATCCTGATGATGTCGGGCTACGCCGAGGAGCACCTGGACAAGGGGGTCACCGTAAACCCGGTCCGAAGCCTGAGCTGGCTCGAAAAGCCTTTCGAGCCGAGCACCCTGGCCTCGACCGTCGCGCGCCTGCTGGACTCGACCCCTCCCGCCCCCGTGTAGATGTGCGCGGCGGAAGTCTGGCTCGCTCTCATCCCGCAACGGGCACGCGCCCTTTCCGCTCGTCGCGCCGCTTCGCTCTACTCGCCGTCGTCGTCATCGACCGGCACGCTCGGCGCCGGTGGCAGCTCCGAGGCCAGCACCAGCCGTGTAAGTGAGACAAAGCCCTCCTTGAGCACACGTTGCAGGTGCGGGTCGCTGTTGCAGTCATACTCGCGGCAAACCCGCGGTCGACGCTCCCAGACGCTGCAGCGGCCGCTGGGCTCGTCGAAGTACACGCACAGGCCGCTGCGCGGGTCCTTGTCCAGGCAGTGTTTGTCGCCGGCTCCGGGTCGACCCGGGTCACGCTCCCCCGGGTCGAGCTGCACGAGCAGGCGGCAGCAGAAGCTGGCGCAACCCAGGCGCCGCCCCTGGTCGCAATCGACTCGGACTTCCCTCATAGGTCTCCCCTTTCGCCGCCGGCGTCTCCGTGGGGAAGAACCCCACGCAAAAACCGTACCGCGCCCCCCGGGGCAGGCGCCCCGGTCGCGTCACTCCCCGGAGGCGCGCGCCAGGTCCTGGCCGGTCTCTTCCTGAATCTTCTTCAGCCGTCGGCGCAGGGCGTGGCGCGAAATGCCCAGGCTTCGTGCGGCTTCACCGATGCGCCCCCCGGAAGCCACCAGCGCGCGGCCGATGGCGTCACTGCCCTCGGCCGGCGCCGGGCCGAGCACGGCATCGGGCGTCGAAGCAAATCCGGAAACGCCCTCGGCGAGATCCTCGAAGCCCTCGGCCCGCGGCCGGGTTCCCGACTGACCGCGTCGCGAGGCCATCGCAAACCGCTCGCCGACGCTCTGGATCGGACCCATGGGCGACTGCGGCGACTGCAGCGCGGTGGCCACGGCATTGGCGGGCGTGCCCAGACCCAATTCAGCTGCCGTAGGCGCCCGTCCGTGGACCGTCCGCATCAGCAACAGTCGCTCGACCAGGTTGCGCAGCTCGCGCACGTTGCCGGGGAAGGGGTAGCTGCGCAGGCGCTCACGCAGGGTCTCGGGCAAGTCCTCGAGGGTCAAGCTCTGGCCCTCGCGCTGCAGGAAGTGCGACAGCAGCGCCGGCACGTCCTGGAGCCGCTCGCGCAGCGCTGGCAGCTTCAGCTCGAGCACGCTGAGCCTGAAGTACAGGTCCTCGCGAAATTGCCCGCGGTCGACGCGCTCGCGCAGGTCGTGGCGGGTGGCGGCCACGATGCGCGCGTGGACCGGAAACTCTCGGTTACCACCGACGCGGCGCAGCACACGCTCCTCGAGCACGCGCAGCAGCTTGCCCTGGGCGCCGGCGGGCAGGTCGGTGATCTCGTCGAAAAAGAGCGTACCGGCGGCGGCCGACTCGATGGCGCCGATGTGGCGGTTGACCGCGCCCGTAAACGAACCGCGCTCGTGGCCGAAGAGCTCGGACTCGGCCAGGTTTTCGGAAAGGGCGGCGCAATCGACAGTGACCAGCGGCTGCTCGCTGCGCTCCGACCCCTGGTGGATCAGGCGCGCGATGTGGCTCTTGCCGGTGCCGGTGTCGCCCTGCAATAGCACGGTGGTCGTGGTTTGACTGGCCAGCCGCGTCAACCGCCGCACCGTCTGCATGGCCTCGGATTCGCCCAAAAGCTCGCGCGCCAGGGGGTCGTTGTCGAGCGCGGGCGCGGCCACCGGCAGCGCGTGATCGATGCGCTCGAGCACCTCGACGGGCCCGGCCGACTTGGTCACGTAGTCATAGGCGCCTGCGCGCATCGCCTCCACCACGGCCGGCACATCGGCGTGGGCGGTTAAACACATCACCCGCGGCCCACCCCGCTGTCGCAGCTCCGGCAGCAATTCGGTGCCGCGACCGTCGGGCAGGGAGGTGTCGAGCAAGACCAGATCGAAGACGCCATCGATCAAGCGCCTGCGTGCGGCCTCGAGGGTTCCCACCCGCTCGGCGCAATGCCCTTCACCCTCGAGCAAGGCGATCAGAGCCTCACCGTAGAGAGCGTCGTCTTCAACTGCGAGAATCGCGGCCATCATCTCCCGTGGCACCTTCGCGTGCCGATTTCGCCCGCCGGGGCGACCGACACCGCCCGCCGCAGCACATGGCCAAGGTCGGGGGAGGCGCGTGTTGAACAGCGTACCAGGCCAATGCCGAGGAAGCCCACAACCGGTGTCGAGATTTTCGGTGAGCCTGGTGGAATTACCTCAGAGATGTGAGCCAGATCGATTGGAGGGGATCGGAGTGTTGTTCCTACATGACAGGAACTTGACGCGCGCTGCGCGCATGGCGCGCGCGCATGGAGCGCGCGAATGCCGACACCATCACCCATGACGTGTCGCACCAGTGGTCTCTGGGACCCGTACGCCGGGTCGTTTTGACCACAGGATGAAGTGAAGTTGCGGACGCCGTGGGAGCGTCGGCGCTGGCATATGACTTGCAGTTCGATCCCGGCGCCCACCGCCTGCCATCGAGGTCCGCTAGCATGCAATCGCTGTTGCCACCGTCGCCCCGCTACCCCTTGCATCGCCTGAGCCAGGCGCTGCTGCCGCTGCTCTACGCCTATGCCGCGATGCTACTGTGCATCACCGGGCGTTGGCCCGCCCGCCGCGTGCGACGGTAACGCAAAGGCGACCATGACACGACGACGTAAGAGCGACCTCGCGGCCAACGAGGCGATGTGGAAAGCCCTCGAGCGCGGCCCCAAGCTGCGCGCGATCCTGCAGGATTTCTATACCCGGGTTTACGCCGATTCCAGACTCGCCCACTTCTTCGACGGCGTGACCAAGGAACGAGCCATCGAGAAGCAATACAACTTCCTGGCCCAGATCTTCACGGGCGAGCCGATCTACTTCGGCGAGCGCCCGCGCAACGCCCACCACTGGATGGTGATCTCGGACGAGCTCTTCGACTACCGCGAAGAGCTGATGGAGAGCTGCCTGCGCCGTGGCGGACTGTCCGAGGAGCTGATCGGCGAATGGCGCAGCGCCGAGGAGATCTTCCGCAAACAGATCGTCAAGGACGCGCCGATTCCAAAGAAGATCCGCGGTGTCGAGCTGCCCCTCGAGGGCTACGAGGACATCGACATCGCCATCGGCTGGAACTGCGACGGCTGCGGCAACTCCAAGGATGCCAATACCCGCGGTCGCTACCACGTGCGCACCGGACAGACCTATTGCGAAGGCTGTTCGCCCGACGCGCGCTTCGACAGCGTGCGTCCACACGTGGTCAAGGCCGCGGGCGAGCCCGGCTCGAGCGGAGGTTGAGGCGATGGCCGAACGCGAGTCCGCCGACGATGTGCCCGATCCGCCCACCTTGAGCGCGCGCCATCGGGGTCCCCTGGTGGTCGAGGGCCGCATCCGCCTCTTCGACACCGAGGGGCGCGAAATCGACATCTCCGACCGCAAGCGCGTGCTGCTGTGTCGCTGCGGCGCCTCGCGCACGCGCCCCCTTTGCGACGGATCCCACTACCGCACCAATTTCGAAGCCGAAGGCTAGGAGACTGGTGTCAAACGAGCGGGCGTGGATCTCGGGCGGCGTAACCCCGTGTGCGCCATCCGAGTCCGCTGCGAAAATAGCGGGTATTTCCTCGGTCCATCGGCTGCCCCCCACGAGGTCACGGCGCTCCGGGATCCACGCCCGCTAGTTTGGCACCAGCCACCTAGACTCGACTTGTCGACAGCCTGGACAGCTGTCACAATCGCCGCCGCGCATCGCGGGGAGCCGATGCCTCGAGGGACGCAACTTCCGACGGCTGGGCGCAAGTCTGCATGAGTCACCGCATCGACCGACCTTCACTGCGAGCCGCCAGTCTGTCGCGTTATGCTTCCGCCATCGTCGAGGCCAGCGACGACGCCTTCATCGTGATCAGTGCCGACCTCAAGCAGGTTCGCTACGTCAGCCCCGGCTATGAGACCATCTTTGGGCAATCCCCTGAGGAACTCTACGGTAACCCCCGTGCCTGGCTCGAAGCCGTGCACCCCGACGATCGCGACAGCGTGGAGCGGGAACTGATGCAGGTGCGCGCCCAGGGAGCCGGCAGTCCGCCCCATCCCGGCTACCGCATCGTGCGCCCCGACGGCGAGCTGCGTTGGGTCAGCTCGGAGCTGCGAACGGTCTCTGCCATGCCGGGCGAGCCACCGCTTTTGATCGGCACCGTGCGCGACATCACCGGCGAAAAGTCCGATGCCGACTCGCTTCGACGATCGCTCGAAGAAAAACAGGTGTTGCTCAAGGAAATCCATCACCGGGTCAAAAACAACTTACAGGTAATCTCTTCCTTGCTTTACCTTCAGAGCCGCGCGGTTGAGGATCCGGCCCTGCTCATGCGGCTGCAGGAGGTGCGCTCGCGGGTCAGGACCTTGAGCCTGATCCACGAGACCCTGTACATCAGCGACGATCTGTCGCAGATCGACTTCGCCAGCTACTTGAACAAGCTCATCGGCGAGCTGTCGATGGCCCACCGCGAGGCGCTGCGCACGGTGGAACTGAACGCCGACGCCGAGCCCGGTTCGCTCGACATCGACAGCGTCTTGCCCTGCGGCTTGATTGTGACCGAGCTGGTCACCAACGCCCTCAAGTATGCTTTTCCCGGCGGCCGGCGCGGCCGCATCGACGTGATCTTCCGCACAGACGGCGCGCAACGGGAGCTGCGGGTCTGCGACGACGGCGTGGGTCTGCCGCCAGACCTCGACGCCAGCCATCCCGATCCCAACGCCTCGCAGCTGGGCCTGCGCCTGGTCGAAGCCCTGGTTGGACAGCTCGATGGTGAGCTGCGCGTCGAGCGCAGCGCGGGCACCGGCTTCTGTGTGCGCTTCGTGCAGGCCGGCGGCTAGATGTGCTCGGCGGGAGTGCTGAGCCGATGATCGGGGTCGATACGATGCCAGATGCAAGGACGGCCTCCGCCGGAATACTCCGTGTATTTCAAGGGGGCCGGACGCCGCAGCTGGCGCCGTAG
>JAOUOP010000023.1 GCA_029880325.1 Myxococcales bacterium | reverse complement strand
GCCGTCGCCGTCGTCGTCGTCGTCGAGGTGGTCCGGGGTTCCGTCCAGGTCGCTGTCGATATCCATGCCCCCGGGACGCTCCAGCAGCGTCGGGATGCCGTCGCCATCGTCGTCATCGTCGAGGTGGTCCGGGATGCCGTCCAGGTCGCTGTCGATATCCATGCCCCCGGGACGCTCGGCCGTATCGCTGAGCCCGTCGCCGTCCGAATCCGCGATCGCGCCGACGACCGAGAAGGCAACTTCGGTCAGCATCGCCGGCTGCGAGGGATCGTAGCTCAGCGGCACGGTGGCGTCCCCGGGCCACACGGTCGCATGCCAAGTGCCCGTCAGTTCTCCCTCGCCGAGTACCAGGGCGTCGGCGAGCGCACCCGCGGGACTGGAAACCACCGCATGAGACTCGACCCAATCACCGTCGTCGTTGTAGTAGGCGACTTGCAGCCCCACGGTTTCCCCAAAGCCCGTACCTCCCAGGTACACTGTCGCTGGCACATCGAAGCTGCTGGAAAACGTTGCCCTGGAGAAATCGGCAAAGGTCGAAAGCGTTTCGACCACGCTGCACGCAGGGGTGGTCAGATCGACCTGATAGGCGACCATGGCTTGGGTCGAGTTGCCTTGATCGTCAAAGACCTTGACCCGTACGTAGTAGGTCGTTGCATCCTCGGCCTCAGTGTACTCGCCCGACCATGAGTTGAAATCCGTAGAGCCGTCCGTCCCGTCTATATCCTCGGCAAAGAGAACGAACGGGCCCTCGATCGCAGAGGCGATCTCGAACTCTACGCTCGCGATGGTGTCCACGCTCGACGTGGGGCCGATCCCAAACGAGTCGCCGGAGGAAGCCAAAAGCGGGACATCGACCACCAGGCCCGTCTCGCTCACAACATCGACAATGCCGTAGCTACCGGCGTTGTCGCCACTTAGTACATCGAGCATATGGTAGCCCGGCATCAGGCCCCAGGTGAGGAAGGAGGAACTCGCAGAACTGACCGACGTGTCTCCCGGCGACATCAGATCGTCGCCAGAGAACGGATAGGCGATGACGATCGAATCGCGAACCGCCACCTGGACGAGGAAGCTCGAACCACAGCCAGAAATGTTGATTCCCGCGATGAAGGGATCCTGAAAAATCCCTCCCTCGGGCGTAAAGTTATCCGGAAAAGGAAACGCGGTCGTCAGAGAAGCAGTGTAGTCCCCCTGAACGAGCACGTCCTTTTGATAGGGGTCGATATTGCTGTTGGCGGTGGAGTAGCCAACGCTCATGGCCGTCAGACCGTTGACGATGATGTTGCCAGCGTTGTCACGAAAGGCCGATAGCGGAATCTGAACATCGAGAAACCAGCCGTCGCCCCAGAGCGCCTCCTGCTCCGGAAGGTCGCCCTCGGGGTTGTCAAGCGCATTCGCAACACTGGGGTCCGAGCTATAAACGGCTACTTGAGTTGTCCCAAAATTCCAGTGAAATCCGTCCAGAAATTCACTCCCTGTCAACCCATCACCTTCGGCGTCTTGGGTCACCATTTCCGCCGCCCATACCAACTCGCCCAGGTCATTGATCTGGCCCGACCCCGCAGCGTAGGGCGTAATCTCGTGCGTCGTGGGATCTACCGAGTTGAAGTAGACGACGAGATCATCGCCTGGATGCATCGCCGTACCGAACGCCGTAAAACCGAGGGCGTTGCTGTCTGTGGTGATGTCGCCTGCCCCGCCACCGCTGTTGCCGCTTAGGGCCACGAGAAAATCCAAAAAGCCGTCGCCGTCCAGGTCGATCGTGAGATTCCAGCTCGCATTCTGGAGCGGGCCCGAGCCCACCTCGGGCAGCAGACTATTTCCATTCTTGCCCACGCCCGTGGCGAGCATCTCTGAGCCAATGCGCGTTCGGAAGAAGAGCACCTCTCGCACTCGGTCGTACGCGACGTAGCCCGACGCCTGACCAATTTGCTCAGCACCCACGATATCCACCGCGGCAGTCGGAGCCGTGCCACCGGTGGAGGGATCAGTATTTCCCGCAACATCGCCCAGGGGTTCAGCCAGCAACGTAAATGGCTGCCACTGCCCTTCCCCTCCTACCCCCGTTTCATCGGGCCAGGGTGCCGGATACTCGGCCGACGCCGGGAGCGCCGCTGCGAAAAGCGCTACGACGTACGAGAAGCCAAGACACAATGTCCGTATCCAATGGGACCCGTGATTCATCTCAAGCTCGCTTTCTGACCTCTCCCGTCACGACTGCTAGGCGGGAGTCGACCGCGCTTCCGAGGCCAACAAATCCCAACGGAGAAGATTGCGCGAACTTGACCACGGACAATCGGCACGTGAACAAGGACCCGAAACATCCTTCGCAACAGGAGACTCTCCACTCGCGACGCCGGTGTATGCGCCGTAGCCAAACGAGCCATGTGCCTGCATTGCTCACAGCCCAAAGCGCCTAGTCACCAGTGTCGGTGGTTCTGGGCAAAACTCGACGGCCCCGGACGGCCCTCGCCGCGTCGAACGGGCGATCGCGCGCGTGGAGCAAGCAGGACGTTGCGGCCTGACCCTGAGCGCTGAACGCAGCGACCCACAGGACGTTGCGCTTGACTCCGAGCGTCGTGCGGGGGCGCGACCGAAACTTCGAGGAGGCAAGCCGCGACCCGGTGAAAGATCGCGGCCGCGGAAGGAAAAAGGGTGAAATGCGTGTCGGACCCCTACGACCAAGTAGTACTGCCGGCCTTGAGTCTTCGCGCCGCCTTGATTGGGGCGGCGGCGTCATCGTTCGAGTCGTGAGTACGCAAGCCCGCTCGCATGCGAACGCGTGTCCGGTTCAGGCGCTGGAGTAGACCGGACTCCGGTGCCTACCTTGCTTGGGACGAGGCCAGACGATGCGATGTCGAGGTCTTCGGATTCACGGTGCGCCCGTTGACTCCGCGTCATCCACCGGCCGCTCCGGTAACATAAAACTCCTCAGCAGCGGATGCGGCGCCACCTGCCGGTTACTGCTGCTGTCGTCGTTGACCACCAGGCCGATGCGGCAGCTCGGGTCCACCGCCAGGCCTTCGAGGTTGGGGGTCATGGTGGGCATTCGGCCGAAGGCCTGGTTGTCGAGGGCGAAGACCCAGGCTGCTGCCGGCTTGTCGTCTTCGAGCCACAGCGAGAGCAATACCGTGTGCCAGGCCCGTTCGGTGTCGCGGTAGGCTCCGAGCCAGAGCAGGCGGCCGGGGCAGCTGGCCGCAGCCGTCAGTCGTAGCGCTTCGCCGCCGGGGCCGCTGACGTGGAGTTCGCCCTTGGGGCGCAGCTCTGGCCAGTGCACTTCGAAGAGGCGGTGGTGGGCGCGCGGTCCGTCGCAGGCGCAGCCCTCGGCTACGTTCATGATGCACTTTTCGGTGACGACCAGCGGGCGCTCACCAAACATGGTCAGGGTTTCGAAGCCGTTGTTGAGCTCCAGGTCACAGCTGCGAGGAAACCAGCCCGGCGGCACGGGTTCGCTGCAGTCGACTACGGCTTGAAGTGGCTGTCCCTGGGCGTCGCGTTTGATGCGGCCCTGGCCCAAAAGGCCCACGTCGGAGGCTACCCAGAGGGTTCCGTCGGGCGACAGGTCCACCGCTTCCAGGTTGTGGGTGCAGCCCTGGTCGCCGTGCAGCGCGATGACGGTGGCGCCGCGGCCGATGCGGGGCTTTTGGCCACTCCAGTCGATGTCGGTGAAGTGCAGCCGCCGCTGGGCGTCGAGGGGGCGGTCGCTGATCATGAGCAGCTGACCGGGGCCAGCGCGGGTCAGGCCCGAGGCGCCGTGCGGGATGCCACGGTGGTGGCCGTGGCTGCCCACGCTCAGGTCGGTGAGCGGGATTGCAGCGGCCTGCGAAGCCCAGCGGAAGTCCACCGACCAGGCTGCAGGCGCCTGGGCCCGGGTCTGCGTCTTCGGTCTCCCGTCGGTGCGTTCGGCTGCCACCACCGTGCGGCCGCGGGCTTCGCCTTCGCCCTCGTCGGCACCGCGCGCGCCCGGCGCCGCCAGGTGGTTACCCGCCTGGCCGCAGCCGCCCGCCAGCAGGACGGCGGTGCACAGGGTGGCCAGCGGCGCGGCACGGGGGCGTGTCATCGGTCGAGCGCTCGCGGGTCGATGGGGTGTTAGGCCAAGCCTCGGCCCGGTCGTGCCTCTCAATCGGGCCCCGGACATTGCCATTGTAGACCGATGCGCGCCACCCGCGGGGCGCCGAGCCAGCGTGCGGCGTGTAGCTCGACGCGCACTTCGACGAGGCCGCCGGTCTCGAAGTCGAGGGCGAATGGCGGCTCGTCGCCCGGCAGCTCGCCCAGCTCGGTCCATGGCGCCCGTTCGAGTCCGTCGCGGTCGCCAGCGTGGCGGGCCGAGACGAGGATGCCGCCTTCCGGAGCGCCTATCGATGTCACATGTAGGGCGATCCATCGGGTGGGCTCGATGATAACCTCGGCTTTGGGGTCGAGTTCGGGGCGCTGACAGCCCTCGAAGACGTGCCGGGCGCTGCCGTATTCGGCGAAGCGGCCCAGGCGGCGGCCGCCGGTCATGTCGCCGAGGGCGCGCGGCGCAAAGCCCACTTCCAACTGGGCGCTGGCGGCGCCGGCCATGGGATCGAAGCGCGTCAGCAGGCCGCGATCGCTTTGGCCCCCGCGGCTGCTGACGAGCCATAGGGCGCCGCGGGAGTCGGTGCTGAGCGCCAGGGTGTCGATCGGGCGCAGGTCGTCGCTGGCCAGCGTGAAGGTTTCGGTGTGGCTCAAGGGCTCGTGCTGAAAGCGGCTGACGGAGCCGGCGGTGTGGGCGACCCAGCTGTCGCCACCCAGGACGCCGACGCCGCGGGTGGTGAGCAGACCCGGGGCTTCGACGCGCTCGAAGCGTGCGCTGGCCGGGTCGTAGCGCAGCAGCTGTTCGCAGGAAAAGCCGCTGAGGCTGAGGCGGCCCTGGGTGTCGCTGGCGATGGCTTCGAGCGAGTAGCAGGCGTAGGGCACTTCGATGATGTCGATGTCGGGTGGCCGTTGCGCCGGGTCGATGCGGGCGATGCGGCCGTCCTGCTCGATGACCCACAAGACGCCCCAGGGGTCGAAGGCGGAGTCCCAGGGCGAAAATGACGGCAGCTCCAACCGCTGCAATTCGCTGCCGTCGCGGCCGTCGAGTTGGAGCAGGGCGCCGCCGCTGAGTCCTATCCAAACGTGGCCGCCGAGGCCGCCGTCGGGATCGCGGGCGCCGTCGATGGACAGCGAGCGCAGCAGGCCGTCTTCGGAATCGAAGCTGCGCGAAAGCAGCTGGCATTCGTCGCGGCCAGCTTCGAGCACGTCGGCGGGGCCACTGGAGGTGAGCAGGCCGTCGCCGTCGCGGTCCAGGCAGCGATCGGGGCCGGCGGCGAAGCGGCTGAGCTGTGCCTGTCCGGACTCGAGGTCGGCTCCCACCCAGGCGTCGCCCAGGTAGTCGACCGCCACGCGCAGGGGCTGCGAGGGCGGCAGGGCGTAGCGGGACAGCTCGATGGCGTCCTCGGCGTCGACCTTGGAGACGCTGGCTTCGCCCGTGTTGGGCACCCACACGTGCTCGCTTTCGATGGGCTCGAGCGCAAGCGTCAGCTCGCCGCGGGCGCTGACCGCCAGCGGCGCTTCGGCTTCGAAGGGGGTCGCAAGCCCGCCCCAAAGCCCTCCGGTGCAGCTCGCGTCGCAGCCGCCGCAGGGGCTTTCGGCGCCCTCGTCCAGCCTGCCGTCGCAGTCGTCGTCGCTGCCGTTGCAGAGCTCCAGGCGTGGCAGGACCTGCTCGATGCACGCGGTCCAGCCCCCCTGGATGCACTGCTGGCGGCCGCCCCGGCACAGGCCCACATCCTGGGTCTGCGGCGCTCCCTCGTAGCAGTCGCGGTGGGAGCCGCTGAGGCATGGGCAGAGATGTCCGAAGGGCATGTCGTCGCATTCGGGCGGTACCCGGTCGCAGCCCTCGACCAGCAGGGGATTGGCGTCGTCGCAGTCGGGGCCGCGCTCGCAGCCCTCGCCGCGGCCGTCGCCGTCGCGGTCGCGGCAGGGGCCGCCGCAGCCCAGAAGCACGGCGCAAAGCACGAGCGCTAAAGCCACGACCCTCACCACAGCCATTGTAGCGCGCCCGAGCGCCGCATTTGCTACAAGGGGCCATGCGCGCACTGGTCATCGGCGCAAGTGGCTTCGTCGGACGGGCGCTCACCGAGCGGCTGCTGGCCGATGGCCGCACGCCGCGGGTCTTGGTGCGCAGCGAGGCTCAGGCCGAAACCCTGCGCGCGATGGGCGCCGAGCCCTTTGTGGGCGAGCTGGCCGACCCCAACGCCATCGCGCGCGCCGCCATGGGCGTCGAGCGCATCTTCCACTGCGCTGGCGAGAGCAGTCCGCGCGCCGCGCCGGCTGCCCTCAACTGGATCCACGTGGCGGGCGCCGAAAACCTGGTGGCCGCCGCGCGCCAGGCCGGTGTGCCGCGCACGGTTTTTGTGTCCTGCGCCGACGTCACCCTCTGCAACCGCGACCGCCTCAACTGGTCGGAGCGCTCGGCCCTGGCCCAAAATCCCTTCGACTCCTGGGTGCGCAGCAAGCTGTTGGGCGAAGAGCTGGCGTTGCAATCCAGCGATCAAAACCACGAGTTTACCGCCGTGCGCCCGCCTTTCGTGTGGGGTCCCGGCGACAAAAATCGCCTGCCGCAGATATGCGCCGAGGGCCTGCGCGGGGGCCTGCGCCTCTACGGCTCGGGGCAAAATCTGCTGGCGACCGTTTACATCGACAACTTGATCGACGCCCTTCTGTGCGCTGCCGAGCACCCGCAGGTGGGTGGCCTGGCGTTTCACGTGGCTGACAGTGAATTTCACACGGCGGCCGAGTTTTTCGGCGCCCTGTGCCAGGCGCTGGGCCTGGGGCCGCCGCGCCGTGGTCTCTATCCCGTGGCCTATGCCGCCGCATGGTTGCGCGCCGCCCTGGGTCGCTCCGGTCCCTGGCCCATCGACGTGGTGCGCCGCGGGCGCGGCTCCTTGCTCGACTGCGCGGCGGCCGCCTCCAAGCTCGACTTCACGCCGAGGGTCGCGCAGCAGCAGGGCATGGAGGCGCTTTCGGCCTGGGTCCGCGAGGTCGGCGGCGCGGCGGCGATCGCGTCCCTGGGTCGCAAGCCGGCCGATGAAGCCGACGTGGCCCACTTCGAGGCCCTGGCCCAAGCCGACGGTTGATGCGGAGGCGATGGGGCGGGATGGAGTTTGGATGATGCGCCTGTCCTATGTCCCTGTGCTCGTGGTCGTCGCCTGTGGTGCTCCCGCGGCGCGCCCCGACCATGCAAACGCGCCGGCAAACGCGCCGGCAAACGCGCCGGCAAACGCGCCGGCAAACGCGCCGGAGGCCGCCACCGACGTGGGCGCGAAGGCGGCCGATGCGCCGGCCGACACGCGACCCAGGCTACCCGACGGCAGCCCCATCGAGGCCTGTGACAATCCTCCGCCGGGCATGGCCTGCATCGAAGGCGGCGCCTTCCTGCGCGGCACCCCGGACGGCCCCGAAAACGCCCGTCCCCAGGGCATGGTCTACCTGCAGACCTTCTACATGGACCTCTACGAGGTGACCAATGCCGACTACCGGGCCTGCCGCGAAGCCGGCGCCTGTCCGCGCTCGGGGCCGCTCTACAACGACTTCAGCCGCAAGAAGCAGCCGATCACGGGCGTCACCTGGTATGCGGCGGTGGAGTTTTGCCGCCATGCCGGCAAGCACCTGCCCACCGAGGCCCAGTGGGAAAAGGCCGCCCGCGGCAGCGAGGGGGCGCGCACGCCCTACGGCGACGAGCCTGTGACCTGCGACGTGGCCGTGATCCAGGACCGGCGCGGTCGCAGCTGCGGCGTCAAGAAGGCCAAGCGCCATCCCGACAAGGGAAGGGTGCTCGAGGTCGGCTCGCGTCCGCCCGGGCGCTTCGGGCTGTACGACATGGCGGGCAATGCCTGGGAGTGGGTGTATGACTGGTTGTCTCCCAGTTGGGATGCGTGTGGCGATGCCTGCGCCGGCGTCGAACCGAAGGGTCCCTGCGCTGGCGCCGAGCCCTGTGCGGGGCACCAGGAGCGCGTGGTGCGCGGTGGCTCCTGGTATTGGAACGCGTCCTACGCCATGGGCTACTACCGTCGCGCCCACGACCCGAAAAACGAGCACGACAACTTCCACCACTTCGGCTTTCGCTGCGCGGCGTCGGTGCAGGAGGCGCGCGCGCTGGCGGCCGGCGCTACGCATTGAACTCAGTGCCGGTAGTCGTGTTTCGCCGGGACCAGCACGCTGGAAGCCCAGTGCTTGAGCATGCCCTCTAGCCTCGCGCGCTCCTTGTCGGGCAGCTGCATTCGGATGTCCCGGCGCTCGCGCGGGTCTTGCTCCAGGTCGAAGATCTGCATGCGACCGGTGGGCACGGTGGTGATCACCTTGTGGGGCCAGGCCAGCATGCCCTTTTGGGGGTCGTCGATGGCGCGGTGTTTTTCGAAGAATAGCGGTGGGTGCGGCGGCTCGGGCGTTTCGGCACTCGCGCTGCGCTCGAGCCAGGGCAACAGCGACACCCCGCGAAGCTCGGGCGGCAGCGGTGCCCCGGCCAGCGCGACAAAGGTCGGCAAGAGGTCGAGCAGGGAGACCGGCGTGGCGATGCGCTGGGGTTCGAAGTCGGGACCCTTGACCAAAAGTGGAACCCGGATCAGCTCGTCGTAGAGGCTCTTGGAGTGGTTGAGACTGCCGTGGTCCTGTTCGCGGTCGAGGGCTTCGCCGTGGTCGGAGGTGAGCACCACGATGAGTTCCTCATCGAGTCCGCGCTCGGCCAGGCCGTCGAGCAGCCGGCCCAGGTGGTGGTCGGTGAAGGCGATCTCACCGTCGTAGCGCGCCACCGGGCCGTGACCGAAGCGAAAGGGGGCCTCGTGATGCATGTAGACGGCGTGGGGATCGCCGTAATAGGCCCATAGAAAGAGCGGTGGGCGCTCGGCGGCGCCGCCATCCCGGGCCTGCTCGCCGAGCCAGCCGTCGAGCCAGGTCAGCACTTCGTCGGTGATGAAGTCGCTCGAGATCATGCGCAGCTCGGGCTTGCGCGCGTCGAGGGCGGCGTCCGACCAGTGGTCGAAGCCCTGGCCCAGGTGAAAGTAGGGGCGAAAATAGCGGATCGAGTGAAACGCCGCCAGCGTGTAGCCCAGCTCCTTGAGGCGTTCGCCCAAAAGCACTTCGCGCATGGAGATGGCGGGCCACTCGTAGTCGTTGCGCTCGAGTTCGGTGAACCACTTGCTGGTCAACATGGCGGGCATGGAAAAGCGCGTCGAGGGCCCCGTCGAGCGCGCCTGCTCGAAGACCACCGAGCGGGCGCCCAGCGCGTCGATGCGCGGCGAGGTCGGCAGCCCGTAGCCGTAGAGACCCAGGTGATCGAGACGCAGGGTGTCGATCACGATCAAAAGCACGTCCGGTGGACGCTTTATCTCGGAGTTGACTTCTGGGCCGGCGTCGGTGCCGGCGTCCGGCCCGTCGGCTGCTGCGTGCTCGGCTTCCGGTCGATCCAGGGCGGTCGTTTCGGCGACAGGACCATCGCGGCCGTCGCAGTCCTCGTCGATGCCGTTGCCGGCGATCTCGCGCGCCATGGGGTGGATGTCTCCGTCACTGTCGTCGCAGTCGCAGCCCTCGCCGCACAGCCAGCGCGGGTGCAGGTCGCCGTCGGCGTCCAGGGCGCGCGAGGCGCGCTGCAGGAGCGGGCTGAGCCAGACGCTGCCGCCGTCGGCCGCGGCCAGGGCAAAGGCGCGGGCTTCCGCTGTGGCCACGCCGAAGATGCCGAGCGATAGCGCGCACAAAAGCACGAGCAGGGCCGAGAGCCTGCGTCGCAGGCGTCCCGAGCGCCGCACGAGCGCGCCGAGCGCCGACAGGAGCGCCGTCGCCAACAGCAGCAGCGAGGTCGGCAGCCAGGGATCGAGGGCCCGCCACTCGATGCGCTCGGCATCGAAGCGGCGCGCCATGACCCAGAGCACCAGGGCAAGCAAGGATAGCCCCAGGCCCGTCGCAAAACGCGGTCGCCAGCGCAGACCCAGGACCAGCGGCCACATCGCCAGCGCCGCCGGCAGCGCTGCCAGCGTGCCCACCGCGAGCCCCAGGGCCAATGTCGTCAACCAGTGTCCCAGGCCGGGCGTGGTCGCCGCCGCCGACAGTTCGCGGGCGCAGGCCACGGCGGCGTCGGCCAGGCCCAGCAGGGCGCCGGCGCCGAGCACCGCAAGCGACACTGCACCGGGCGCCTTCACGACCGCCCTGAAGGCAGCCTGCGCCGCTCTTGTCACTCGGCCTCGCCCGCGGGTCGATCCCAGTGGCGCATCAGGGCTTCGGTCAGCGCCATGCCGTAGCGCACGTTGCCGCGGGGGGTCAGGTGCACGTAGTCCCGTCGCGCCAGGCCCGCTTTCACCCAGGCACCGATGCCGCCATCGCCGATCAGTTGCTGGCCGTCGAACAGGGCGCAACCGTGGGCGTGACCCAGGCGCCGCATCACGGGACGGATCGCCTCGATGCGCGGCGCTGGCGAGCGCTGACCCTTGCGTACCTGCCTGTGCAAGGACGGCAGGCACATCACGCAGGAAGCTCCGGGGGCTGCGCGCCCCAGCCGCGACAGCAGGTTTTGCAGCTCGGCTTCGAAGCCCGGCACGTCGATGGACTTTTCGCGTTCGTGGAAGCCTTCGTTGGTGCCGTAGGCCAGGATGTAGAGGGCGTAGTCCCGGCGCTGTAGCTGCTCCGACCAGGAGGCCTCGTCGTTGATGCTGTGGGAGACCAGGCGCGCGCCGTCGAAACCCAGGGTGTCGACCACCACACCGGGCTCTGCCGACTCGGCGATCAGGGCCGCGAGCCGCACCTCGTCGGGGCCTCTAACCCAAAGTGAAATTTCGTGAGGCCCGGGCTCCATGTCCCAGGCGCGGTAGTCCATGCCGGGCAAATCGGCGGTGGTGTCGATGGGCTGGGGCCGTTCGTCGTCGATGTGCAGCATCAGCGTACCGCCGCCGGGGCGCGTGAACGACCACAGCTCGAAGCGCGCGATCTGCAGCGAGTCGTCGCGGTCGGGGCCCGGGGCGATGCGGCTGTGGGCCACCCTGGGGCCGCCCCAGCCGCGCATCACCTGCAGCATCAGGCCGTAACGATTGTCGCCCGACAGCGCCTTGCGCTGGGGGTAGGCCGCCTGCCAGCGCCCCCTGGAGCGCACGCTCAGCTCGTTGTGGCGAAACCAGCGGGTGGGCCGCGCCGGCGAAACCACGCCCGGACCGCCGTCGCCGAAGCGCGCTTGAAGGTAAGCGCGCAGGTAGCCGGTCCACATGTCGGCGGCTGTGCCCGAAGCTCCGTAGACCGCGATGCGCAGCTTGGGGGCTCGGGGCTCGCTGTCGTCCGGGGGTGCGTCGGCAGCGGCGTTGGAGGAGGCCTGAAGTCGCTCGAGGGCGGCGTAGAAGTTGAGTAGGGCATTGCCATCCGGAGGCTGCTCGAGAGCGACCGCCGCACCCGGCAGCGCGTCATCGCCGGGTGCTCCGGGCGACGGCAAGCGCGCGGTGTTCGAGGTCAGCACGCGCCCCTGGGCGTGTTGGCGGGCGGCCTCGATGCGCTCCTCGGACTGAGGCGTGCGGGTGGGCCGCGGCGCGGGCTCGGCCGTGGGTGCAGCGGGCTCAGGGGCGGCGTTGGCCTCGGTCAGGGGCGTTTGTCGGGCGGCATCGACGGCCGGTGGCGAGGCCGTGGGCGCGCCGCGACAGCAGCCGCAGGTGATGGCCACGCACATCAGCAACGCGCGTGGCGCCGGCATCGCTGGTCTACCCATGCTCCCATTGCAACACGTGGGAGCCCGACTCACCAGTGGGATGTTTCGCATGCGAAGAAAGTCTCTGAAGTTGTCCCCTGCTGTCGGCTCGGGTACTGATCGATCATGACACTCGGTTGCCCGCACTGGGTTTCACTGTCGGCCGCATGGATGGTCGGCTGCGTGGCGGCCGCCGCGACGCCGACCCCGGCCGCCCAAACACCACCCGCCGCCGGAGAGGCGCCGGCCGAATTCGTCTCCCAGGGCGCTTCGGCCCAGCTGCCTCCGAAGTTGGGCGAAGCCGAGCGCGAGCGCTTCATGTCCTCGGCCACCGACCCACCGGCCGCCGAGCTGGGCGGCATCAGTGACGCGCTCGAGGGCAAGCACTACCCCACCAGCAACGAACAGGCGCTGCATCGCTTTCAGCCCTACCTCGAAGGCCTCGGCGGCGGCTACGTCGGTGTGGGTACCGACCAGGCCTACCTCTTCATCGGCTGGCAGCGACCGCAGTTGGCCTGGCTCTTCGACTACGATCCGGTGGTCTCCGATGTCCATCGCATCTACATGGCATTTTTACGCAAGGCCGAAAATCCGGACGCCTTCTTGGCCCTGTGGACAGCCACCGAGCGCAAGAACGCGCGCGCCATCCTGGACGCCAGCTGCGCCGAAGAAGATCGTAGCCGCGTGCGTGAAACTTACAGTCAATATCGTACCGAGATCAAGCGGCGGCTCTTCAAAGTTGCCGAGCAGCACCGGGAGCTGGGCGTCAAGAGCTTCCTCACCGACCAGGCCCAATATGACTACGTCGTGGCGCTGGTGCGCGCCGGTCGCGTGCGCCCCATGGTCGGGGACCTGACCGCCAAGCGCGGCCTTGTCGGCATCGGTGAAGTCTCGCGTGAGCTGGGCGTGCCCGTGCGCGCCCTCTACATGTCCAACGCCGAGGAATACTTCCGCCAAAGCGGCTACAGCGAGCAGTTCAAGAAAAACGCCCGCGCCGTGCTCGGCGACGGGCGTTCCCTGGTCCTGCGTACGCTGTCGACCTACCCCCAAAACCAGGATTACCTCTACGCCGTGCAACCGGGCCCGAACTTCCTGACGTGGCTCGAGCGCCCCTGGCTGCGCAACGTCTTCCAGATCGCCCCGCGCCCCAAGCGCACCCCGGAAGAGATCGAAGCCGACCGCTACCCCGTGCAGCTCATCGACCACGCGCCCGAGGAGTCGCGGGCGGCCAAGCGCGCCGCGCGCGAGGCGGGCGATGATGGCAAGCTGGCCTCGCAGCCTTCGCCTTGAGCTGCGCGGTCGCAACCCGCTGGCTGGGCGTGGCCGGCGTAGCTCCGTTGGCCCCGGGTTGAGCCTTCCGCCGCTTGCGCCCTGGCAGCCGACTGCAGCACACTTTCGGCGTGCCCCATAGCCGCGTTACGCGCCTGCTTTCCGACTACGTCGCCATCCCTTCGGTCAACCCCATGGGGCGCGATGACCTGGACCCGGCCATCGTCGGGGAAGCGCGCTACGCCGGGCACCTGCTGCAGGCATTGAAGGCCCTGGGCATCGACGCCGAGTGCATCGGCGGTGCCGAGCAGCCCAGCGTGGTGGCCGAGCTGCGCGTGGCAGGGGCGCACGACCACGTGCTGGTGGCTTCGCACCTGGACACCGTGCCCGTCGACGGCATGGCGATCGACCCCTTCGATCCCGTGGTACGCGACGGCCGCCTCTACGGGCGTGGCTCGTGCGACACCAAGGCCGGCATGGCGGCACTGGTGGCCGCGCTCGAAGAGGTGCTCGCGCGCGGTAAACTCAGGCGCAATCTCACCCTGGTTGGCGAGAGCGACGAGGAGATGGCCAGCGTCGGCGTGCGCGATGTGATCGCGCACCTGGGCGAGCCCGGGGGCCGCAAGGTCGACTGGGCATTGGCCACCGAGCCCACCGGGCTGCGGCTCGTGAACGCTCACAAGGGCCGAGTCTCGGCGCGTCTGTTGGCCCACGGCCGCGCCTGCCACAGCTCCGACCCCGACCGCGGACAGAGCGCGATCGGGGCGTTGTCGCAGATGGTGCTGGAGCTCGAGGCGCTGCATCGGCACAAGGCCCAGCAGCCCGATCCGCGGCTGGGCCCGACCACGCTCTCGGTGGGCCTGATCGGGGGCGGCCGCGCGCCCAATATGGTCGCCGACGAGGCCTGGGCCATCATCGACTGGCGCATGCTGCCGGGCGAAGACGAAGCCAGCGTGCGCGCCCAGCTCGAAGCCACCGCCGCGCGCGCCGGGCTGGCCGGCCGCATCGAGGTCGCCGAGTGCACCCTCGACAAGGAAGCGCTCAGCACCGACGACGCGGCCCCGGTCGTGCGTACCTGTCGCGCGCTGCTGGAGCGTGCGGGCTTGGAAGGCGAGCCGACCATCGCCGCCTTTGGCACCGACGCCGGACCGCTTTCACTGGCAGGTATTCCGTCGGTCGTGATGGGCCCGGGCCACATCGCCCAGGCCCACACCGCCGACGAATGGATCGCCATCGATCAACTGGAAGCCATGACGCGATTTTTCGTCCAGCTGCTCAGCGGTGCCGATGTGGTCGGGTAAGGGAATCGTGCGAAATGCCTCGCGCGGGCACTTTGGTTGCCCAACCGTGATGCGTTTTGCGAGAGTTTGCGCGCCGTCACAGCTCCGCCCGTAGAAAGCGCCTCGACAGTCGCTCGCAAGTCGATTTGTGGCCCCATTGGCACAGCGCAATCCTTTTTTGGAGTTGCATTGCAGGGCTTGTCGGGCTGTCGTCCTTCTGACAGGCTCGGGGTGATGGGAGGAATTCGCCGCCGGGGGGATGCTTCGACGGACGGTTTCGGCAGGGAAAAGCAGGGGCTCCCGCTGCTCGTCGCTTGCTGTGCGGCCGTGGCATGTACTTCGGGGCATCGAGCCGACACATCGCTCGATGCGACGGTCGAGGCTGCGGTCGAGGCTGCGGTCAAGGCTGCGGTCGAGGTCGCAGCCGAAGAGGTCGATTTCGTGGACAACCCCTCGGACGTCGACTACTCGGCACCGCCCGGTGCGGCTTTCGAATTTTGCAGTCGGGGCGCGCTCTTCGAAGTCACCGCAGCTGCAGGTCACAGCTCGGTCGTGGAGCTTGGTACTGGCGAACCAGGTTTTGGCTACGGGCCCTGGCGCATCGGGGATAGGATCTGGCTGGCCGGTGCCGACAGGCTCTGGACCCTCGAGGGAAGAGAAGTGGTTGCGCGCGCAGAGGTCGGCCCGGTACGCGAACTGGCTGGCGCCGACTTCGATGGCGACGGTGGGCTCGAACTGTTGGCCACGGTGGGAGCCGAACGCCTGCTGCTGGTTTTAGACGACTGGGGCCTGTCGCCTCCCCCCGCTCCGCTGGCAGAAACCATGCTCTCGCCCGGAAATCCGCTGCTGCCAAGTTCCTACGCCTTCGCCGATCTCAACGACGATGGCCACCTCGACCTGGCCTGGATCGAGTTCGGCCTGCCCGTGATCCTGGCCGGCGACGGTGCGCTGGGCTTTTCGCAGCTCACACCCGCAGCGCAGCTCGAGTGGCCCTTCGCATACGATTTTTCGGTCTCCTGCGCCGCCCATGACGTGGATGGCGACGGTAGACAGGAGGTTTTATCCCTGAATATGCCGTCCATAGGTGCGTCCGATCGGCTTCCGAACGCCTACATCAGCATCTTTCGCGACCCCGACGGGACGGGCGCGTTTCGACAACGCGAGATCCTCGACTTGGACGTCGCCGGCAATGCGATTCCGATTCCCGGGGCCGGCGCCGGCTTTGCGGACATGGATGGTGACACCGTGGCCGACCTGATCTTCGCCGAGGGCGGAGTACTCTGGCTCTTCCCGGGTGATCCCGCGGCTGGCTTCGGAAGCAAGCGCGAGGTCGGCCGCCTTGTGAAGCTCGACGCCGGAACGCTGCACGTGGCCGACTTCGACGGCGATGGCGACCGCGATGTGCTGATGGCCAACGGGGGGTTAGAGCTGTTCTGGGGCGACGGTGATGGACAGTTCACGCCGCAGCGCATCGCCGATCTTCCGGGAGTTGTCGCAAAGGCGGTGGCGCGGCCGGCCCCAGCGGGCGGCGGGGCGAGCTTCATCGTTCGAAGCACCGTCGACTGCGATTGAGCGCCTGTCCCCGCGCCCGCCCCGCGCGTCCGGTGGCGCCATTTGCGGGCTACCGTAAGGGCCCGCGATGGCGCATGATGGCCCGGCCATGGAGCAGATCAAGGAAAAGAATATAGGCGGGGTCGTGCAGCGCGACTTCAGGATCGAGGTCGAGGGCGAGCAGGTGCCGGTGGTGCTGTGGACGCGTCGCGATGGGCCACCGGCGCCCGTGCTCATCTGCATGGGGCACGGTGGCTCCCAGCACAAGAAGACCGAGGGCATTCGCGCGCGCGGTGTGGAGTACGCGCGGGATCTGGGCTGGGCAACCCTGGCCATCGATGCACCCGGCCACGGCGATCGCATTTCGCGCGAAGACGCCGCGCAGCTGGCCCGGGAGGTCGGCGCGCGCGTGCAGGGGCAGCAAAGTCCCGGCGCCATGGACGGGGCGCGGCTGCGCTCCATGTTCGCTGGCGCAGGCAAGGCCACGCGCGAGTGGAAGGCGTCGTTGGACGCGGTGCTGGCGCTCGATGAGGTGGCCTCGGATGCGGCCATCGGCTACTGGGGCGTGTCCATGGGCACGGCCCTGGGCGTGCCCTTCGTCGCGGCTGAGCCGCGCATCCGCTGCGCCATCTTCGGTCTGGCCGGCCTGCGTCCCGGCGCGACCGAGTTTGCCGAGGCCGCCAAGCGCATCGAGATTCCCGTGCAATTCGTCTTCCAGTGGGAGGATGCGGTGGCGCCACGCGAGGCGGGCATCGAGCTGTTCAACGCCTTCGGCGCCAAGGAAAAGACGATGCACATCAACCCCGGCGGTCACCTGGCCATTCCCCGCTTCGAGCGCGACGCCTGGCGCGCGTTCTTCGAGCGGCACTTGACTGCCCGATAAGACGAGTCTCAGGTCTCAGAAACCGGCAGCCTTTTTGGTCAAGACCTCGCGCAGGCGTTCGACCAGTGGGTTTGACAGTGGCGCGCTCGCCAGCAGCGCCACCGTAAGGGCTCGGCCTTCCTCGATGGGGATGCGCAAGCCGGTCAGCCAGCCGCCCTCGAGCTGCACGTGGATCACGCCGGCGGCCTCGCCCTCGCGCATGCGATCGGCTTGCTCGAAGGCGATGATCAGGCGTGAGCCGATGGCTTCGGTCTGGGCCGAGTCGACCGCGCCGTCGCAGACCACGAGCAGGCCGTGGGCGTCGAGCACGAAACCGGCGTCGGCGCTGGCAACTTGACGGCACCAGGCGAGCACCGGCGACCAGCCCGCCGAGCCGCGGCTGGCTTCGGGCCAGGCGAAGTCCGGAGCCGGGGCGGCCGGGGCCGGCGTCGACACCGAGGGGGCGCCGGCTGGGCGCCGGGCGCGAAAGCGCACGTAGCCGTTGCTCGGCTCCGGACCGTTGGCCTCACCGCGCTGCAGCCGCTCGACGATGCGGCGGCCCTCGCTCAGATCATAGGAGCTGGCGGGCTTGTCGTTCGACATCGGTCGGTCCCTCCTTGTCGACCTGACTGATCAAGATCTCTAATTCACCAGCGAGCAAATCGAAGCGCCGACCCTCGGGCGGCGGCTTGCCTGCCAGATAGGACACCGGAAGCCCCGCTTCGCTGGCACGTGCAAAGACCTCGGCCCGTGGAATCGTGGTCTCGAGCACGCCGGTCAGATCGCGCCACGCGGCGATCAGGACGCCCATGGAGGCTTCCGACTCGCGAGCGACCATGGTGGGCAAGAGGCCCAACAGGTGTAGCCTGGGATTTTCGTGCAGGCGCACGTGTTCGACCAGGCGCAGGGCCTGGGTGATGGTGCGTAGGGCCAGCGGTTCTGCTTGCACGGGCAGCAGCACGAAGTCGGCGATGCGCAGGGCCGCGCGCGTGGGAATACCAAGGCCGCTCGGGGTGTCGACAATGACCAGATCGTAGCCGGCTTCGGCCAGGGCGAGGTGTTCGGAGAGCACGTCGGCATCGAGCAGGGCCATTTCGTATTCGCAGACGTCGATCGGATCGAGCCGTCCCCTGGGCAAGAGCGACAGGCCCGGGAGCTTGGTCTGCATCACCGCCTGCCCGATGCCACAGGCACCCATCAGCACATCGGCCAGCCCGTGTAGGGCTTGATCGGGACGGGCCAGGGCGTGACCGACGCCGCCCTGGGGATCGAGATCGACCAGCAGCGTGCGCTGGCCGCGCTCGGCCAGGGCCAGCGAGAGGTTCAGGGCGGTGGTGGTCTTGCCGCAGCCGCCCTTTTGACTCGCGATCGCCAGACGCCGGCTCATGCTGTGCCTCCTTCTCGAGTGATGGCCGGGGTGACGGCTTCGATGCCCATGCTGCGCAGGCGCTCGAGATTGGCGTGGACCTTGGCGTCTTCGGGACGCAGCGCCTGGGCTGCGAGGAAAGACGCGAATGCGCCTTGATAATCCTTGGCCAGCAGAGCGTCGATACCGGCCTCCCAGTGCTGCTCGAAGTCTTCCGTTCCGTCTTCGGTCTCTTCGGCCTCGGTGTCGTCCTCTACGAAGATCAGCTCGGCGGACATCTCGGGGCCGCGCGAGGTGTGCTCGTCGTGGCAGCGCGCCGCTTCCATGAGCAGAAAGTCGGCGCTCTCCTCGATCTCCCGTGGTCCGGCGCCCGTCATCAGCCGCGAGCAGGCGACGCGCGCATCGGGGGCAAAGGCCAGTTCCATGAAGGCTGCCGCTCCGCGCAGGGCGCCGTGGGAAGCCGACCAGATCTCGCCCTCGTGCACGGTCACCACGCCCTTTCGCCCATCGCCGAAGTCGCTCTCGATGCGCACCGAGTGACGACCCATGCAGGCCAGCTGCACATAGTCGGCCACGCCGAAGGGCGCCGGTGTCGAGGCTCCCACGCGTTGCTCCAGGTGTTTGACCACGAGCTTTCGCAGCTCCTCCAGGGGCACTGGCTTTTCCAGTGCCTCGATGTTCGCGCGCGGCGGAATTTGCGCCCGAAACGCGCGCAGATAGGCGGACACGAAGATCACCGGAAGTGAAAGGGCACGCTTGCCGAGTTCGCCCAGTAGCTCGATGCCCATGCGATCGGGCAGGTCGATGTCGGAAACGATCAGGTCCGGCGGCCGCTCGTCGAGCATCCGTAGGGCCGCCCCGAAGTCGGCGGCCTCGACCGCCTCGACCCCCTCGAGGCGGCCGATGCCGCGCGCCATGGAGTTGCGCAGCACCGCTTCGTCATCGACTACGAGTACCAGAGCCATTGTCTTTCCTCAGCTACTTGGAATCGTGTAGACGCCGGCCATGCGGTCGATGCCGCACTCGAGGCCGTCGAGCCAATCGATCAACCTCTTGACCATCTCGGGGCCGCGGAAGAGCGCGCCGTGTTGCGGGGCGATGATTTCGATGTCGAGCTGCCGAACCATGTTCGCCCATAGCTTCAGCGCGGCGTTGCTGGCCATGTAGCGGCGGTGGAAGCCCTCCATGGCGGGCATGTGCGCGGCGAAGTCGCTGACCTCGCGGTAGTCGATACCGACCGACGCGCCCAGGTCACCGGTGAAGAGGATCTTCGAGACCGGGTCGTAGAGGTGGAAGTTGCCACAGGAATGCAGGAAGTGGGCCGGCAGCACCAGCAGCCCGCAGCCGGCCAAGTCCATCACCATGCCGCCGTCGGCGATGGGACGGAGGCGTTCGGTGACCAGGTGATCGAGGCCGAAGTGAGGGATGAAGCGCATCCACAGCTCGGAGGCATAGGCCTCGGCGTCGGTGGTCATCAACCAGCCATTGGTGGCGGCGACGATGTCCGGATCCTGGTGCGACAGGAAGATGTAGCGCAGCTTGGCGCCACCGAGGGTGTGGTGGGTGTCGGAGAAGACCTTGTTGTAGATCTTGTGACCACCGGGGTCGAGGATCATGCCCTGGTCGCCGTGCACGATCACGAATTGGTTGGCCTGCACCGCGGCGCCGCTTCCGTGGTCCTCGAGCAGGACCACCTTGTGGTTGCCGTTGTCGAAGAGAACGATCTTGTCTTTGCTCGATTCGCTCACAGGATCCTCCCGACTTCCTTGACGGCCCGAGAGACGTCCAAGAAGATCAAGCCGAGCTTGGCTTCGCTCGTGGTCAAGACCAGCAGCATCGTGCCTTCGCTGGCGCGTACCATCACCACGTAGCCGTTGTCGCCGCGGATCAGGACCTGCTGCATGGCACCGCGCGACAGCTCATTGGCCGCACGGCTTCCGAGGCTGAGCAGCGTCGAACTCATGCCGGCCACGCGCATTTCCTCGATCTGCTGTGGCAGCGCGCTGGCGATCATCAACCCGTCTTCGGAGATCAATGCGCTGGCTTCGATGTCGGGTGTGCCCGACTGCAGCGTGCGCAAGACCTGGTTCAGCTCTTCGGTTCGAGACATCTAGGCTCCTTCTGACGGTTGGTGGTTTCACACGGAGTGATTTGTTGGTTTTTCTTCTTCCCGCCCTCGACAGCGGCTTATCGATCGATGGTCACCGGCACGCTAATCTCTACGGAGGTGCCCGCCTGGGGCACAGACGCAAATCGAATTTCACCGCCAGCGCCGTGCACCGCGCGTTGGCAAATGGCGAGGCCGATTCCGCTGCCACTCTTCTTGGTTGTGTAGAAAAGCTCTGTGATCCGCTCGAGTACATCGGGTGTCATGCCACTGCCGGTGTCGGTTACGCGCATCTCGAAGCGGCCGTGTTCCTGGTCGAACCAGGCGTCGAGCTTGATGGTGTCGCCACGCTCGCAGGCGTGCACGGCGTTGGTTACCAGGTTGTAGATCAGCGCTCGCATCACACCCGTGTCCAGGGGCAGAAGCGGCATCTCGCGGATGTTGAAGCGAAAGCGGATGCCGGCGTTGCGCGTGCGCGACGCCATGATCAGACAGGACTCGCGGCAGGCGTGATCGACCGCGGCGTCGCGGTTGCTGCGCAAGGGTCGGTCGATGGCGCTGAGACCGTCGAAGCCCAGGCGCATGCGGCGGACCTCGCTGAGTACGGCGTGGAGTGGTTCCCGGGAGTCGCAGCTGCTGGCGGTGGCGTCCTCCAGGAGTAGCTCGACGGTGGCGGTGACGGCGGCCAGGGGGTTCTTTAACTCGTGCAGGAGCGAGGGCAGGGCTTCGCCGATGGCTGCGATGCGTAGTAGCCGGTCGCGCTCGACCTGCAGCTCCTTGACGCGCGAGATGTCCTGGAAGACGAAGGAGTAGAGCGAGCGCCCACCGGTGGGCACGCGCGCCAGGGTGTAACCAATGGTGATGACGCGGCCATCGCGTCGTGAGATTTCACTCTCGGTTCGCGAGCCGCCCCCGACCATCGCGGAGGTGATGGGGTCCAGGTCGGGCACGATGGCCTTGAGGTTTTGCCCCTGCAGGGCGCCGGCTGGTTCGCCGAAAACGGCGGCGGCACGTTCGTTGACGAAGACGATGTGCCCTTCGGCCTCGATCAGCAGCAGCGCTGCCGGCAGCGCCGATAGCACGCTGTAGGCCGATACGCCCGAGAGCGGCGGCACCGACGGTCGCCGCTCGGCGATGCGCACGCGCTGGGAAGCCGGCGCGCTGCGGCCTTCGCCGCGGGTGGAGATCTCTTGGCCTTCCGGACCCGGGAGCGAGTCCGAAGCGCTGCGGTCGGCGCGGAACATATACCAGCCTCCAGCGACCCGAAATTGGGACTGTTATCCCGCGTCCGACGGCCCTGAACGCCATACGCGGAATACCCCAAGAATGGCACAAAAATTCTGTTGTACGTGATCAATTTCACAGAAACTGTAGGCAGAATTGCCCCGGCGCAATTTGGGGGTACCACGGCGCTTGTCCTCCTACATTTTGGGGGGGCCGCAAGCGGCAGTGGTTTTTGTCGGCCTGCAGGTCGATCCGTAGAAAGTCGAAGCGGCGCTCGATTTTCGTTTGCCTCGCCCGGAGCAAACGTGCCATCAACAGTCGGAAGCGGCGGCAAAATTCAAAATGGTGAAAGCCGGGGGGCGAGCGAGGAGCGACTTCGGTGGGTGCCAGAGAGGATGCGAGGCAAGACCGGGAGTCCACGGTCCCGCGCCTGCGCCGACTGACGCGGCCGAGCCGCGAGCGGGGGATGCGTCTTGGCATCGTGATTTCGGAGCGCCCGCGCCGCCTGGATCTGGCGCGCAGCATCGAGGACGCGGGCCATCGCGTGGTGCTCAGCGATGGCGACGTGCGGGCGGTAATCGGCTTGCTGGCCGCGCGCGAGGTGGAAGTCTTGGTGATCGACCCGCGGCCCTGGGGCATCGAGATCGTGGCCGAGCTGCGCCGCACGGCGCCGGCGGTTCGCCCCCTCGTGTTGGCTGAAGCGAGCGACTACGACAGCGTGACCGCAGCGATCCAGTCCGGTGCCGACGGCTACATCAGCAGCGCCGCCAGCCGTCGCGAGCTATTGCATCTGCTGGCCGAAGCCAGTCGCGGCGTGGCGCCCTTTTCGGCCGACGTCAGCGGTCATGTGCTGCGCTCCATGCGCCGCGGCGTCGCCAGGGAGCGGCCCCAGCTGCCGGCGTTGACCGCCCGCGAGCATCAGATCGTCGACTTGCTGGCCAAGGGCCACGGCTATGCGTCCATCGCCAGCTGTCTGGGCATCGGGCTCGGCACGGTGCAAACCCACGTCAAAAATCTCTATCGCAAGCTCGAGGTCAGCTCGAAGGCCGAGGCGGTGGCGGTGGTGATGCGGGCGGGCGAGCTGCCGCGCTAGCGCTCTGGCCGCGAAAAAATCGAAAAAGTGAAGCGCCTCCCATGACCGTGGGATGGAGCGGGGCGGCGGCGGAGGCTAGGTATTGGAAGCACGCAGCGGGCGCCACTGCCGACGGGACGGAGGCGAGGCGCTCGGCTGCAAAGGCGCGTTTCGAGGCGCGCCGTGAGGAAAGCCGCCATGGACGAACGAACCCAAAGTGAAGTGGTCGAGCCCGCGCACAGCGAGGCTGCGATCACGGCTCGCGTTCGTACCCTGGGCCATGACCCGGCACAGGGCCGGCCGCTGGGCGGTACACCAAGAGGTCGGGGTCGAGCCAACTACTCGGCACCCTCCATGCAACCGGGGCCGTCGGGGGAAGGCGGGGGGAACCGGAAGCGATCCAACACACCCACCACGCGGCCGGGGGCCCCTTGAGGGGAGGGGCTCCCGGTCGCAACGCACTTGGCATTGATTTCGAGGGGGAGTCGCGACGGGCCCGGGGGGGCCGTCGCGGCTTCTTTGGCTTTGAGGGGGAGTCGCGACGGTCTTGGGGGGCCGTCGCGGCTCTTTTCGTTCGCGGCGCCGGCGGGACCTGGAGCGTGGCAGAGGTCTACATCGCGTGCCGCAGCGGCGCCTGGGCGCCCAGGCTGCTGCTGAGGTAGCTGCGCACCTCGGCCATGGCTTCGGTTGCGGCCTGCAGCTGGGCGGTGGCCTCTTCGCGGGCTTCTTCGGCTTCCTGCAGCCGCGTGGTCAACAGCTGCACAAGGGCTTCGGCCTGGCGCGCGCGGTCCTGGCCCTGCTCGCGCTCGCGCAGCAGCTGCTCGCGCTCGCCCATCAGGCGGCGGCTGCGCTCGCGCTCGCGCTCGAGTTGTCGCTGCAGGTCGCTGTCGAAGGGGCGGCTGTGCTGGGCCTCGAGCATGGCGCAGCGCTGCTCGAGGGCGTCGCGCTCGTGCTGCAGGCGGGCGGTCTGGCGGCGGCTGTGGCGCAGGTCGTCGCCGAGGGCGCGCTGGTTTTGGGTGAGCTGGTCGAGTTGAAGCTTGAGGTCGGCGATCATCATGCTGCGGCTCCGGTGCGGCTGTGGAGGTCATCGGTTCCGAGGGCCTGGGCGCCCTGCTCGAGATCTTCGAGGTAGTCGAAGACCGCGTTGAGACGACGCATCAGGCCGTCGTCGCCGCCGCGGTCGGGGTGGCAGTAGAGGGCAGCGCGCTTGCGTAGGCCGGAGACGTCGGCTTCCGGCGGGCGGGCGCGCAGGCCACGGCTGTGGTCGAGTTCGCGCCGCAGGCGCTCGACCTCGCGGCGGGCCTCGTCGAGTTCGCGGCGCATGCGGCTGAAGCCGAGCTGCACGCCGGCCACGCTGTCGCGCAGGGAATCGGCGGAGGCGACGCCCAGGCTTCGGTAGGCGGAGGGCTGGGAAACGGGGGAACGGTAGAACGACATGATCAGAGCTCCTCGGCGATCGCCATCAGCAGCAAAACCTTCTTGAGCCAAGCTCCGCCCGAGCGTTCCGGTAGGGCCATGGCGTGTTCCTCGTAGGAGGGGGGGAGGTCGAAATCGTGGATGGAGCGGCGGCGACGGGGGCGGGGGAGGGGCGCTTCGAAGTCGAAGTCGCGTGCGCGCGTCCTTTGCCGCGCCCGGCGGCGCTGCTCGCCGCGTTCGTGAAGGCGCACCAGCTCGTCCATCTCGTGGCGGATGCGCTCGGCCTCGGCCCGGTAGTGGGCGGCGCCGCGGCTGACCCGGCGCACGCTGCGCAGCTCGGAGTCGCGCTCGTCGTGGCGCGGCGTGGGCTCCCAGCTGCGCGGCCGGTAGCTCGGCGCCGCCGAGGGCTCGGGCGTGGGTGCGCCATAGGAGGGCAGCTCGCCCTGGCGGTCGTGCTCCACCCTCTCGCGCACGCTGTCGTCGATGGCGCGCAGCTCGTGCCGCAGTGCCTCGATCGCCTCGAAGATACGACCGCGGTCGCGGTCCCAGCGTTCCCGCGCTTCCTCTGCTGCTCTGAGTTCTGCTGCCACCATCGAAACGGCCTCCTGCTGCCGAGCATCTGCCCGGCTCGCTCGAAACCTGTTGCAACAGCCGATCCAACTTTGAGGCGGCGGGCGAAAAAGAGTCCGGCCGGCCCCATTCGCCCGGTTTTCCCGTGGATTGTCGGCCGCCGAGCCACCTGCGGCGGCGCGCGCCGAGACCGTACCTGCAGCGCGCGAGCGAAATCGCTCACCCCATGAGAGCGATTTCGCTCAACCCCGTGAAAGCGAGCGAAATCGCTCACAGGTGCCGCCAGCGAAGGTGTCCTGGCACCCTTGGGGCGCTCGGCGCCCTCGGCGACCGCCGCGGCTGGGGCGGCCGGCGAGCCTTACCCGGCCATGGTCCCCGGCAAACGGCTCGATGTGCTCAGCACTCCCACCGAGCACATCGAGCCGTTTGCCGGGCGACCGGGCTAGCCAGCTTGGGCCAGGTTCTTATTGAAAACGAATGTCATTTCCAATATCATGGGGTTGGCATGGCCCGCTTCATTCCGCTGCCCGTGGCCGAGCTGGCCGCGTCGGGCATGGGTTCGGTCGACACCGCGTCTGGGGCGGTGCGCTGTCACCAGACCGGTGTCGTGCGCCTGGTCCAGCCCAGTGATCTGTGGGAGGCCCGGCGGATGGCCACCGCGGTGGCCGAGGCCGCCGGAGCCAGCGACGAGGAGCGCTATCGGGTTGTGACCAGCGTGGCCGAGCTGGCCAGCAACGTGCTGGCCCACGGCGTCGAGGGTGAGATCTCGGTGTCGCGGCTCAGCGACGCGGCCGGCCGTGTTGGCGTGCAAATCGAGGCCTGCGATTTCGGCCCAGGTATCGGCGATCCGGCCCTGGCCTTGCGCGATGGATTCTCGACCGGAGCGGGCCTGGGCTGCGGCTTGGCCGCAGTCAAACGGCTGATGGGCGGCGTGCACATCGCCGCCGAGAGCGGCGCCGGCACCACCGTGAGCGCCACCTGCTGGCTCCGCGGGTCCCGGCCCGCAGCCTCGAGCCGCGGCTATTGCCCCACGTTCGCCCCGCCCGCCCTCGTCGGCCGCGGTGCCACCATTTCATCGACTTCCGCCCCCATCCATGACGCGGCTCAACTCGTGTTCTCAGCGAAGCGGCCCCCATCACCCCGGAGCACCAGCATGGGAAAATACCAATTCCACCCCGACCGCCTCCCCACGGGCAAGCCCCTGATGACGCTCGAACTGGCCGGCACGCTGGACGAGCAAGAGGCCCATGAGTTGCTGGTCGAGCTCAACGGGCTGATCGATGCCTGTTTCGTCGAGGGCTCGGTGTGTCTGCTGATCGATCAGCGCAAACAGACCACGATCACCGCGACCGCCCGCAGGGCACTGGCGGCCGCGGCCAAAGATCCTCGCTACGAGCGATTCGCATTTGTGGGTGGATCGGTCTTGGTTCGGACGCTGGCGCGCTTCATCATTCGAGCTGCAGGTAGAGACGCGAGCATGCGCTTTTTCGACGACGCAGCTCCCGCCCTCGCCTGGTTTGCGGAAGGTGTGAGCGATGTCGAGTGATTCCAGCATTCCCCCTGACGAGTCCACCGACATCCAGCAGCGCCTGTCGGTCCTGTCCGCCGCGGCGATGGAGATCGCCATGGGCAACTTCGACGTCGAGATCCCGATTCCCGACCAGGAGGACGAACTGACCGAGATCACCGCTGCCTTGGAGCTGATGCGCCAGGACCTGAGTTCCATGGTCGACAGCCTGCGCGCCGAGGTGGACCGCGAGCGCACCATCGCGGCCCAGGCGGCCACCATCCGAGAGCTGTCGACACCGGTGATTCAAATCTGGGATCAAATCCTGATCCTGCCCCTGATCGGCACCATCGACACCGCCCGCGCCAAGCAGATCGTCGATAGCTTGCTCAGCGCCATCGTGGAGCATCAAGCCGCCGTCGCCATCATCGATGTCACGGGCGTGCCGGTCTTCGACACCCAGGTGGCCAACCACCTGCTCAAGACCGTGGAAGCCGCGCGCCTGCTCGGTGCCGAGGTGCTGCTCAGTGGTCTGCGCCCCCACAGCGCCCAGACCATGACCCGCCTGGGCGTCGACCTGACGGCCGTGCGCACCAAGAACTCCCTGCGCTCGGGTCTGGAGTTCGCGTTGTCGGAGACGGGCAAGGGTATCTACCGGCGCCCGAAGAAAGGTTGAGGTTGCGATGATGTCCCTGCGACCCGTCACCACCGCCTCCAGCGAGGGCCGCCCGTGAGCAGCGGCGCCCTGCACATCCCGATCCTGCGCATCGGGCGCTGTTTGGTGGCGACCATCTACGTCGCCCTGGACGACAGCGCCATCCGCCAGTTTCAGGAGGACCTGCTGGCGCGCATTTCCAAGGAGGCGATCAGCGGCGTGGTCATCGATTTGAGCGCCATCGACCTGGTCGATTCCTTCATGGCCCGCTCCCTCGAGCACATCGCCTCGGCCGCACGCCTCCTGGGCGCCCGCGTGATCCTGGTCGGCATCCGGCCGCCGGTGGCCATCACGCTGGTGGAGATGGGCCTGCGCGTGCATTCGGCCGAGACCGCCCGCGACCTGGAGCAGGGCCTGCGCGCACTGGTCGGCGAGCAGCTGCTGGAGCCGGTCGACGACGACACCCCCGAGTGGTCGGAAGACGAATAGAGTCCGTGGAGCCCGAGCGCGTCCCAGTCGAAGCCGAGCATCACATCGTCACCGCCCGCCAGCGGGCGCGGACGATGGCGGCCGAACTCGGCTTCGGCGTGGTCGATCAGACCCAAATCGCAGCTGCCGTCTCGGAGCTGACGCGCAACATCGTGCTCTACGCCGAGGCTGGCGAGGTGCTGCTTTCGGTGGTCGAACAATCCCCCGGCCGCGTGCGGGCGCTGCAGATCGTCGTGCGCGACCGCGGCCCCGGCATCCAGGATACGGACCTGGCCATGCGCGACGGCTGGTCATCGTCGGAGGGTTTGGGCCTGGGTCTGCCCGGAACCCAACGGCTGATGGACTTTTTCGAGCTAAACTCGAAAGCGGGTGTGGGCACCACGATCACGGTGCGCAAGACCATCCCGTGATGCCATCGCCATGCCTTCCCTCATCCGACGTGTCGCCGCCCTCACCCGCTGCATGCCGGGCGAGCAGGCCAACGGCGATGGCTTTTTGCTGCGCTCCTTCGACGCCCAGGGCCGCAGCCGCTGGTCCAGTGGTTCGCTCGGGCCCGAGGGCAGCGATCCGATGTCGTCGGAAGTGAGCGAGGCAACCACCCTGGCCGAGGGTGAGCGCCTGCTGATGGCCGTGATCGACGGCACCGGGCACGGACCCGAAGCCGCCGAGGCCACCGCGCGCATTGTCGAGTCGCTGATGCTTTGGTCGCCTGGGCCTCGGGTGGAGCTGCCGGCACTCTTCGAAGATTGCCATCGAGCCGCCCACGGCAGCCGCGGCGCGGCGCTGGCGGTCGCCTGGCTCGATTTCGCTACCGGTGAGGCCACGGCCTGCGGCGTGGGCTCGGTGCGCATGGAGCTGTCGAACCCATCGCCCACGGGCCGCCACAGCCAGTCGTTGTCCAGTGAGGCCACCGCCGGCAGCCTGGTCAAGGATTTGACGACGAGCGGTGGCATCGTCGGCTACCGCATGCCCCCGCGGATCTACGAAAACCGTGAGTTCCTCGAAGCGGGCGACGTGATCGCGCTGTGGTCCGATGGCGTCGAGTTCGAGTGGGATCGGGGCTTGATGCGGTTGGCGCGCAGCGATCCCGATGCGGCCATCGACGAGATCCGCCGGCGCTTTTTTCATGCCCGCGACGATGCGACGATCGCAATCTCGGTTTAGGTATGGCGGAAAAGTCCAGCAGCGACGAGCTCGAGCGACGCTACGGCGAAGAAGCCCTCGCCTACCTGCGCGACCCGAGCGAGCAGACGCTCTACCATATTTCACTGTTGAGTAAGCGATTCATGCGCGCCGGCCTGGGCCCCGAGGACTTGCTTGCCCTGCACGCCTCGGTGGTCGACGCCGAACTCGAGCGCATCGGCGCCGAAGAGGCGCGCGCCCGCGTCGGCCAGCTGGATGCCGTGGCGCTGGAGGCCATGATCGCCTACGGCGCCTACCATCGCGAAATCGGCAACCTGGTCGAGGAACTCAGGCGCTCGCAAAAGGAGCTACGCGATAGCACCGCCATGCTCGTCCATCGCGGCAAGATGGGCGCCCTGGGCGAGCTGTCGGCCAGCATTGTGCACGAAATCAACCAGCCGTTGAACGCGATCAAGCTGACTTGCCAGGATGTGCAACGGACGCTGCGGCGGGCGCCCCACGAGGACCCGGAGCTGGCCGAGAGCATCGACGAGGTGGTGCAGGAAACCCGGCGCATGGCCGAGATCGTCGATGGTCTCAGGCGTTTCGGACGTCGCGACGCCGACAGTCCGCGCAGGCACTACGACCTGCGCGACTCGGTGCAGCGCGTGCTGCGCCTGGTGGAGCAGCAGCTGACGGTCTGTGGCGTCAGCCGCGAGTCGAGTCTGCCCGAGCCGCTGATGGTGCTGGGCGATCGGGTCCAGCTCGAGCAGGTGGTGATGAATCTGGTCTCCAACGCCCGCGACGCGGTGCAGGGACTGCCCCAGCGGACGATCCGCATCGACGGCCGCCTCACCGGCGACGATCAGGTCGAGTTGTCGGTCAGCGACACGGGCCCCGGCATCGCCGAGGAGCTGCGAAGCACGCTCTTCGAGCCCTTCGTCACCACCAAGGCGGCCGGCTCCGGTACGGGGCTCGGCCTCAGTCTCAGTCGCCAGATCGCCGAGGCCCATGGGGGCAGCCTGCAGCTCGACCCCGAGGCGCCCAAGGGGGCTCGCTTCGTCCTGCGTCTGCCGGCGCGGGAGCCGGGCCCAGCATGAGCGCACCCGAGCCACAACTCGATGAGCGTGGCGTCGATCGCGCCGCCCGCCGGCTGCAGCTCGGTCCCGTGTTCGGCCGCCTGGTGCACGACCTGGCCCAGCCCTTGAACCAGATCCGCATGGTCAGCCAGGAGTTGGGTATCGACCTGCGCAAAGATCGCTTCGACCCCGCGAGCCTGCCCGACTGTTTGCAGGAGATCGAAGCGGCGGTGGCCGTGCTCGACACGCGTCTGCGGCAGCTCGGAAGCCTGCGCGATGCTGCGGCCGAAACCGTCGCGAGCGGGCCCGTCCCGGTGCAGCTCGAGACCCTGTGCAGGCGCCTGGGTGCCCGCCTTGGGCGCTGCTTCGAGGGTGCCACGGTTGACTTTGAGTTTGATTCTGGCGCCCGGCTCGAGCTGCTGCGGCCCGACGCCTTCGAGCTATCGCTGTGGGAGTTGCTCATCAACGCCGCCGAGGCCGCGAGCCTGGCCACGGGCCGGCCGCCGGAGCTGCGACTGCGCCTGTCGCGCTCCGAGCGAGGTTCTGTGCTGGCGCTCGAAGACGCGGGCGACGGTTTTAGCGCCGCGGAGGTTGCAACACAGCCCCAGCCCTTCCACAGCAGCCGCCCGGGAGCTGCGGGGCTTGGGCTGTGGCTTGCGGCGGAGTTGTTGGCGCGCGAGGGCGCGCGGCTCGAGTGCGTCGTCGCAGAGGATGCCGCCGCCGGCGGTGGAGAGGTTCGTGTGCATCTGCCGGCCGCGCCGCCAGCAGATGCAGCTGGAGGGTGATGCCCATGGACAGTCTGTTGATCATCGGAAGCGAGTTGGCCCGGGACGCGGCCATCCTGGAGCAGGCCTCGCGGCAAGACTACGCCGTCGAGTTGGCTTCGGGGCGCAGCGACGGTCTCGAGCGGCTGCGGGCGCTGAAACCCGCCGTGGTGATGGTCGACCACGACGTCGAAGGCGGTCGCGGCGTGGCCCTGCTCAAGGAGCTGCGCGGCATCGATCCCAACTGTCAGGCGATATTGGTCACCGACGGCGGCGCCATCGACGACGCCATCGAGGTGCTCCGGGCCGGTGCCCTCGACTACATGAAGCGACCGGTCGACACCCGCGCCTTGCAGCTGGCCCTGGGTCGCGCCCGCGAACGCAGGCAGAGCGGCGGTGGCGAGCCAGCCCATTCGATCTTGATCGCCGAGGATCACGAGGCAGCTCGCAAACGCCTGGCCAAGATCCTCAGCCGCGAGGGCTATCGCGTGCACACCGCAGCCGACGGTGAAGAGGCCCTGCGCATCTTTCGCGACAGCCGCATCGACCTGATCATCGCCGACATCCAGATGCCAAAGCTCGACGGGCTGAGCTTGCTGCGCGAGACCCGGGGCCAGGGTGCCGACGTGGAGGTGATCGTGGCCACGGGTTACGGCGAGGAGGACGCGGTGGTCGAGGCCCTGCGCGAGGGGGCGGTGAATTTCCTGCGCAAGCCGATCGATCTGGAGCAGACGCTTTTGGCCATCGAAAAGGCCCTCGAGCATCAGGCCACGCGCCGCGCCCTGGCCTACCGCGATCGCGACGTGGCCCTGATGCAGGAGCTTTTGACGCGGCTGACGCGGCGCCTGGAGCAGCGCGCCGGCAGCGAGCTGGCGCCGGAGTCGGTCAAGACGCTGTGGGATCTGGCCGACGCGCTGCCCTTCGGCATCGCCGTCGTCGAAGCGGCCGCGACGGCGAACGGCGCCCGCGTGCACTTCTGCAACGAGCACGTGCGCGGGCTGCTCGGTGTCGCGCCCGAAGTGCTGGCGCTCGGTTGGCTGCAGAAGCTCGGGCTGCAATCGCTCGACGCCGAGCATTTCGAGAGCGCCTTCGGACGCGTGCGCGACGGCGGTGAGGGCTGTGTGGAGCGCCTCGAGGAGTCGGATGAGGCGTTCCTCCTGATGACGCCGGTACGCCTCAAGCGCGGCCCCGAGCCGCGCGCCTTCGTGGTCCTGGTGCTGCGCGCCGGTCGCCGCCTATCAGGCGCTTCGCAGTTCCCGCCGGGCTAAAACCACCGCTTCCAAGCCGCACCATGCCCTTCACCATCCTGCTCGTCGACGACGACCGCGCCTTTGGAAAGCGCCTGCAGCGCTTCCTGCAAAAGGAGGGTCATCACGCCGAGTGGGTGCAGAGTGGCGAGCAAGCGGTGGCCCAGTATGCCGAGCTGGCGCCCGATCTGCTCTTGCTCGATCTGATGCTGCCGGGCATGGGCGGGCTCGAGGCGCTGCGGCAGATCCGCGCCCAGGACGCTTCGGCCACGGCCCTGGTGATGACCGCCCACGGCACCATCAAGACCGCGGTCGAGGCCATCCACGCTGGCGCCGCGGACTTTCTGCTCAAGCCCATCGATCTCGAGGCCCTGCTCGCCAAGCTTGAGTGGGTGCGCGAGCACAGCGGCCTCAAGGCCGACCTTGGCTACATGCTCGAGCGCGAGCAACAACGGGCCGGCGCCCGCGGTTTCGTCGGCGACTCGCCCGTGATGCAGGCGGTCTACGGGCGCATCGGGGAAGTGGCGGCCACCGACGACACCACGGTCCTGATCACCGGCCCCAGCGGCACCGGTAAGGAGCTGGTGGCGCGCGCGGTTCACGCCCAGTCCAATCGCTCCCACAAGCCTCTGATGCAGATCGACTGCACGGCGATTCCGCTGCACTTGCTCGAGAGTGAACTCTTCGGGCACGAGCGTGGCGCGTTTACAGGGGCCGACCGCACCCGCAAGGGGCTGCTCGAGCTGGCCGAGGGCGGCACGCTCTTCCTCGACGAGGTGGGCGATATGGCCTACGAGCTGCAGGGCAAGTTCCTGCGCGTGCTGCAGGAGCGCAAGCTGCGGCGGGTGGGCGGCACCCGCGAGCTGCCGGTGGACGTGCGCGTGATTTCTGCCACCCACCAGGACCTGGACGCGGGCGTGGCCGAGCGCCGCTTCCGCAGCGACCTCCTGTTTCGGCTGCGCGTCTTCGAGATTCGCCTGCCGCCCCTGCGCGAGCGCGGCGACGACATCCTGGCCATCGCCGAGTCCTTCCTCGAGGAATTCGCCACCCGCTTCAAGCGGCCGGTGCGGGCGCTGTCGGTCGAGGCGCGCGAGGCCCTGCTCGCCTACCCCTTTCCCGGCAACGTGCGTGAGCTGCGCAACATCATGGAGCAGGCGGTGATCCTGGCCAAGGGCGAGGCGTTGACGCCGGATCTGCTGGCGATTCACCGCGCCCCGGCCATGGCGGCCCGCAGCCTGGCCCCGGCCCCGGCCCCGGCCCCGGCCGCGCCGTCGCCGTCGTCGCCGTCGCCGCCGTCGCCGTCGTCGCCGTCGTCGTCGTCGCCGCAAGGCGCATCGCCGGCCGGCGCCAAGCTCTTGTCGCTCGACGCGCTGGGGCAGACGCCGCTGGAGACGGCCGAGCGCGAGTTGATCCGCCAGGCCCTTGAACGCACGGCGGGAAACAAAAAACGAGCCGCCGAGCTGCTGGGCATCACCCGCTTCGCACTGCAGCGGCGTGCCCAGAAGCTCGGATTGGGGTAGAGCGCGTCAGAGGAAGCGTGAACTGCGGGTGCGATCTGGGCTAGAATACAATGAGCACGTGCTGCCGCCTCGGCAGCGGGCGACCATCATGGGTTATACCTCGAGCAATCCCACCGAGCTTGTCGACGGAACGCTGCTGGTCAAGCTGGAACTGCGCGGCATCCTCGACGCCGACGACGCCCGCGCCCTGGTCACCGATCTGCGCCGAGTTCTTCAAAAAGGGGCCGGTGCGCGCAAGGTGCGCCTGCTAATGGACCAGCGGCAGCAGCAGACGATCACGGCCGAGGCGCGCAGGATCCTTTCCGACGAAACGCGAAATCCCACCTACGAGCGCATCGCCGTGTTGGGGGGATCGGTCTTCATGCGCACCGTCTCCAAGTTCATCCTGCGGGCCGCTGGCGAGAGCCACAAGGCGCGCTTCTTCAGCGACTTGCCTGCGGCCCTGGGTTGGCTTCAGGAAGCCTCGGACAGCACACCTCAGCCGTGAGTTACGCACCCGGTGGGTGCTGGTGGCGCGCGAGCCTGGGTGCGTGTTCAGGCAGAACAGTTGCTCATGATCCTGGGCCATCGGTCGTTTAGGTGAACGCGGAAGCGTGCCTTCGAGTAGGCTCGCTTTCGATTGCTGAACTCCGCTCGCGGTTGCCTCTCGCCCGCCGTCGCCGGCCGCTCGCGGAAAAAACGATACGAGTGACATCATGGGCTTCTATTCCATTCGCCCCGACCGCCTCGCCAACGGGCGGCCGTTGGTCAAACTGATCCTGCGCGGCACCATGGACCGCGACGAGGCGCACGAAATGATCACCCAGCTGCGCGCGGCGCTGGCTGCAGTGATCGGGGACGAATCCTGCGCGCTGCTGATCGACCACCGGGAACAGGAAACGCTCACGGCCGGCGCACGCAAGGCGTTGGCCGATGAAGTCAACGATCCCCTCTACTGGCGCATCGCATTTCTCGGTGGTTCCGTCTTCATCCGCACCGTTTCGCGCTTCATTTTGCGCGCTTCGGGGCAAACTCATAAAGCTCGATTCTTCTCCGACGTCCAAGAAGCGCTACAATGGCTGCAGGAGGGATGAACTGAACACCACTGCTGCGCCAGCTGTCGTCTACCTGCCCGCATTGTCGCACCCGCCCTGGGGGCGTGCGTGAGCAATGGTGGCACCAAACGGCGTAGGCGGGCCGCCCGACCGGTAGCGCAGGAACCCCAGCGGCTGAGCCGCGACGCGCTACAGGACGTGGTCGAGCGGGGTGCGGAGTTGACCGAGGCGCTGCTGCGCCAAAACAGCAAGCTGCTCAGCGAACTCGAGGCCCTGGCCCGGCACAACGCGGAGCTGCGAGCCCTCCACTCCAAGGCCCCCGCCAGCGCCCGCCCTCGCCACACCCCGGTCCATGGCTCCGACCATCCCCCACCCTGGCAGCCCAGTCTGCGCGGCCGTGGGCGGGAGCTGGACTCGGAGCTGGAGGATCTGTCGCTGGTGGACGGGCCGATCGCCCCCCTGCGCGAGGATGGCCGTGTCGGTGGGTCGCGGCGCACCCGACCGATCACCGGCGTGCGCGCCAGTCGCGAAGAGCCCCAAGCGTTCAGCGAGCCCGAAGAAGTCGACGAGCCCGAAGCAGACGACGAGCCCGAAGCAGACGACGAGCCCCGCCCAAGTCAGCATTTGCAGCCACCCCTGTGGCGGCGCTTCGTTCGGCGTCGGCGGCGCAAGCGCCTGACCCTGACCACGTCACCCGGCATGTTGTCGATCTACCCACCGGCAGCTTCCCGCGCTCCGTCGCCTCCTTCGCGGGCGCCGGCCGAGCCCAAAAGCGCGCTGGAGGCCCGGGCGAGCCAGCCGGTGATCGTCGCCCTGACCCATCGGGTCAGTCGCGAGCTGGCGCTGGAGTCCGATCTCCAAAGCGCGCGCGAGGCGGGACGCCGCACGCTGAAAATGGCCACCGCCCTGGCCGAGCAGGCTCAGTCCTCTTCGTATCCGCCGCCGGTCGAGCGCAACCGGGAGCCATCCCAATCACGTCCGCCGGGCCATCGCCGCGACGAACCCATGTTGCCGCCGCCACCTGCGCCGGACGACGGGGCGCGCTCGAGCTGGACCATCAGCGTCGGCGACACGGAGCTGCACTCGAGCAGCAGCGCGAGCTATCTGGAACCGCCGGTTACGATTCCGGGCCGCGGCCGCCTGTTTTTGCGATTGCTGGTGCTGGTCTCGTTCGTGGCGCTCGGCCTCGGGGTTTATGCCCTGGGCTTTGCACCGGCCGCGGCCCCGCCCGAGCCGAGTTCGGCACGCCCACAGGCGCCTTTGCAGGCCCCCGGTGCCACCGCGGCAAGTTCGCTTCCCGATGGGCCTGCCGAGCCACCCGTCGCAGCCGTGGCGCCGGCCGCGGTGGCCGAGCCGACCGCCCCCGCCCAGGCCGGTGGCACCAGTGGTTCTGCGCCCGCTCCGGCCCTTCGGCTCCACGCTGCGGTGCCCAGCGCCACCGGCGCCGCCCGCGATGCCCTGCTCGGAGAGGCCCGCGCCCTGGCCGAGCAGGGGCAATATGAGCAAGCCCTGGTTCGCTATCAGAGGGCGCTCGAATTCGACCGCGACGCGCCGCCGCTGTTGGCCGAGCTCGCCCTGGCCCACCTGCAGACCGGCGACAAGGCCAAGGCCATGACTAGCGCCCGCCGCGCCCTCGAAAGTGACCCCGGCAACTCCATGGCCTGGATCGTGCTCGGCGCCGCGCACCACTCGCGCGGCGAGCGCAACAAGGCGCGGGCAGCCTATCGCAAGTGCGCCGAACTCGGCGAGGGACCCTACGTGCGCGAGTGCCGGCGCATGCTGCGCTGAGTTTTCAGATCTCGACCGGCGAAAGTTCGCGCAAGAGCTCTTCGGTGCGGCGTTGCTTCCAGCGGCGCTTGAGCCCCTCCACGGTGGCGCGACGCTCGTCGGCGGGAGCGTCCACGTTCAGCTCGATCACCTCGGAGGTGATGTCCTCGATGGCGCGCAGGGCCTCGCGGCGCACGCTGCCGTCGCGATCTTCGAGGGCGAGGATCAGCGGAAAGACGACGGCCTGGCTGTTCAAGCGACTGGCCGCCTCGGCCGCGGCACGGCGCACCTGGGCGTCGGGGTCGTAGAGCATGGCGGCGATCAAGCGCGAGGCGCGTTCTTCGGAGAACTCGCAGATCACGTCGAGGGCGCGGCTGCGTGCGATGGGGTCGGGGTCGCTGAGGGCTCGGCCCAGCTCCAAAAGGCCCGCCTCGGCCGCCAGGTCGGCGGCCGGATAGCGCCCCGGTGGACGCGACAGCTGTGCCGAGATCAACTCGCCGCCGCCCGTGAGCCTGCGCAGGCGCCGGTAGGGCCAGGCAAATAGCGCCGCGGTGCGCCCGAGCAGTCGTCCACTGGCAAAGGCCAGACGCATCAGCGGCGGGCGGGCCGTGCGATGGGCGACGGGCTCCATGGGCTATCCATGCCGTGCACGGTCACCGATCACTCGAGGCCCAGCCTTTTCTTGCGCTTGGCGATGAAGTTGTCGAGCGCTTCTTTCATGTAGTCCTTGTGCTTGCGCACATGCTCCGGAACGCGCGTCTCGTAGGTGCTCTGCATGTCGCCCAGGGTTTCCTTCAGCCGCTCCTCGAAGTCCCCTTCCTTGATGCCGGCGTCCACCTCTTCCTTGCTGTAGAGCAAGAGGTCGGAGATCATCACGCGGGCCACGCGCGCCGCGTTCTGGTGCTCGGGATCGTCGGCCTTGTCGTCGACCGGCTCGGGCTTGGGTTCGGCTTCGGGCTTGGGCTCAGCTTTGGCTTCGGGCTTGGGCTCAGCTTTGGCTTCGGGCTTGGGTTCTGCTTTGGACTCGGGCTTGGGCGCGGCTTTGGCTTCGGGCTTGGGCTCAGCTTTGGGCTCGGGCTTGGCTTCCGCTTTGGGCTCGGGCTTGGCTTCCGCTTTGGGCTCGGGCTTGGCTTCCGCTTTGGGCTCGGGCTTGGCTTCCGCTTTGGGCTCGGGCTTGGCTTCCGCTTTGGGTGCGGGCTGCGCCGCCGCCGGGCGGGCCGCCAGCAGGCGTTCCAGGTCGGCCACGGTGGCCATCTCCCCAACGCGCTTGTGCAGCGCTTCGAGTTCGGCCTTGCTCGCCAATTCGTCGAAGCGCCGCTTCAGGGCCTCCAGGTCCTGCTTGCCGGCCAGGCCACTGAGGTCGGGGGCCTTGGCTGCAGGGCCGCCGCCTCCGCCCTGCTTGGCGATGGCGTCGAGCTTGGCGTTCAAGGCCTCCAGGTCCTTCTTGGCGGCCAGGCCACTGAGGTCGGGGGCCTTGCCCGAAGCCGCCCCCGCCGGCCCTTGCTTGGCGAGTGCGTCGAGCTTTGAGGTCAAGCTCGCCACGTCCATCTTGCTGGCGAGGCCGCTGAGATCGGGGGCTTTGCCCGAAGCCGCTGCCGCGGGCCCCTGCTTGGCGATGGCATCGAGCTTTGCGTTCAGGGCTTCCAGGTCCATCTTGCTGGCGAGGCCGCTGAGGTCGGGTGCCTTGCCCGCGGCGCCGGTCGCAGCGGGCTGCTTTGCGATGGCATCGAGCTTTGCGTTCAGAGCCTCCAGGTCTTTCTTGCTGGCGAGGCCGCTGAGGTCCGGCGCCGGCCCGCCGCCACCCGCTGTGCCGGCCGCCGGTATCGCGTCGAGCTTCGCGCTCAGGGCCCTTAGGTCTTTCTTGCTGGCGAGGCCACTGAGGTCCGGCGCCGGCCCGCCGCCGCCTGTCGCGCCCGGCGCCGGCATCCCCTCGAGCTTCTTCCCCAGCCCCGCGAGCTGCCCCACGATGGCGCCCACGTCCTTGCGCAGTGCCTCGACCTCGGCCTTGCTGGGCAGGGTCGCCTGCAGTCGCGCCACGCTGTCGGCCGAAAGCGACGCCTCACCGGCTGCCGGCTTCGCGCCGCTGAGCTCCTCGAGCAGGGTCTCGAGGCTGCGATGGCGTCGCGCGCTCTCCATGGCCAGCTTGCCGAGCGCCGTCGTCAGATTCGTCAGCCGTTCCTGGAAATTGCCGCTGGCGCCCTGGGAGGCCACATCGCTTTCGCTCCTGCGCAGCAAGAGGTGCTCGAGGTGGTCGAAGCGCTGGGCCAGGGACTTGAGCGCGTCGTCGGAAGCTTTGGACTCGTCTGGAACGTCGGGGATCTGACTGGTGGTGATGACGGGGATCTGAGTCGTCGTGTGAACCACGTCATCGAGTAGGCGCCCTGAGCGTCTCGGCTTCGAGGGCGTCGCGTCCTGGGCCGCCGATGCCGGGGCCACGCCGTTTCCGCCGTGGGTCGCAGGCGGCTCGGTCGGCTCGTCGTCTTGCTCATGGACCGGCTGGCCCACGGCGGGTGTGGGCCGCAGCCCGCGCGGCACCCGCGCCGCCGCTGGCTCGGCGCTGGCCACGGCGGCCGCGGGCTGGCCGATCAGCGTGGCACGCCCGGTTGCGACCGCGGGCCTGGGGCCGGGTGGGGCGACCGGCGAGGCCGCCATCGAGGCCGGCGGTCCCACCGGACTCGATGGCTTGGTCGCTCCCGGCGGCTTGACCACCGGTTTGGATGCAGCCGGCGGCTCGACCGCGGGCTTCGTGGCCGGCGGCGGCGCCGGTGGCTTGGCCACCGGTTTGGTTTCCGGTTTGGTCTGGGCCGCCTGACTGGCCGCCGGCTTGGCCGCCCCATTGGCCGCGGGCTTGGCTGCGTGCGAGGCTGCGGGCTTCTTCGGCACCTTGGAGGTGCCGCCCATGCTGGTCTGCAGCATCTGCAGCACCTGGGCGCAGGAGGCCTTGAGCGTCTCGACCACGCCCTCGCCGGTGTAGGCGCTGGCCAGGAAGGTCGGATAGCCGGCCTCGTTGAGGGCCTTGTCCAGCTCCTGTTGGCTCATCACGTCGGGCAGGTCGCGCTTGTTGTACTGCAAGACCAGCGCCACGCTCTCGCGCTTGATGCCAAGCTCGTCCATGTTTTCGAAGAGGTTCTGCAGGCTCTCGATGTTGGCGTCGAGCTGGCTGCGCTGGGAGTCGGCCACGAAGACCACGCCGTCGACGTTCTTGAGCACCATTTTGCGCGTCTGGTTGTAGCGAACCTGACCGGGCACGGTGTAGAGCTTGAAGCGCACGTCCATGCCCCGGAGCTTGCCCAGGTCCAGCGGCATGAAATCGAAGAAGATGGTGCGGTCGCCCTCGGTCGCCAGGCTCATCAACTGATCGGTAACCAACTTGCTGTTGACGTACTCGAGGTTGGTGGTCTTGCCGCACATGCCCGGCCCGTAATAGACCAGCTTGGCCTGGATCGTTTTGCTCTTGGGGTCGACGCGCGCCATCTTACTTCGCCCCCGCCGCGCGCGCGGCGATCAAGCCCCGGCGGTGCTGGGCCTCGACCGCCGCACGGATCGCAGTCAGGTCCCTCAAGGTCTCACCGAGGGCGCGGCGCTCGAACTCCACGATGCGACCCTCGCGGGTCAGCGTGGTGCGCGCCTCGAGCACTTCGCGTCCCATCACCTCGGTCTGGACGTGGACGGCATGACCGTGCACGTCCACCTGGGTGTTGAAGCCCAGGGCCTTGGCCTCCTTGATCAGCGCCGCCGGCAAGCTCATCGGCTCCCTCCCTGGCGGCCGCCCAGTCCGTCACCCGGTCGGTCACCCAGTCCGTCACCCAGTCCCGCGCGCAGGCCATGATGGGCCTTGTAGTCGATGCGCATCACCGAGCCCGACAGCCCCGCCATGCGCTTTTCCATGGCGCCGATCTGGTCGCGTAGCTCCAGAAGCTCGCGCTCGAGCTGGCCGCGTTCGACGTGCAGGCGCCGACCGGCCCGGCGGTCGCCGTCGACCGTCAGGTGCAAGGTCGCCATGGCCTGACGCAACTTGGTGATCTGGCCGTCGAGGTGGGCGGCGCGCGTCTCGCTGTCCTCCAGCTCCTCGGCCAGCCGCTGGCAGTCTTCCTCCAGGCCCAGACGCCGGCCCAAAAGGGCGCGCTCGTCGGCCCGCAACGAGGCGGTCGCCTCTTCCAGCGCCGCGCGCTCGCGCTCCAGCGCCGCGCAATGCTCCAGCGTCACGCCAAGCTGCCGCCTGAGCTCCAGCTCGGCGTTGCCGCTGCCCGGCCGCCCGCTCACAGGCCACCCCCGAGGCGTCCGCCGCCGCCGTCGACCGAGTCGACCGACTCGGACGAGGCCACCACGGCATCGGCCAGGGAGCGGCGGATCTCGTCGAGGGCGCCGCGGCTCTGCTCCACCTCGGAGCTGAGCGCATCGCGTTCGGCCTGCAGCTGGTGCAGGCTTTCCTCGGCCACGCGCAGGCGCCCGCCGAAGGCGTCGCGTTCCTCGGCCAGCACCGCCACCTGCGCCCTGAGCTGCGTCACCATGCGCATGGCGCGCTCGAACTGACCCTCGACGCTCTGCACCTCTTCGATGGCCTGCTCACGCGCCGCCCGCAGGCGTTTCTCGAGGCCGCCGCTGTTTTGAATCGAGCGCTCGGCCTCCGTGAGCTGCACCTCCAGCTCGCGCACCCGCGCCATCAGCTGCGAGCGCTCGTTGTTGAGGTGGCCCACTTCCGCCATGAGGTTATCTTTGGCGGCGATCTCCTGCTCGTTCCGGCGTATCGTCTGCTCCAGCTCCGCCACGCTGCGTTCGAGCCCCACCCGGCGCTTGCGTTCGGACTCGAGGTCTTCCTTGAGCGCGCCATTGCTCTCGAGCATGCGGTCGAGCTGATCCTCGAGGTCGCGGATCATGGCCGTGACCGACTGCATCTCGTTGGAGAGATTGGGCCGGTCCGCCATCGCGCCGCGTCCGCCCTCGTCGATGCCTTCAGCCATCGCTCACTCCTTTCCGCCGCGCGTGCCCGTAATCGCCCATCATCGCTCCAGCTGCTTCTTCACCCTGGCGGTGGTGAGCTTGACGATGGCGCGCAGGGTCTCGAAGACGCCCGTGCCCTCGGTGGCCACGGCCTCGAAATCGGGCACGCCGTACTTGTTGATTTCCTGGCGCATCTCCTCGAGGGTCAAGACCTCGTCCATGTCCCGCTTGTTGTACTGGATCACATGGGGGAACTTGGCCAGCTCCACCTTGTGGTCGACCAGGTTTTCCTGGAGGTTCAAATAGCTGTCGATGTTGGCTTCCTCGCGATCGACCTGGGAGTCGGCCACGAAGACGATGCCGTCGACGTCCTTGAGGATGGTGCGCCGCGTCAGGTTGTAAAAGGACTGCCCGGGCACCGTGTAGAAGCTGAAACGCAGGTCGAAATCGCCCAGCTTGCCGGCGGCCATGGGGAAGAAATCGAAAAAGAGCGTGCGCTCGGACTCGGTCTCCAGTGACAGCAATTTGCCCTTCTGCTTGGGGTTGGTCTTCTTGTGGATGAAGCGCAGGTTGGTGGTTTTTCCGCCCATGCCCGTGCCGTAGTAGACCAGCTTGCAGTTGACTTGGCGCGCCTTGATGTCGATCGTCGGCATGGGCTTCAGGAGCTTGTGGCGCTATCCGTCGGCAGTGGGGCCGCGCCGGTCGGTTGGCTTCGCCATTGCACCCGACCTTTGCGACTGTCGATCGTAACACAAAGGTCATTGTGCATGACCGTCTGCCGGATCCCGTTGCGAGGGTGGTGTCGAGTACTCGGTGGAGGTGCGAGAGGTGCGCACCTGGGGTGTGGAGTCGCACAACTTTCGGACCTGGTCCGACAGTGCCGACAGCTGCTCGGCACAGCGCCGGTAGGACAGCTCGGCACCGTTGCGGGCGTCGCGCAGGGCGCGCAGCTCGGCGCGCGCGGCCTCGAGCTGCCCATGCACGCGTTCGCCCTCCCGTTCGAGCTCGGCCTGCTGCCGGCGCAGGTCGCCCAGCAGCTCGAGCCGCGCGCTCAGCCGTTCGCGCACCGCCGCCACGCGCCCGCGCAGCTGCTCTCGCCGCCGCTCCAGCTGCTCGAGCACGGGTTCGAGCTGGGTGTTGTGGGCGCGTGTGCGCAAGAGTCGCGCTCGGGCTTCTTCCAGCTCGGCTTCGGCCTCCACGCGCTGACCGATGCGCAGGCGCAGCTGGGCGCGCAGGTCGCCCGGGGCGCCCGGCGCGCCCGTGCGCTCGGCAGGGGAGTCCGCCGAAAGCAGCCGGGCGATCAGCGTCTCCACCTCGGCAAGCGGCAGGCCCGTGACGGCGGCCACCTCGCGGGCCTCGGCCATGCGCAGCTGCGCTAGCGTGACCACGCCGGCGGCGGTGAGCTTTTCGAGCGCGCGGCGGTCGATGCCGCTGAGCTGCTGGGCAGCGGCGAAGATGGTCGGCCCACGGGGCTCGGCCCTTTTGGCGGCGGCGTCTTCGTCATCGTCGTCGGGTTCGAGCGTCAGCTCGCGCAGGGCGGCGGCGGCGGTCTCGATGCGCAGCTGGACCACCGCCCCGGGTTCGCCCTCCAGGTCCATCAGCTGGCCGACCTCATCCTGCAAACGCTCGAGGGGCTCACGCACGCTCTCGATGCCGATGCGCGCGGCGGCCGCTCCGATCGATGACAGCGCCCCCAACAGCGGCGGACACAGCTCCTCGCGGGAACCGCCCGAAAAGAGCTGATCGATCATCTCCTCGATGGGCTCCAGGTACTGGGGCAGGGTGGTGAAGAAGATGGTGCGGACTTCGTTGGCCTGGGCGTCGTCCAGCTCCAGGCCGTATTCCCCGTCGTCGTCGCCGTGATCGTCGTCGGCGTCGCCCAGCACGACCTGGTCGAGGAAGTCGTCGTCGGTGGCTGGCGTGTCGGAATCACTCATGGGCAGGGCCTTCGACGCCGCTCACAGCAGCGACTCGTACTCCTCGTCGTCTTCCGCCTCGCCGTCCTCGTCTTCGGCGATGGGCAGGGCGAAGTCGTCGCCGCCCTCGTCTTCGCCCGCTTCGGTCGCCCCGCCGGCTTCTTCGCCGGCTTCTTCGCCGACGGCGAACATGTCCTCGAAGCCCTCGCCGCCTTCTTCCTGGGCCGCTTCGGCGGCTTCACCCTCGGCACCGGCGGCGGCCAGGCCCCCATCGGCGGCCTCGGGCGCGTCCAGCCCCAGGGCGGTCTCGGCTTCGCTGTCGATGCCCAGGTCGGTGCCCAGGTCGGGGGAGAGGGCGCCCAGATCGGGCGCGGCGTCGAGCCCGGCGGCCGTTTCTTCAGCCGGCTCGGGCGCTGGCGCCGGTGGCTGGCGCGCCGGTGGCGGTGCTGGCGCCGGCGCTGCCGGCGGGCGCGGCGCCGGCTCGGCCAGGGCGCGTTGGGCCGGCGTCGGCATCACCGTGGCGTGGAAGGCCTGGGGCGGGACGGGCGGGCCGCCGGCGACCTCGATGGCGCGCTCGAGGCGGGCCGTGCCCCACCAGGCCCGAAGCGCCTGCACCCTTTCTTCGCCGCTGAGCTCGGGCGCGAGTTCTTCGAGCGCCACCCCAGCCAGCGTCGACAGCGCCCAGCCCACCGCCTCGAGCACCTGGCCGTCGCCGTCGAGCAGGCTCCCCAGCAGCGAAAAAACAGCGCGGTCGTCTCCCACATTGCCCAGGGCCTGGGCCGCCGCCGCCCGCACCGACGGCTCGTCGTCGCTGAGCGCAAAGCACAGCGGGCGCAGCGCCTGGCGGTCGCGGCGGGTGCCGATCATGGCCGCCGCCGTCGCCCGCACGCGCGCGTCCCGATCCTCGAGGGCACGCAAGAGCGCGGCCCGACCCGGACCCTTGGGCAGGGTGCCCAGGCCCCTGAGGGCCGACAGTCGGATCACCGCCGAACCATCCTGCAGGTGGCGCCGGAAGATTTCCTCGCGCCCCTTGCCGTCCACCAGCGAAAGCGTCGAAAGCGCGCTGGCGCGCACCCGCTCCTGGGGGTCGTCCAGGGCGATCACCAGCAGTTGATAGGCGGCGGGGCTCGCGTAATCGCCCAGGCGCGCGGCGGCATCGCGGCGCACGCCGACGTCGGGGTCGAAGAGGGCTTCGGCCAGGCGCGCGAAGTTGCGGCGGGCGTAGCGGTCCTCGAAGGGCGCGCGCTGGGCGATGCGGCGGGCGCGCTCGTGGCGCTCGGCCTCCTTGCGTTCCTGGCGGGCCCGTTCCCGTGCCAGCAGCTTCTGCCTGCGGCTGCGCGGCGCCGGCTCGCTGCTCTCGAGCCGGGGCGCCTCGTCGCCCGGGCGGCCCAGGCGTTGCTCGCGTGCCAGGTGGCGCTCGACGCGCACCAGCTCGTCGCGCTTGTCCTGCAGGCGTTTGCGCAGGCGGCGGGCGCGTTCGACGCCGCCGGCCAGCTCGCTGCGCCCCAGGACCTGATCGCCGTGGCCACCGGCGAGCTTTTCGTGCAGCACCTCGAGCTCGGCCGCAAGGCGCGCGACCTCGGCCTGGGCCTGGGCCTGGGCGCGCAACAGCTCCTTGCGCCCGGGACCCTTCTTCTGGCGTGGGCGCGGCAGGGCCACGCGCGGCAGCGAGGCGCCGCGGAAGGGATCCTCGGGAATCGGCAGAAGCCGCCGCACCACGCCCAAGGTCATGCCCAGCGAGCGCGCGAAGTCTCCGAGACCACTGCTGGGCATGGGCGGGGGCCGCGAGGGGCGTGCCGAGCGCCGCGGCTCGGGCGTTTCGTCCTGGCGGCTCATGGTCCCAGAATCTTGCTCAGGGTGCCGCGGTCGGTGGGCGGCACCACCTCGATGGACAGACCCACCCGATGGCGTCCGTCGCTCTCGGTACGGCAGTTTTTCACGCGCGCCACCAGGCTCAAACCGCCGACCTTGGAGGCGATCTCGATGAAGACGGCGGCGCCCTCGGGCAGCGCGCGGGCGGTGATCAGGCCCACGCCCTGCTCGGAGATGTCGCAGGAGCGGGCCAGGCCCTCCAGGGTCGGGTCGGCGTCGGCGTCGGCGTCGGCCGCTGCGGCGGCGATGCACTTGTACCAGGCGAAGGTGATGAAGCCGCGACGTCGGTGGCTGCGCTGCTCGGAGCCCGGGGGATCGGACGGATGATCGGACGGATGGCCTGACGGGCGGCCCGAGGGACGGCTGGGACGGTCGCTTGCGTGGGTCATGGCGAACTCGCCCTCGGACTGCGGGTTTGGAGTCTCTGGGGCGCTCAACCCTCGCCCTGCTCGTCGATGCGCCGAAGCGCCTCGAGGATCAGAAACTGCGTGTTGCCCTCGATGGTTCGATCGGAGGGCAGGTCTTCGGTCTCGGTGAAGAAGTAGCGTCCGCTGCCCAGGGCGAAGGCCGCAAAGAACGCGCTCTCGCCCGTGGTGCCTGGACCGATGGCATGCACGATCTGGCCCTCGCTGAAGTACAGCTCGCTGCGTCCGACCTCGTTTTCGACTGCGAAGACGCCGTGGAGATCGTTGGAGGAGATCATCTGCAGGACGTCCGACAACAGGTCGCCCTGGATCGCGCCGCTTAGCGTGTAGTTGTCGCTGCCGCTTTGCGGGCCGCTGCTCTTGGCTTGTTCGGCCGCCGGCCGCGCCTCGAGCTGGGCTTCGATGCGCGCCAGGCGTTCTTCCAGGCGCATCAGGGCAGAGGCCACGGCCGCGTCGGTGTTGAACGCGGGGCTCGGTCGCGAGGAGGCGATGAGCTGGGTGGCCGCGGGGCTCGCCAGCGCGGTGGCATGGCTGGGGCGCGACCTCGGAGCGGGCCGCTCGCGGGATGTGGCCGAAGACCCTGGATCCAGCAGGGAGGCCAAGCGAGGCTGGCTGCCAGAGCGGATGCGGCCGTTGTCGTCGCGCAGGCGATCGATCAGACGGATGATCTCGGCGCGATCGCGGGCGATGGTCTGGCTGTAGTCGCGGCGGGCGCGCGTGTCGCTGCGCTCGATGCGGGTGAGGTTGCTGTCGCGGCGGCGGATCATGTGTGGGCGGCTGCGACCGAGCGCCTGGAGCCTTCCAGAGACTCGCTCGCACGACTGATGGGCCCTCACCACGCTCGCACGACGCCGCGCGACCCGCCCGAACCCGCGTCAAGATGTGAGCCATTTCACACCGCCAAAACGAGGGCTCGGATGCACGGGCGTGCCCGGCGCCGCGACGACCGCTCGGCGGTGGTCGCATAGCCAATTACCAGTATACCCTGTTTTGATACGGCGGTGGACTGCGAACGATCAACAACCGCCGCGGGCCGGGCGCGGTCGTACAGCAGGCGACATCTCGGCGCTTCAACCAAGAGCTGACCTCGCCTTGGCTGCTGCCGGCGACAGCTCGCGCTGGCTCGCGTCTGCGCGCCGGCGGCTGGGCTCGGGGGTCCACATCTCCCAGATTGGAAGCAAACACATCACAAGGTAGGCCCCCGCCATCATCGTGCCCGAGACGGCGTAGAGGGCGACCGAGCCGGCGGTGCCCTTGGCGGCGGCCCAGGGCGCGGCGATGTGCAGGGCGGTGCCGACGCCACCTGCGCCGATGGTGGCGGTTTTGAAGCCCGATCCCAGGCGCGAGAGCATGAAGAGGTGGCTGAGGATCAGCAGGTAGACCGGCATCGTGAAGAGGTGAAAGTGGGTCACCTCCAGGAGCTTGCGCAGGGAAATGGCGGCCACGGGGGCAAGCTCCAGGCCCTCGTCGGGCAGCTCGAGCATCGGCCCATCGCCGTCGGCTGCGGGCGCGAAGTCATCGCCTCCGGCCGCGGCGCTGCCACCGGCGTAGTACTCCTCGACCCCCTGGGCCTCCATGCCCACCATGTCGTCGAGCAGCCAGGCGGTGAGCACGACGCCAGCCAGGGTGAAGGCCAGAAACGTCGTGTAGGCCAGCCGGGCGTGGAACGACAGGGCGCGCAGCCGACCCTTGGGGCGGATGAAGTCCTTCACAGGCTCGCTCGCTGGGCGGGTTGTTGGGCCACCTCGTCCTTGAGCACGGTTTGGTGCAGCAGCACGGCGGCGCGCTTGACGGCGCGGGCCACGGACTTGGACGAGATGGTGGCGCCGCTGATGACGTCGATGTCATCGCCGGCGCGGTAGGCGCTCTTTCCGTCCTTGCCCACGAACTGGCGGCGGAAGCGCTCGGCGCGGATGGCGTCGCCGTAGGCCTCCCGGTATTGCACCACCTCCACGCGCTGCACCTTGCCGCTGGCGTCGAAGAAGATGGCCAGGTCGATGTTCTCGTGCTGGCCCTTCTCGGCGTCGAAGATGGCGTAGCCGTCGACGCGGTCGCCGCTCATGGCGACGTAGAAGGTGTAGCGGTCCTTGGGCAGCGCGCGACCGAGCTGTTGCTCGATCTGCTTGCGCTGTCCCACATTCACCTCCACCTTGATGAAGGTGACGCGCTTGGAACTCTTGAACTGGTCGGCTAGGAGCTGCTTTGGCCCTTTCGCTGCCTGAGCCTGGGCCGAACCCAGGGGAAGGGCGACGAGCAGAGCTGCGAGCATGAAAAAGCTTTTGATATTCATTTTCAATAACACTAGGCCATGCTATGAAATGGGTCAAGCACCGCATCGAACGATCGATCTATTTTTTCGAAACCCCTTGATCCGTAAATGAAAATCATTTTCAATTAGTGCCATGCCACACGAGACGATCTCCCTCAGCGACCTGGTCCCTGGCAGCAGCTGCATCATTCAAAAGGTGGGCTGCGAGCGCGCCGTCACGCGGCGTCTGATGGAGATGGGGCTCTTGCCCGGCACGCGGGTCACCGTCACCCGCGTAGCCCCGCTTGGTGACCCCATCGAGCTGCGCGTACGCGGCTACGCCCTATCGATCCGCCACGCCGAGGCCGCCTCCGTCGAGGTTTTGGAGACGGCGGTCAGCGTACCGGCCTTCGCCAGCGTGGCGACCAAGTAACGGCCGAGCGGGCCTTTGGGGTGAGCCGATGAAGCTGCCGATCCAACAGGCCCCCGCTGCCGGCTGCAGCCGCTGCGGCGAGGCGGCCGACTGCCACGGGCATACAAAAGACCGCGGGGGCGAAGCGGGGGGCCTGGGCGACGGCCGCGTGGTGCTGTTGGCGGGCAACCCCAATGCCGGCAAGACCACGGTCTTCAACGCGCTTTCGGGCGCCAAAGCGCGCGTCGGCAACTACCCGGGCATCACCGTCGACCGCCGCTCGGCGCTCTTGCGTCTGCCCGGCGGCGAGGCGGTGGAGCTGGTCGACCTGCCGGGCACCTACAGCCTGACGGCGCGCTCGCCTGAAGAGCAGGTGGCTGCCGACGCGGTGTTGGGGCGCTTTGCGGCCGTCCCCGACGCCGTCATCGTGGTCGCCGACGCCTCCACCTTGAGCCGAAACCTCTACATCGCGCTTCAGGTCATCGAGAGCGGGGCGCGCGTGGTGCTGGCGCTCAACATGATGGACGAGGCGGCCCGGGCCGGCGTGCGCATCGACCCCGAGCAGCTCGAGCGGCGCCTGGGCGTGCCGGTGGTGCCGATGGCGGCGGCCAAGGGCCAGGGCATCGACGCGCTGCGCGAGGCGGTGGAGCGGGCGCTGGCTGAAGCGCAGCGCCCCGAGCCCCTGCAGCTGGAGCTGGGCGCGCGTCTGGAGCAGGACGTGGCCGAGATGGAAGCGGCGGTGGCAAGGGCGCTGCCGGAGCTACCGGCCACCTCGCGCCGGCCCTGGGCGCTGTGGCTTCTGCTCTCGGTGGGCGACGACGAGCTGCAGGGCGTGTCCGACGAGCTGCGCGCGCTGGCGCTGGCGATCCAGGAGCGGGCGCGGGAGCGCGGTGGCGACCTGGACCTCGAGATCATCGGCGCGCGCTACGCCTACATCGACTCGGTCACCGCTGGCGCCGTGCGCCACGAGGCCGAGCCGGCGCGCAGCCTCACCGACCGTCTCGACTCGGTCTTCACCCATCCGGTGTGGGGCTTTAGCTTGTTTGCGCTGGTGATGCTGGTGCTCTTCGAGGCGCTTTTCACGTGGGCCGAACCCTTCATGGGCTGGGTGGAGCTGGCCATCGGCGCCGCCCAGGGCATCACCCAGGGTTTGATCGGCCCGGGTCTTTTGCGCGACCTGCTCCAACACGGAGTCATCCAGGGGGTGGGCAACGTGCTGGTCTTCGTGCCGCAGATCGCGCTGCTCTTTCTGTTCATCGCGTTTTTGGAAGACAGCGGCTACCTGGCGCGCGTGGCCTTCATGATCGACCCCATCATGTCGCGCCTGGGCCTGCACGGTCGGGCCTTCGTGCCGCTTTTGTCGGGCTTTGCCTGCGCGGTGCCGGCGGTGCTGGCCACGCGCACCATCGAGAGCCGGCGCGATCGGCTGCTGACGATGCTGGCCTTGCCGCTGATGACCTGCAGCGCGCGCCTGCCGGTATACGTCCTGGTGATAGGCACCGTCTTCGCCGGTCAGGGCCGCGTCTTCGGCGTGCTCAGTGCCGGAGCTGCAGCGCTCTTCGCCATGTACATCGTCTCGGTGGCCGCAACGCTCGGCACCGCCGCCCTCTTCGGCCGCACCGTCCTGCCCGGCCGGCGCCCGGCGCTGGTGCTGGAGCTGCCGCCCTACCGGCTGCCGGTCCTGCGCAACCTGGCCACCGCCGTCTGGCAGCGCGTCAAAACCTTCCTGCGCGACGCCGGCACCATCATCCTCGCCATCACCATCGTGCTGTGGGCGCTCCTGTCCTTCCCCCACAGCGACGAAATCGACCATCGCTTCGAAGCGGCCGAGCACAGCGCGCGCGCCGAGTTCAGCGGCGAAGCCCTCGAAGAAAAGCTCTCGGCCCTGCGTGGCCAGCACGCCGGTGACCAGCTGGCATTCAGCATCGCCGGCCGCGTCGGCCACGCCATGGAACCGGCCATCGAACCGCTTGGCTTCGACTGGCGCATCGGCGTCGGCATCCTGGGCGCCTTTGCGGCGCGCGAAGTCTTCGTCTCCACCCTCGGCATGGTCTTTGGCATCGAAGAAGCCGACGAAGCCAGCACCCCCCTGCGCGACGCCTTGCGCGATGCCCGCCGGGCCGACGGCGAAAAGCTCATGACCCCTGTGAGCGGCGCGTCCCTGATGGTCTTCTTCGTCCTGGCCTGCCAGTGCATGAGTACCATCGCCGTCGTCTGGCGCGAATCGGGCTCGCTCAAGTGGCCCATGCTCATGCTCGGCTACATGACCGCGTTGGCCTACGGCGCGGCCCTGCTGGTGTACCAGGTGGGCACGGCGATCTGGTCGTAGGCGGGACCCGGCCTAGAGCCCAGGTGTTTCACGTCGTAGCGCCGCACCTGCTCATCGGCCGTCACGATTGTCAGCGACTCCAGGCGTGCCTGTGCAATCAGTATCCTGTCGAAGGGATCGGCGTGGTGTGCAGGGAGTTCACGCACAGCGGCTGCATGACGCGCGGAGATGGGCACGTCTTCAAAGCCGCACGCCTCCGCCAGGTCCGATAGCCCAAGGTCCGCCGGCAGGTCCAGCTGTAGCGTGTCCGTCGCGCTCTTGATCGAGATCTCCCAAATGCTCGCCACACTCACGAGTACGCGACGTTCAGGGCGCGCGATCTCCTTGCGCCAGGAGGCCTTGAGCCGCCTACTGTCAGCCAGCCACCAGAGCAGCACATGGGTGTCCAGCAGAAGCTGCTTCATTCGGGCTCGATTGCGCCTTCGGTGAACGAAGCCTGCCGATCGGCCGAAAGTGGCCCATCGAAATCGCCCGAAATCCGCAGCCGCCCCTTGAGCAGACCCGGGCGCCGCTCCTTCGATGCCGGGGCAAGCGGACCGAGGATGGCCACAGGCTTGCCCGCGCGGGCGATCACGATGCGCCGGCCCCGGCTGGCCCGCTCGAGCAATGCCGAGAGTGGGTCTTGGCTTCGTGGACATTCACCATCGCCATGGACTTGGGCCCCGATCCCCGGGCTTCAAAGCGATGCCGGGAAACAGCGGCCTCGATGCGCCACCTGCGCCCGGCCAGCAAAACCCCCGACAGTCGTCGCGTTCTGGGCCGGAACAACCTACTGTTCGACAATCGGGCCCGTAGACAGCGACCGCTGCCGAGTTCCCGCAGAGGAAGTGAAAAATGCGAAGTTCCAAAAGCTCCCAGCGCCTTGGCCCGTCTGCACTCCTGGCGGCCGCTCTGCTCTCGATCGCCGGTTGTGGAGACGGGGCGGGCGCCGTCGAGGCGTCCATGGCGGCACAGAGCGCTAACGGTTTCGTGGGTAGGGTCGAGGAAAGCGACGCCTTCGTCTCGTTCGTCGTCGGCTCCGAGCGGGCCGTCGCCTACGTCTGCAACGGGGAAGAGGCCATCGGTGAGTATTTCTGGGGCGAGGTGGATGACCCCACCTCGATCACATTCACGGGCCGCTCGGGCGCCTCGCTGCAGGCGGAGTTCGTCGGCGATGGGTTCAGCGGCGAGTTCACACACGTCGACGGCGTCAAGCACCCCTTCGAGGCCGTCGAGGGTGGTGACGGTGCGGGCCTATTCGTCGTGATCGGCGAAGACGCCATTGCCGCGGAAGTGGCTGCCGGCTGGGTTGTCGACAATGATGGCGCCCAACGGGGCGCCCTGCGAAGAGCCGGGAAGTTCGAACCGGCTCCGAGCCTCGACCTCGCGGGTCTCTCCGATGGCGACAAGATCTATCCGGTCATCCAGTTGATCATACAGAACGGCATCATTGCGCCGAGCAACATCGTCGCGCCGAGCAACATCGTCGCGCCCAACAACGTGTTTCGAGTGTCCACTCCGGACGGTCCAATCGAACTCATCGCACCGACGACCACCACCGACGACCGTGAAGCCACCAAGCCCGCCATCTCGCCGTAGGGTCCGAGCAAGAACAACTTCCCCCTCTGGCACGCACCTGAACGGGCCCGCTGCGCCGTCCGTGGTGCCCGGGCCGGCAAGCGTCCTCCAACGCTGCTTCAGGCGTTGGCACCGAGGTCGATGATGATGTAGCCGCCCGAGCGTTCATCGCGCTCGATGTTTAAAAGCTCCCGGTGGGAAGCGTCTTCCAACAGCTCGTTGAAGCTGCCGTAGCCGTGAAAGCTCTCGGAAAAGTGCGGGCGCTTGCGCTTGATGGTTTGCTTGACGTGGGACCCGAAGAGGCGGTCGCCCCGGTCGCGCAGCAGCGCTTCGGCCGTGGTCACCACCAGTTCCAGCGCTTCTTCCTTGCGCTCCTCCAGCGATTTGCGATCACCGGCATTCGCCTCGCCGCTGGCGCGAGTGGTCTTCGCGTTCGGCTTCGACTGCGTGCGCGTGCGCGCCGAGCGCCGCTGGCGGTCCCGCACCAGGTCATCGTAGTAGATGAACTCGTCGCAGTTGTCGATCAGCAGCTGGCTGCTGCTGTTCTTGACGCCCACCCCGACCACCGTCTTGCCATTCTCGCGCAACTTGTTCACCAGGGGTGAAAAGTCACTGTCGCCGGTGACCACCACGAAGCCATCGACGTGGCCCTTCGTGTAGCAGAGGTCGAGTGCGTCGACGACCATGCGGATGTCGGCCGAGTTCTTGCCTGAGTAGGAGACGTGGGGCACTTCGATGAGTTCGAAGGCCGCCTCGTGCAACGGCCGCTTTGCCTCTTCGTAGCGCGACCAGTCCGAGTAGGCCTTCTTGACGACGATCTTGCCCTTGTCGAGCAGTCGCTCGAGCACCAAGTGAATGTCGAACTGCCCGTACGACGCATCCCGCGCACCCAGGGCCACGTTTTCGTAGTCGCAAAAGATCGCGAGATTGAGCTCCGAAACGGCGGCGGTGTCAGTCACGGAAGTGATCTATCACGCCCCGTGGCAATTGGTCAGCTCGCCCGCCGATGATCCCCAGCTCCCGCCGATGATCCCCAGCTCCCAGCTCGAGCGTGGTCCGCGCCGCTCGCTCAAGGCCCCACGTTGGGGAAGTCGAAGTAGTCGGCGTCGAGCAGCTCGATGGCGCCGTTGGGGCAGCGGTCCAGGGCGCCCATGGCCAGCGCTACCTGTGGCAGCTCGAGCGCGCTGCGCTTCGCCTGGCACAGGCCGTCGGCGCCGCGCGCGAAAAGTTCGGGAACCTCCCGGTGGCAGTGGCCGCTGCCGGCGCAGCGCTCGGGGTCGACTCGCAGTTTCATGCAGCGAGTGTAACCGACCGCCGCGTCAGCCGATTGCGCCGCGACAACGGTGTCCGGCGCCGTTGGCTCACTTCACGCCGGGCTGACCGGCTTTGAGCACCACGAAGCGCAGCGAGCCAAACTCGGCCTGGCCCAGCGAATAGATGACCTCGCCCAAGGTGCGAAAGGGTGTGCGGCGGTCGGCGATGATGCGCACTTCACCCCGGAACGGCCGTTGGGCATTGCGGGAGGCGATCACCTTGAGGCGGTCGCGGTGCTGCTTGAGGTGGTTGAAGAGCGGAGTGATCAGCCAGCCGGTGCCGCCGCCCTGCTTGAGGCTGGGGTCGACCTTGCCGTTGCGCAGCGACAGCACCTGCTTGCCCTCGACCACGATCTCGCTCGAGGAAACCACCACCGCCAACGCCTGCTCGGCTTCGACCTCCGACGTTGAAGTCGGGATGCGCAGCTCTTCGCTCTGTACGATTTCGGCTGCGCCGCTGGCGAACTGCATGATCATGAAGACCAGCAGAATCGTCATCATATCCATCATCGGATAGATGTTGAGGCCGACCTCTTCTTCTTCTTCGCGCTTGCGCAGCTTGCGCCGGATGATGCGCTTGCAGTCGGCGAGCGTGGCCGGCCGCTTGGCTTCCTCGCCGCCCGTGCCCTGATCCCCAGCTTCAGCCATGCTTCGACCTCATCGCACGCCCACCGAGATCAGGACGCGCGGAAAGAGCTCGTTTTCTTCGTTGCGCCGCACGGCGTCCATGGCCGCCACGACATGCTCGTACTCGATTTGGGGGTCGGCGCTGACGGTGACGGTGTCCTCGTCTTCGAACTGCGCCTTGACCTTGCCCACGCAGCCGGTCAGGGCTGGCCAGTCGTAGCTCTTGTCCTGCTTGCGCGGCACGGTGACGGCGCCGCCGGTCTCGATCGCCTCGCAGCCGGACGCCAGCTTGCCGCCGGAGCCGGTGACGATGACTCCGCCGCTGGTGACGGTGACGTTGAGGTTCAGCGGCGTCTCGACCTCGTTGCTCTTGCTACGACCGCGGCTGATCTTGGGCAGGTTCGACTCGATCTGCGAGATCAGCAGCACCGCCTCGGTGGTGGCTAGCAGGAACATGATCAGGTTCACGACGATGTCGAGAAACGGAATGATGTTCAGCTCGCCGACCATCTCGGATGGATCGACGTGTCCCGCAGTGGTCTTCTTGCGGATGTAGGAGCGCTGGCGAGGGCTGAGCTTGACCGGCATGGGCTGTGGTGGCTAAGCGCCTGGGGGGGATCCGGTGGGGGAGGCGTTAGTCTCGCTTGAGCGTGAGCAGATTCTCCAGCCGCATCGTGGTGCGCTCCAGGTCCTGCTTGATGCGCTTGGACCAGCCGTGGAGGATCAGGTGGAAAAACATGCAGAGCACCGCGATGCCCAGACCGAGCGCGGTATTGTACATGGCCTCCGAAATACCGCGCGACAGCAGCGATGATTTCTGGGCGGGCTCGGCGAAGGCCACGGCCGCGAAGCTCTTGATCAGTCCCGAGATGGTGCCGAGCAGTCCCACCAGGGTGGCGATATTGGCCAGCGACCACAGGGCGCCGATGCGCTTTTCGAGGTCGGGGATGACCTCGCTCATGCGCTCTTCCATATTGGCGATGATGGCGTCCTCGCCGCGGTTGACCTGGGTGAGCCCGGCTTTGACCACCTGCAAAAGCGGCAGCGGCGCCGCCTCGCAGAGCTTGATCGCGCGGTCGATGTTCCCGGCCTGCACCAGCTTGCGGATCTGGGCCATGAACTCCTCACCGTTGACTTGGTGCTTGGAGAGGATGTGCACGAAACGCTCGGCAATGATGGCGATGACGAATGCCAGGATTGCGGCGTTGATGAACGAAAACGGCGCGCCATCGTGCATGAACTCCCAGACTTTTTCCATCAGACCAAGGCTCCTTCTTTAAGCCGTTTCGCGGTGTTGCCGACGGCCTCTTGCGGCGAGCCCAGGCCCGCCCCTTTGCCATCACCGATACCGCTCTGGGATGGAGTGCCGTATTTGTCCATCGAGCGACGGTGGTCGTACTCGTCGAGAAACAGAACGCTAGCCCACCGGCTTCGCGCTTGTCAATTCATAGACCAGGCTCGCCGGGGTCCCCGAACGCGTGAAAAATCACAGCCCGATCGGGTCATCGATAGGGGGACGGATCAACGGCGCGACCCGGATCAAACGGGCGACACGGATCGGGTCGAAAAACAAGTTTCGCGACCGCATTGGGAACCGCGGCAGCGCGAGGTTGTCCAAGCGGATGCGACCGGGCGCGGCGGTTTTTCCGTCCTCGTTTGGGGCTCTTTTCACGCGGAATTGAGCCGTCCGACGACGGTGTGAGAAATGTGCGCAGATCGCTGTTGACTTGTGGGAAGCTGTAGATATGATGACTCCACGCACTTGCATAACCCCCTCAAAACCCGTTCTTAGCAGTTGAAATCACTGGGTTAATTGAGATACAGATTCCCCCCCCTGCCGGACGGGTGGCGGGGCGATTTTGAAAGACAGCTCGCAAAGCAAGTAGGCCGGCACAACACAGGCCCGGTCCTCAGGAGGAGACACCGTATGTCAACGCTCGCGCATCACTTCGAGGAAGGTGGATGGGGCATGTATCCCATCCTGTTTTGGCAGATTCTGGCGATTGGTATCATCGTCGAACGCGCCATCTACCTCTACAAAGCCTCGATCAACCGCGAGGTCTTCCTGGCCACCATGCAGAAGTGCATCTTGGCCGGAGACATTGGACGGGCCATCAAGCTCTGTTCGGCCGCCAACGCGCCGCTCGCGCGCATCGTCAAGGCCGGCCTGATGAAGGTCAACCGCCCCGATAACGAGGTCCAGGCCGCCATGGACGAGGCCGCCCTGGTAGAGCTGCCCTTGATCGAGCACCGCACGCCGCTGCTGGCCCTCTTCGCCAACCTGGCGATGCTCTCGGGTCTGCTGGGCACGGTGACGGGTCTGATCATCGCGTTCGGCGCGGTGGCCAACGCCGACGCCTCGTCGAAGGCGACCATGCTCGCCAAGGGCATCTCGGAGGCGATGAACTGCACGGCCTTCGGGCTGATCGCGGCCATCGTCGCTCTGATGGGCTTCGCGGCGCACAACAACAAGACGCAGAAGCTCCTCGACGATATCAACTCGGCGACCGTCCAGGTCGTCAACCTGGTCGTCAACAACCGTTCCAAGATCCAGCTCGACGAGAGCGCTGTCGGTTGAGACGTCTACTGGCCGAGCCTCGCCCGTCCTCGATGGTCGGGTTCGCGGGTGGGGCTCTGCTTTGCGACCGAACTCAGAAGGTGAGACATGGGTGGCATTAACGTAGGCGGCGGACACGGCGGCAAAAAATCCGTCGACTCCGAAATCCCGCTGGTCCCATTCATCGACCTGCTGCTGTGCTGTGTCATGTTCCTGCTGGTCACCGCCGTGTGGAACCAGCTGGCGCGCCTGGACGCCAACCAGCAGCAGCCCGGTCAGGCGGCTCCCGACGAGCCTCCGCCCGAAGAGAAGATCAAGGTCGTCCTGCAGGTGCAGGCCAGCGGCTTCGTGATTTCCTCGACGGCCGGTGACCGCATCGAGATCCCCAAGGTCGGCGACGACTACGACATGGAAGCGCTTCGGGAGAAGCTGCAGGAGCGGAAGCGCCTGGAGCCCAACCGCCGCGACATGACTGTGGCGCCGGAGGATGGGGTGGTCTACGAAAACGTCGTCGCCGCCATGGACATGGTGGTCGGCGAGGGCTTCCCCGACATGTCGCTTTCCGACGGTTCGACCCTCTGATCGGCACGGAGACGTACGATGGCAATCAAGAAACCAAGTAAGACGCTCCTCCGAGGCGTGCCTCTGAAGTTTGTCTCCAAGAAGGTTAGCGGCGGCGGTGGCAAGTCGGTGAACACGGAAATCCCGTTGGTTCCGTTCATCGACTTCCTGATCGTGTTGGTGGTCTTTCTGCTGATCTCGTTCAGCGCCAGTGGCGAGTTGCTGGCGCAAAAGCCGAACCTGACGATGCCGAAGGCCTCCAACGTGGTGGATCTGGAGATCTCCCCCGTGATCGCGGTCGACCCGATCGTGGTCACCCTGGACGGCCGGCGCATGGCCGACACCGCATCGCTTGCCTCGAGCCCCAAGGTCGAGCGCATCGAGCAGATGATCCAGGACCTGGAAACCCTCAAGCGCAACTGGAGCATCCTGCACCCGCAGGAGCCCTTCCCCGGCCAGGTCATCATCCAGGCCGACGTCTCCATCGACTACCGCGTCATCAAGAAGCTCATGTTCTCGGCGGCCCAGGCCGGCTACGGCAACATCAGCTTTGCGGTCAATCGTCTGAGCAAGGACTGAACCTCCACCAGGGTCCCGCTTGCGGGGCCGCATCGAGCCGGGCGTCGACACCCACGTGTCCGCCCGGCTTTTTCATGCCCGCATGACCACCGAAAACCCTCCCACCTCAAAGCCTCCCCAAAGCCGCCTCAAGCCGGCGCGGCCGATGCTCGTCGACGAGTCGGCGGGCTACATGCCGCGCATGCCGTGGCGCTGGATCCTGATCGGCACCATGAGCCTGTCGACGTTGGTGGCGGTGTTGTGGATGAAGCAGGACCGCAAGGCCAGCGCCCTGCGCTCGCAGCTGGTGCAGGTGCATCAAAAGGAGCTCGAGGAGCCGGCCCGGCGTTATGGCGAGTTCCGGCAAAAGATCGAGACCTTGATCACGGAGGCCGCCGCGGCCGAGCCGGAGCGCTATATCGACCGGCGCCTGCGGCTGTCAGGACTGCGCAGCGGCCAGGGCCTGTACCTGCGCCTGCCCGCCGACAAGGCCGGCTCGCCCGAGGACATCGAAGCCGCCGCCAGCGTCAGCACTCCCGACGCCATCGCCGCCTGTCTGGGTCTGGCGCCGGCGTCGGCCAGCGGCCTCTGGGACAAGGGCGGCTTCCTCAAGGAAGACTGGCTCAAGCAGCGCCAGGCCGAGAGCGTGATGGACCTGCGGGTCACCGACGAAATGCTGGCCAACAAGATCCGCGCGGATCTGCCGGCGGTGCTGCACATGTTGCGGGCCGATTGGTTCTTGCTCGTGCTGCAGCACGGCCAGGACCGTCGCGAGCATCCGGTCGACGTCTTTCTCTGGGACCTGCGAAGTTCCCAGAAGCTGCTGAGCGCCCGCGTCCAGAGCCGCGGCCTGCTCCTGCCGGTACGCATCAAGAGCAAGGACGCCCCCTACCAGGCCCCGCCGAGCGTCGAGCGTCGCACCCAGGGCAGCGCCAATGACTGCTCCATCGCCGCCCAGCTCAAACAGCTCGCTGGCGCCAGCCTGCTGGAGCTGGAAAACGCCGACTCGGTGACGGCGGTGCCGCAGGCGGCGGGGCGTGATGGGGGGGTCGACGGGGGCCGCAGGTAGAGCGACCCCAAACGCCGGTGCTCGAAGTGCCGGACTGCGGCAGCGGGGTAATGGCCACACCCGGAATCATTGCGGGCCTGACGGCGGCCTGGCCAGCGGCTATTGTGGCGCCGAATGTGGGTGCATCGACTGTCGTGGGTGGTGGTGTTGCTGCTTGCCTGCAGCGGCGCTTCGGATGGGGCGGACTCGGGCGGCGACCGCAGCTCGGACGCTGGCGCTGTGGGTACGGCCACAGCCGGTGGTGACCGGGACGGCGTCGCAGGTGCATCGGGTGCCGATCGTTCGGGCGCTGCGCCCGCCTTCGAGAGTGTTGCCAGGCGGCTGACCCGGGCCGAACTCGACAACAGTCTTCGCGACTTGCTCGGCGATGGCACGGCGCCGGCTTCCCAGCTCTTGCCCGAGGATCCGTTTGCGCCCTTCGACAACGACTACACGCAGCAGCAGGCTTCCGCCGCCTTGATCGACAGCCTGGAACGCCTGGCCGAAGAAGTGGCCGTGCGGGTGCTGTCCGATGCGGCCACGCGAGCCGCGCTCATTCCGTGCACCCCGAGCGGGCCCGACGATGCAGCGTGCTTCCGCGAGGTCATCGCCGAGCTTTCGCGCAAGCTGCTGCGCCGCCCGCCGAGTGACGCCGAGACCGATAGCTACCTCGAGCTGCTGCGCTTTGCCACCGAGGACGTGCCCGGTGTGGACAATGGCTTCGACACCGCGGTCGAACTGGTGATCCGCGCGTTGGTCTTTGACCCGGAGTTTCTGTACCGCATCGAGTCGGGCCAGCCGACCGATGATCCCCGCATCTTTGCCCTCGATGACCACGCGATCGCCGCTCGCATCAGCTATTTGCTATGGGGGAGTGCTCCGGACGCGGCGTTGCGGGCAGCCGCCGAGGCGGGCGAGCTTCAGGACAGCGCGGCACGCCGCGCCCAGGCCCAGCGCCTGCTCGCCGACGACCGCGCCCGTGCCCAGCTGCACCGCTTCCACGCCATGTGGCTCGGCTATCGTGCGGTTCCGCATCCGGCCGAACTCACCGCAGCGTTCAACATGGAGACCACGGCGCTGCTCGATCGCATCCTTTTCGACGAGCCCCAGTCGTATCTGAATCTCTTCACTTCGGAGCAGACCTACCTGGACGAGTTCCTGGCCGATCACTACGGCCTTTCGCGACCTGCCGATGGCGAAGGCTGGGTCGACTATGGCGACAGCGGGCGCGCAGGTCTGCTTTCCCATGGCAGCGTGTTGGCTGCTTTTAGCAAGTTCAGCGACACCAGCCCCACCCAGCGCGGCATCATGGTGCGCACGCGCCTGATGTGTCAGGCGATTCCGCCGCCACCGGCCAATGTCAACGCCGACCAGCCGCCCGGTGGCGACATGGAAGCGGCGTGCAAGGAAGAGCGCTACGCCCTGCATCGCAGCTCGCCTTCCTGCGCGGGCTGTCATAGCCAGATGGATCCCATCGGCTTTGGTCTCGAAAACTACGACAATGCCGGCCGCTTCCGCGAACACGATGACGGGCTGCCCGAGTGCACCATCTCTGGCGCGGGCGAGCTGGTGCCCTATGCCAACTTTAGTGGTCCCGCAGAACTCGGCCGCTTGCTGGTCGATGAGGGCATCATCGGAGATTGCGTGGTCGAGCAGCTCCTGGCCTTCGCGCTCGGCAGGGCCCCGCTGGCCGCCGAAGAAGCGGCGCTCGCTGGGCTCCAGGGCGACTTCGCCGCCGGCGATTATCGCGTGGCAGCGCTGCTCGAAGACTTCGTCGCCAGCGATGCTTTTGCGCTGCGCAAAGAACCGGAGGCGCCCTGATGGCCCGCTCCAAGAAGCTCAACCGCCGCACCGTGCTCAAAGGCCTCGGCGGTGCCGTAGTCGGACTGCCCGTGCTCGAGGCCATGCTCGACGACCACGGCACGGCCTTCGCCCAGGCCTCGGGTGGAGGCGCCCTGCCGCCCCGCTACGCGATCGTCTTCGCCGGCATGCCCCTGGGCGGCGACGATCACGACAAGGAGACCTCGCGCATCAACGGTACGTTGATGTCGACGCCGGGCCACCACATTGTGCCGCTCCAGTCCGGCGCCGACTACGAGCTGACCACACCGCTACGGCCCCTTGCTGGCCTACAGCAGGACTTCAGCCTGGTGTCGAATATGCGCATTCCCTACGATGTGAACTCGGCGGAGCCCGACGCGGTGCCGCCAGGGGGCGCGTTTCGGGATTTCCATGGCGGTGGTTGCAGCCCCCTGCTCAGCGGCACCCGTTCCGAGAGCGCGAGCTTCACCTGCAACGGTCCCACTTCGGATCAGGTCATCGCCGCGATGCACGCCGGGCAGACCCCGGTGCCGTCGCTGGTGCTTCGGGCCCAGCCCTCGTTTTATCTCAGCGGCTACAGCTTCGCCGGCCGCCACCGCATGTCCTATCGGGGCGCGGGTGACCCCGTAGAGGCCCAGGACAGTCCACAGACGGCATTTCAGTCGCTCTTCGGCAACTTCGTGCCCGTCGACACCGGAGCCCAGGCCGAACACGACTTCCGCCAGCGCATGCGCCGCAGCGTGTTAGATCTGGTACTCGGCAAGCGCGATGCCTTGCTTTCGCGGGTGGGCAACGCCGACAGGATTCGGCTCGAGCGCCACTTCGATGAGATCCGCGCCCTCGAAGAGCGCGTGGCCTCGCTGCCCATCGACGCGGCCGGTCAATGCCAGAAGCTCGCCGATCCGGGTTCCGATGCCCCGGTCGGGGGCGACAACGCCGGTGCCGGCTCCGACGCCATTGGCACCAACACCGGCTACAGCGATGAAGCGGGGCGCACGCGGGTGATGGCCGATCTGATCCACATGGCCTTCGTATGCGACCTGACGCGGGCGGCCACCCTGCAGATCACGGCGTTTCAGTCGCACATGAACGTCTATCCGATCAGCGGAAACTTCGACTCACCGATCCCCTTCGACCGCGCGCTGCTGGCCGATTTGCACGAGGTGGGGCACAACGGCGACGCGGAGTTCCGAGGTCAACTGCCGGTGAGCCTGTGCCTGCAGTGGCATATCGAGCACTACGCCTATCTTCTTCAGAAGATGAAGGACACGCCCGAGGGCGCCGGCAGCCTGCTCGACAACTCGGTGCTGATCTTCGCCAACGAGGCCGGCCACGGACGCCATCTCAATACCCCCAGCGATACCGCGCCCAAGACCCACTCGGTCGAAGAGATGGTGATGCTGATCGGCGGTCGCGCCGGAGGGCTCAGCCCCGGCCGTCATATCGCCACCGACGGCGCCCATCCGGGCCAGGCCCTGATCAGCGCGATGCAGGCCGCGGGCTACTCCGGCGACAGCCTGGGTGAGGTTTCGGGCAATATCCCCGAGCTCTTCGCCTGATCACAGCCGGCAGTGGGCGCTGTCGCAGTAGGGCGCGCTCTTGGTGTGCTTGCACAGGCAGAGCTTGTAGCGCTTGGCGTGAGCGATGCTGAAGCGCACGGCCTCGAAGTTGCCCTTGCAGCCGCTGCCGTCGGCGTAGGGCTGGTTTCCGCAGCTACCACATGCGCACCAGGTGTAGTCCCCAGGCTCCAGGTCGAGCATGGCCGGAAAGGTTTTGACGATGTTGGGTTTGGGCATGACCTGAAAAACGTCCACTGGAGGTGCAACTTGAGACGCTTCCGAGCTCAACTCTCCGGGCGATCGTCCGATTCACCGGTCGCGGCGCCCGACCCCCATCCCGTTAGGTCCCCCTGCGGCGCCGCCCGATCCGGGAGCGTCTCCCATGACGAGTCTCTTCGACGACATCGGCGGTCGACCCGCGTTGGCGCGGGTTCACCGCATCTTCTACGACAAGGTCTATGCCCATCACTGGTTGCGGCGGTTTTTCGCGCATGTGCCGCAGCAGGTGATCGAGGACCAGCAGACCGACTTCATGACCCAGGCCATGGGTGGCCCGGCGGTCTACTGCGGTCGGCTGCCGGTGGCCGCCCACAAGCACATGTTCATCACCGACGAGCTCTTCGAGCTACGGCACCAGCTTTTGGCCCAGTCCCTGGAAGAGGGCGGGGTGCGCGGCGAAAACGCTCGGCGCTGGCTGAAAATCGACGCAGCGTTCCGAGGCAAGCTCACCAAGCGCTCGCTGGATGAATGCGAAAAGCGCTTCAATACCGACACCCTGCTGAGTTTCGCCAACCCGGCCTGAAGGCGGCCGCGCCCATCAGGGGCAAGGACGCCCGCAGGTCTGCACGCCGTCGCCACAGTCGCGCTTTTCGCCGGCTTCGCAGTGCAGGTTGCAGTTGCCCACGTTGTTGCAGAGCACGGTGCAGGGGCCGTCGCAGCTGGGGTTGCAGCTGCCGACACTTTGGCAGTGGACGTGGCTTTCGGGGCCGAGATGCGGGGCGCAGTCGTTGACGCTGCTGCAGAAGTAGCTGCAGCCTGCGCCGCAGTCGGCGTGGCAGGTGCTGGTGGAGACGCAGTCGATTTGGCAGTCGTCGCCGCATCGTACGGCGCAGCCGTCGCTGCCGATGCAGGCGTAGAGGCAGTCGTCGCCGCACTCGACGTCGCAGGAGGAGACGCTTTCGCACAGCGGTGCGCAGCCGTCGCCGCAGTGCACTTCGCAGCTGTGGGCCCCGATGCAGATGGGCGGATCATCGTGGCAGGCGGCGGCTGCCAAGAGCAGCACGACGGCGGCCATGGTGCGGGGAATCGGGGTCACCGCCAGGACTTTGGCAAAGGCCTCGTCGAGCGTCGAGTCCTTTGTCAGCGCCGCCCGGGCCGACGCGGGGGCGGGGGCTCGGCCCGTAGCGGATCGTCGGGCCAGGCGTGCTTGGGGTAGCGGCGCCTCAGCTGTTGACGGATCGCGGGATAGTGGCGCTGCCAGAAGCCGGCCAGGTCGGTGGTGACCTGCACCGCGCGCTGGTTGGGGGCCAAGAGATGCAGGGTCAGGGGCTGCCCGCCGAGCGTCGGTCCCTCGGAACAGCCGAAGAAGTCCTGTAGACGCGAGGCGATCCAGGGCGGTCGGTCGGCTTCGTAGTGCACCACGACGCCACGGCCGCCGCTGAGCTGGATGCGTTCGGGGGCGAGCTGCTCGAGGCGCTGGCGCTCGGCGGGTTCGAGCTCGGCGCTGAGGGCGCGGGCGATGGCGTCGCCGTCCAGGGCCTGCAGCGTATGCAAGCCGTAGCAGGCGTTCGTGAGCGCGCGGGCGCGCAGGGCGGCGTCGGGGGCCGGTAGCGAGGGGTCCTGGGCATGGGCGTGGGAAAGGCGCCGCTCGATGCGCTCGAGGGGGCCCGGGTCGGCGAAGCGTTCGAGGCCCCGGGTGAGCACGTGGCGCGCGAGCACGTCCGCCACGCGCTCGGGGTCGGCGTCGTGGCTGCGGCTTTCGTCCAGGGTCAGCGCGCCGTAGCCCAAACCGACCACGCGCTGCACGCGGCCGCTCGTTTCATCGAGCAGCACTTCGTCACGTTCTTCGATGCGATCGGCGAACAGCTCGAGCAGCCACTCGGCCTCGATGGCTGCGACCTGCTGGGCGACCACGCCGCGGCCCGGGCGCTCGCCGGCCTCGAGTACCACCACCAGCTCGGCCTCGCGCACCACGCTGGTGGGTGCCTGGCGTGCCGAGCCGCCGGCCGCAAGTACCAGCTGGTCGCTGCCCGGACGGCGGCGGCGGGCCACGCGGTCGCCAAAGCCGCAGAGCAGCGAAAGGCCGAGTGCTTCTTCGTAGGCTGCTTGCGCGAGGCCGCTGTCGTCGTCGCCCGACAGCAGCGGCAGCAGTCGGTCGCGGCCGCGGCGCACGGCGTCGATGGCGCCTGGGTCGAGGCGATCGGCGCGCAGGCGGCCGCGATCGAAGCCGGAGGCCTCGGCGTGCTCGAAGCGTTCGAGGCGGTCGAGGGGGTCGGAGCAGCCGCTGCGCAGGTCCGGTGGCGGTCCGTCGAAGCGGGCGCGGGCGTCGAGGTCGATGTCGCGCTCCGACAGGAGGGCCGCCAGTGTGGCGCCCGAGTGCGGCAGGCCCCGGCGCTCGGCTTCCAGGGCGATGCGCGCCAGCCGCGGATGCAGCGGCATGCGACTGGCGCGGCGACCAAGCGCCGTGATGGCGCCGTCGGCGTCGAGCAGGCCGAGCATGAGCAGCAAGTTGTCGGCGGCCTCGAGGGCTGCGGCCGGTGGCGGGTCGAGCCATTCTTCGGTCCCCAGGTGCGCGCCGGCTGCAGCCATCAGGAGCCGGGCGTCGGCCAGGTCGGAGCGCTGCAGCTCGGGGCGCTGCTCGAAGGGACGGCCGTCGTGGTCGGCGCGGGTGTAGAGCCTCCTGCAGACGCCGGCGCGCAGGCGGCCGGCGCGACCGGCGCGCTGCTTGGCCGAGGCCTGGCTGATGGGCGCGGTGGCCAGCGTGGGCAGGCCGCTCCAGGGCGAATGGCCGGCGACCCGTGCCAACCCCGAGTCAACCACCGCAACCACGCCCTCGATGGTGACCGAGCTTTCGGCCACGTTGGTCGAGAGGATCACCTTGCGGCGCAGGCCCCGGCGCACGGCCGCATCCTGTTCGCGCGGCGGCAGGTCGCCGTGCAGGCGCATCAGGTCGATGTTGTTGCTGCGGGCGAAGTCCTGCAGCGCTTGGTGGCTTCTGCGGATCTCGGCGGCGCCGGGCAGGAAGACGAGCACGTCGCCCTCGGCCGCGTCGGCGCACAGGCCTCGCACGGCGGCGGCCACGCGCTGCTCCAGGGGGCGATCGTCTTTGCGTTCGGAGAAGGCGATGGTCACCGGATGCACGCGTCCAGGCACTTCGATGACCTCGGACGCGAGAAAGTCCGCCACCCGCTCGCTCTGTAGGGTGGCGCTCATGATGACCAAGTTGAGATCAGTCCGGTGCGCGCGGCGCAGCTTGGACAACAGCGCCAGCGCGAGGTCTGCGTGCAGGTGGCGCTCGTGGAACTCGTCGAAGAGCACGGCGGCGACGCCCTCGAGCGTGGGGTCGTCGACCAGGCGGCGCAGCAGCACCCCTTCGGTCATGAAGAGGATGCGCGTGTCGCGGCTGCTCTGGTTTTCGAAGCGCACCTGGTAGCCGACGCGACGACCGACGTCTTCGCCGAGTTCCTGGGCGATGCGCCGGGCGGCCATGCGGGCGGCCAGCCGGCGTGGTTCCAGCACCAGGATCTGCCCCGCCTCGGCCAGGCCCGCTTGCAGCATGGCCCGTGGCAGTCGCGTGGTCTTGCCGGCGCCCGGCTCGGCCGTGAGCACCAGCGTGCCCTTCTGGTGCAGCGCTGCCAGGATTGCAGGCAGGTGCGCATCGATCGGAAGCGGGGGGAGCGCTGCGAGCGCTGGAGCGGTGGCCATGGTAGCGCCGGTCTAACCCAGGGGCGGTTCGATGCCGAAGCCGACGCAGCCGATCAAGGGCAGGCTCAGGGAGGCCTGGGGCAGCATGAAGGGGATCGCGCGCACGTCGCGGTAGTGGCGCGACAGGGGGCTTTGGCCCATGAAGCCGCCGCCGCCGCTGAGCTGCAGCGCGGCATCGACCACGCGCACCGCGGCGCGTTCCACGAAGACCTTGGTGGCGCGCACCGCCGCGGTCATGCGCAGCACCTGCTCCAGCGTTGCTTGACGGGGAGTGAAGCTCCCGTAAAAGGCGTCCACGTCCAGGGCGCTTCGGGCCATCATCGCCCTGGCGGCGAAGAGCAGGGTGTCGAGCTCGCCCATGGCGATCTGCGCGGCCGGGCGCTCGGCTTCGCTCAGGCCGTCGTGGGCCTTCTTGCGCGCGCCGGCCGAGGCTGCCACCCGATCGCGGGCGGCCTGGGCGATGCCGAGGGCAGCAGCGATGAGGCCGGTGTTGGCGGTCAGGGCGTTGTAGAGGGCCGCGACGTCGTGCTGCCCCAGGGGCTGGCCGCCTGCGACGAAGCGTGCCGGCACGCGTACGTCGCGAAAATGGATCGGACCGCTGCCGGAGCCGCGCATGCCCATGGCGTCCCAGTCGTCGACCACCTCCACGCCTTCCCAGTCGCTGCCAATCAGTGCAAAGGCGGCGCGGCCTGGAGCCTTGGCGTCGCCCTCTTCGCGCACGCGCACCAGCGTATTGAGCATGCTGGCGCGCTGGGCCAGGGTGCCGAAGATCTTGGTGCCGTTGACGACGTAGTGGTCGCCGTCGCGGCGCGCTTCGACCAGCGGCAGCACGGTGGCGTTGGTGCCCGGCTCGCTGATAGCCACCGCGATCACCTCGCGGCCCTCGGCCACGCCCTGCAACAGTTCGCGCAGATGCTCGATGTCGGCGGCCTCCGCGCGCGGTTCCAGGGCCTCGAAGCTGCGGCCGAGCATGGCCGTGGCCGACAGGTGCATGTAGCTGGCGATTGCGGTGGAGCCGCAGGCCTTGCCCAGCTCGAAGACGCCCACGGCCAGATCGTGGAAGCTCGCGAGGCCCATGCCGCCCAGACGCGCGGGCACCGGCGCGCCGAAGGCCCCCGAGCGCACCAGCTGGTCGATGCTCGAAGCGACGAAGCGACCCTCGCGATCGGCCTCTTCGGCAGCGTCGGCGATGGCCGGCAGCACCGAGCGCACGGCTGTGACGAAGCGCTCACCGGCTTCGGTCTGTGGGGTCAGGGCGAAGGGCTCGGTCATCGGTAGCGGCTGTGGGGAGCGGGGAACGGGTTCATGGCCTGCGTTTTAGCATGGCTTCAAGTCGCTCGAGTCGGCCCGGACAGCCCCAGGCGCCGGCGCCCGATGGCCACGTATTCGTCTTGGCTCTCGAAGCCCAGAAAGCGCCGGCCCAGGCGCGTGGCTACGGCGCCGCTGGTGAAGGTGCCGGCGAAGGGATCGAGCACGAGATCGCCCCGGTTGCTGCTGGCGGCCACGATGCGCTCGAGCAGGGCTTCGGGTTTTTGGGAGGGATGGGCCTCGTATTCGGCCATGCGATAGCGCACGCGCGGGAAGTACCAGACGTTGCCCGGGACCTTGGTCGAGCTGTAGGGCGCCGGCACGGGCTTGCGGTGGTCGATGAGCTTGCGCCGGGCGCCCGTCCTGGCTTCTACCGCGATTGCCTCGGAGTTGAACGTGTAATGGCTGGCATCGGCGACGCAGTGCAGGATCGGCTCGTGCATGGAGCCGAAGCGGCGGCGGGCTTGCACGCCGGAGCTGTCGTAGTGCCAGATGATGCGTGACAGGACTGCAATGCGCTCGCGCAGCCAGAGATCGAGCTGGGGCATGGCCTGGGTGCTGGCCATCAGATAGAGCGACCCCGTGGGCGACAGCACGCGCAGGCACTGGCTCAGCCAGCGTTCACACCAGGTTAGATAGGCCGCGTCGTTGGGCCAGCGATCGTGGAAGGCGGCGAAGCGCTTGCCGATGTTGTAGGGCGGGTCGGCGAAGATCAGATCGCAGCAGGCCTCGGGTAGTTTTGGAAGAAGCCCCAGGGCGTCGCCGTGGACGATGGCCGCTTTCGGGGTTTCGAAGAGGGTGGCCGCGCCGCTGCGGAGCTGCGCGATCGGCAGGCCGTTTGGGCGCTGCGGCGGGCTCGGCGCGGCGCGCAGGCTCTGGCGGAGCCGCCGGCTTTGCTCCGGGCTGGGCGCCGCGCGGCCCTGTTCCCAGCGCCAGAGCGTGGTGCGCGAGACGCCGACGCGCCGGGCCAGCTCGGTCTGGCTCAGCGCTCTTCGGGTGCGGCGCGCTTTCAGATCTGCGGGCGTCACGGTCGCGCAGTGTAAGGGCCCGCCGGCGTTGCACCCTACCTGCGCATCCTTTCAGCTAAAGATCGCCATTGGCCAAGCGCTGCTGTGGGCCTATGTGCACCCCATGCGTCGCCTGATTTCCGTCTTCATCGTCTCGCTGCTCGGCTGTAGCAGCAGCCCTGCCGAACCCCAGAGCCCTGCGGCTGAACCCGCCTCCGAAGGCGGCGAAAGCATCAGCGCCGGAGACCGCATGTGGCACCACTTCTGGGATAGCTCGATGGCGCTCGAAGCGGTCGTCGCCGGCGATCTCGACGGGGTCAAGACGGCCCTCGGCCGCCTGGCCGCGAGCGAGCACGGCGACGAGATCCCCGCCGACTGGCTGCCCTGGCTCGAGGACATGAAGGCCGAGGCCGGGCGCGGTGCCCAGTCCGACTCGCTTGCGGTGGCGGCGACGTCGGTGGCGGCGCTCGGCGCCCAGTGCGGCGAGTGCCATCGTGCCACGCGCGGCGGCCCCGAGTTCACCGGCGACGAGCGTGGCTACAGCGCCTTCCGGCGCGGCGGACTCGAAGAGAAGATGGCCCGTCACCTGTGGAGCGCCAAGGAGCTGTGGCTCGGTCTCAGCGGTCCGGTGCACCAAGCCTGGTCGCGCGGGGCGGCGGGGCTGATGAACATCCAGGTCCCGGCGGTGGTCGACCATCGGGGCGCCTCGGCCACCGAAGAGCGCGCGCCCACCGGCGAGGGCACGTTGGCCGGTGGCGAGTCGGCCGAGGGGGCTGAAGCGGCGGCGGGCGGCGAGGCCAAGGCGGGAGGCAACACCATCGACATGGACGCGGCCCTGCGCGAGATCCGTGAGCTGGGCAAGCAAGCCGATCAGGCGGGGATGCCCAAGCAGAAGCAGACCGTCTTCGCCGAGATCATCGGCCGCTGCGGCGGCTGCCACAGTGAGCTCGGTGTCAAGGTACCGCGCACCGAGTAGGACAGTGATGTTCGTGGACGGCCGCGCTCAGCCGATCCAGTACTGCCGCAGGGGCTTGCCCGATGCCTCGGACACGCCCATGTCCGCCAGTACGCCACCGTTTCGCTCGATCACCCGGATTGACCCAAAGTTGTCATCATCGCAGGTGATGCGAACGCGCTCGATCGCGAGCGCGCGTGCTTCGATGAGCACCAGGCGCAGCAGCGTGGTGCCATGGCCGCGCCGTCGCATCGAAGGCCGCACGTCGTAGCCGATGTGACCGCCTTCGTATTCGAGCTGCGGCGACAGGCCCAGACGCAGGCGAGCGCAGCCGAGCAGGGCGCCCTTCGAGGCCAGCCAGAAGGTGGCCTCCGGAATCCATCCGTGTGGCAGACCGTCCCCTCGACGTCCGGCTTCGAGCCTGCGCACGTAGGCATCGAAGTCCTGGAGCGCGGAGGCGTAGCGTAGTTCTCCGGCCGCTTCGTAGTCTGCGGCCAGCTCCAGGAAGGCGGCCCGTCGGTGCGCGGCGGGGGTTACGAGATGCATCGTCGGGTGTCTCCCGGGCGACGAGCGTACCCGATCGCCGAGCGAGTATCGGCGCTGCCCTTTGACGGCATCCAAGGCATTAGCCTTTCGAATTGGGAGCGTGCTATCAAATAGCTGATCTAATGGAATGGGATCGGCTGGAGGCCTTCGTGGCGGTCGCGCGCAGCGGTGGTTTCACGGCGGCGGCGCGCAGCCTGGGGCGCACCCAATCGGCCATCAGCCAGAGCGTGGCGGCCCTCGAGCGCAGCCTCGGGCAGGAGCTATTCGTGCGCGAGGGGCGGCGCGTGCGCCTGAGCGAGGCGGGGGCGATTTTGCTCACCCATGCCGAGCAGGCCTTTGCCACGCTGGCGTTGGCCGAGCGGCGACTGCAGGCGCTGTCGGAACTCGAGAGTGGACGGCTGTTGCTGGGCACCAGCGACACGCTCGCCTATTACGTGCTGCCCGAGGCGCTGCGCGTTTTCGCCGAGCGCTATCCGGGCATCGAAGTGGTGCTCGAGACGCGCCCGTCGCCGCGCATCGCCGAAGCGGTGGCCAAGCACGAGCTCGACGCGGGGGTCGTCAGCCTGCCGCTGCCGGCCAAGCTCGGAGGCGAGCGCGCGGGCGACCGCCTGCGGACCGAAGCGCTGGGCGAGCAGCGTGATGTGCTGATCGTGGCGCCCGACCATGAGTTGGCTGGAACGGAAGCGATCGGCTTCGAAGCGCTCGCCGGCCAGAAGCTGCTCCTGCTCGGTCGCGACAGCGCCGGCCGGGCCCACGTTGACGAGCAGCTGCGGCGCGCCGGGGTGGAGCCGACGGTGGCGATGGAGATGAGCAGCGTGGAAGTGCTCAAGCGCCTGACCGAGCTCGGTTTCGGTGCGGCCATCGTGCCGGCGCTGTCGGTGCGGCGCGAGGTGGAGGCAGCCACGTTGGTGGCCCGACCGCTGAAGGTGCAGGGCCCGGGGCGGCAGATCGGGTTGCTGTTGCCGGCGCGCCTGCCGCCGTCACGGCCGGCTGAGGCTTTTGCCGAGCTGCTGCGGACGCAGCTGCCGGCGATCTGTGGCTGAGGCAGGTGCCTGGAGCGGCGATCGGTTTGGAATCGCCGCCTGGGAAAGCTGCCAGGACGTTTTCGCGGGGTTGGCGGAGGCTTGGGTGGGAGCTGATTTGAGGGTGTGGGCGGTGGGCTGGCGTCGTTCGGGTGGGTGGGCCCGTGCTCGGTCCCCGCGGGTCCCCCCCGAACTCGCGCGGGCGGCGGCCCGGTGGTAGCGGCGGGTTCGGTGACCTGCGCCGACGGTCGCTTCGTTGCCGTGCGCTCAGACACAGGTCCCCCCCACGGGGCCCTGCGCTCGGGCCCACCCACCCGAACGACTGGCGTCGTCGTGCGTGGGTGGCGGCGGGGGCAGCGGGCGAGCGCATCGCTCGGGATTGTCCGCCCATGTGGTACCCGAAGGCCAGGGGACATGAACGCGTGCCGGATCTGGAGCGGCGGGAAAAGCGAGCGAACGCTGCCCACACTGACCGCGTTGCCAACGTCGCCGCCTGCGAGCCGCCGCGCCGTTTGGTCGTGCCGGAGACCTCCCGGGGAAACAGAAGCCGCCACGGGATGAGGTTGTGGTTGCAGGCGTTGACGATCGCGTCAGCCTTTTGGTCGAGCAGGTTCTGAGTGACGACTGGGATGACCACCACTGCGGCAACGCAGGCGAAGCTCGGGGGCAGCGCGGAGATGAAGACGGGTAGGCGCCCCGCGTGGCGAAGGCCGTGCCCGATGCGGCACCAACCCCACCAACCCGGCACCGCCTCCCCGTACATTCACAACCGCCCCCCCACTTGCAGTCCTTCCGCACCTTGCTAGCATTTGCCTTGCGCACGGGGACGCATCCAGTTCGCGGAAAGGGCGCTGCCCACCCCACCGCACATCTCGCTTCGAGGTGCGCAACACCATGCAGAAGCACGGTCTCTCGACCCTCTTCCGCCTGTCATGCGAACACCAGGCCCATCGGAGAAGGTCGACATGTCCGAACGTACACCTGCGTCCAGTGGGGCGCTGATCTCGAGTGCGCCCGCCCTGCGCTCCGGCGCGAGTTATGAGTACCTCAAGAAGCAGGCACGCAAGCTGCAACGCGCCGTGCGCGCCGGCGAGCACGATGCGCTGTCGCGCGTGCGTAGCCAACACCCCAAGTTGGGCAGTGAGGCTGCCCTTTCCGGACGCCAGGCCGAGTTCGCCCTGGCCGACGCACAACTGGTGGTTGCGCGCGAGCACGGCTTCATCAGCTGGCCCAAGCTCAAGACCGCCGTGCTGGCGCTCTCGCGCCATGCCAGCGACAGCGCCCAGCTCGATGCGCTGATCGATCGCGTGCGCCTGCAGCTCGAACGCTTCTCGCGCCTGACCGGACAGCTCACCAGCGGCCAGCTGCGCGCGGCGCGCGAGACCCCTGATCCCGAAGTGCTGATAGAGATCGCGGGGCACTGTTTTGCGGCCGCCGAACGCGACGCGCTGCTCGCGCGCGACGCGCGACTACCGCGGCTGCAAGCCTTGTCCGAGGGACTCGAGCGGGCCATGGACGGTGTGGAGCCAGAGCCGGTGGGCAGCCCGCGCGACGACGATGACGGCGCCGAGGGCGCCGACGCCTGTCTTGTCGTGCTCTACGCCGCCGGCTACAGCCACCTCTACGGTCGGCGCTATCGGCTGACCCAACCGGTCACGCGCATCGGGCGCAACCGCGATCAGGACGTGGTCTTCAATTCGGACAACGTCTCCCGTGCGCACTGCAGCATCGAGCGGCAGGACGACGGGCGTTACGTGCTGATCGATCAGGGCGCGACCAACTACACCTTCGTCAATGCGCACCCGCAGCCGGTCACGCGCCAGGTGCTGGCCAGCGGCGACCGCATCGCCACCGGTGACACCATCGTGGCCTTCCTGTGTGGCGACGACCTGGAACATCGCTATCGTGAGACGGTCGACTACATCGCCGACCGGGACGGGCTGACCGAGCTGCCCAACCGGCGCTTTTGGCTGCACCGTTTGGGTCGCGAGGTGCTCTACGCGCGCGGCGAGGACAAGCCCCTGAGCGTGCTGTTCGTGGACGTCGACAACCTGCAACGCTTCAACGAGACCTATGGCGCGCTGGCTGGCAACGGCCTGCTGCGCGTCGTCGCCCACGAGCTGCGTGCGCGGGCTGGTGAGCGCGGGCTGGTTGGGCGCCACGCCGCTGACGAGTACGGCGTGTTGCTTCCGGGCGAGGACCTGGCTGGGGCGCTCGAGCTCGCCGAAGGGTTGCGCCGGGCGATCGAGTCGCTACAGGTGCCCGAGCCACCGCCGTCGCGCGGCGTGTCCACGCCCGAGACCGACGGCCGTAAGATGCCGGTGACGGTCAGTGTAGGCGTCTCCACGCTGTACCGGACGACCGGTCAGGCCGAGCTGCTGGAGGATGCGGAGCGGGCTCTCGCGGAGGCCAAGCGGAGCGGGGGCAATCGTGTGTGCGGACCCCGGGCATCGAGCACGAGCACACCACCGGCCGCGTAGGAGACGTGGGAAACCGGAGGGTGCCGGGAGGGGTCGCGGGAGCGGTCCCGGTTCGGGTCTTCCAGCGCGGCGGTGGGATTCGGTTGAGCACCCGGAGGCGGGCCCCGTTAGGGGCGCGCCGAGCACGCGTGGAGAGGGGGCCCGCCGGCGAAGCCGAGCGGGGGGAGGGGTCGCGTGACCCCTCCCGGTTCGCGGCTTCGGCCGCGAACCCGCTCTAACTAGTGCGAAAGAGAGGACTTGAACCTCCACGGGTTTTACCCCACAGGAACCTGAATCCTGCGCGTCTGCCAGTTCCGCCACTTTCGCGAGCGTGCGGGCGCTGACTTAATCCGTTGAGGGGTGCCTGTCAAGCACAGCAGAATTCCGCCGTTCGGAGCGGCGATTGGTTTGAAGGCGCCTTAACTTCGGCGCCGCGAAGTGGCCGGGCACGACTTCGGCCACCGTACCCGCACGCGGATGCCGCTGTCCTCGGCGAAGCTACTGCGCGTTCAAACCGATCGCCGCCGGAAAGCACCGTAGTCTGTTGTCATAGGAAACTTGCGCCGCACCAGAAAATTCAACCCGAACTGCGCACATCTGCCGACATGAGCCTCGGAAAACTTTGCAGAGCGGTTGCAGCAAATGCGTGGATCGGAGGCCTGCGGAGCTATGCTTTCGCCGTGAATTCCCGGTTCTTGGCTGCGAATCGGTCGATCGGTACGGCCATTGCTTGTGATCGCTTCGTGAGGATTCACCGGGTCCAGCGTCGCGATCACTCCAGCTCCGGCTTCAGCTTGATCGAACTCATGGTCGTGGTGGTGATCATCGGCATCATGGCGGTGTCGGTCGCGCCGTCGCTGGCGGCCGTGCGCGCCGACCAGCGCCAGAGCGAAGCCGCGACCGAGCTGGTCGGACTGTTGCGGCGGGCCTGGGGAGCGACGACGCGTCTGGGCGTGGCCCATGCTGTGGTTTTGGCGCCCGATCCGGCGGGCAGCGGGTTCATGACCGCCTCGGTGTGGACGGGCATGCACCGGCGCTGCCGCCAGACCCCTTGGCTGCCAGCGGGCGCCAATGTCGCACGGCACGGAATCGCCGACTACAGGACCGCACATGCTGGCGGGGGCGCCGTTGGACCCGTCGAGGCAATCAATTTCGCGAGCTACAATCAACTCGCTGGCGGTGTCGCGACCGGTCACCGCGTCGACCTCACAATCCGGATGACACCGCCGGGAGAGGCCCCGGCGGCCGAGACCGTCCTCGCCATTTGCCATCAGCCCAATGGTGTCAGCTACACAACCACGAATTTCACGACTGCCCCAGCCACCTGGCAACGCCAGGGCAGACCGGTCTTTTTGAGCATTGTTCGCACCTTGGGTAGCGGCTCGGGCGTGCAGCAAAGCGGCGTCCCGCGTTTCGTGGTGGTGAATCCGACAGGGGCACCCAGAAGGTTTCGACCGTGAAGCGAGCAACCCCTCGAAGACGCGCCAGCAGCAGCCGCCAGGGTTTCACCCTGCTCGAAGTCATGGTCTCGCTCGGCGTGATGATGGTTGGCGCCATGGCCATTATTCACCTGCAGGCGCTGGCGGTTCGGGCCAATGTGCAGGCCCGCAAGCTTTCCATCGGGACGCAGATCGCCCAACGCTGGATCGAGCGCCTCAAGCAGGACACCCAGAGGTGGAATCAGGTGGCGGTGGCCGGCGGTACACCCACGGACGTCACGGTGCTCAGCAACACCCGCTTCCTCAGTGCGATCAACAACGCGCCCGGGGTTTTCCAGAGCCTGCCGACGGTGCCCGACGACGCCATCAGCAATGCCTTCACCTACCGGGGTGCCGACCGCACCGTCGGCATGGCAGCGCCCATCGAGTACTGCGCTTCCTTCCGGCCGTCCTGGGTGTACTTCGGCCGTGCCATGCGCGTCGATGTGCGCGTGTGGTGGGCGACCGACCAGGGCGGCAACATCATCACCGACTTTCCCGGCTGTGCCGACGACAATGCCACCTTGAACAGGGTGTGGACCCCGCCCGCTGACGGCAATCCTCTCTACGGGCGCTACCGCATCGTCTACCTGTCGACCGTCTTGCGTGTGGTGCCGACATGGAATTGAGCCGCAGCCATCGGCGCCGCGCGGGCTTTTCGCTGATCGAGCTGATGGTGAGTCTGGCCATCGGCGGTCTGACCATCACCAGCATGTACGCCATTGGGTCGGCTACCACGCGCAGCTTTCGGCACCAGGAGGAGATCGGCAGCCTGCAAACCTCCCTGCGCACGGCCCTCGAGCAGGTCAAGCGTGACATCGCCCGCGCCGGCTATCTCTCCACGCCCAACGCGCAGCCGGTGACCCCGCTCGCGCCTGCTCAGACCTGCGCCCCGGTCGTGGGATTGAGCAACCCCGGTGCGCTGCTGGCGGGCATTTCGGGCTTCGCGAACAACGTGCCGACTCCGGCCGGCTCCGGTGTCGACCCCACGGGCAACAACGCAGCCAACGGCTTTACCGTCGATGAGGTGACGCTGATCGGCAACTACGAGACTTCTTCGCAGTACGGCGGTGTGCAGCTGGGCCCCACCAACAATCCAGGGGAGCTGACCTTCAGCCCCAACACCCACGATTTTAGACGCGATTTCACCTTCTGGTACCAGGGTGGCGCTCCCGCCAATAATGCGAGCATCACCTCCATCGACGTGCAGGGATCGCTCGCCGAGGCTTTCACGCCCGGCCGCTTGGTCCGCATCCAGACCACTGGCCCGCTCAAGCACTTCGCAGTTATCAATACCGCTCCAGCCCTCGTCCAGGGTGCTGGCACCAACGTGCAGATCAGCATCGTGCCGGCGGTGCCCAACAACTGCGTGCCGAACCTGGCCGGCGGTTGGATCGCTCCGGTGAGCGTGATCCGCTACCGCGTGGTCGACGCTCCAGCTCCGCCGTCCCCCGCGCCCGCCTCGCCCTACGGGCCCCACGCCCGGCTGGTGCGGGAGGAGATGGATCCGAGTAACCGCAGCGCCCTTCTCCCGCCGCCCAATGCCGGCGCGGCTCCACGCCGCCGCGAGATCTTGGACTTCGTCGTCGGCTTCAACTTGCAGTTCACCTTCAACACCGCGACGCTACCCAACAACCCGGACGTCTACACCATCGGCAACTGGCAGGTGGGCAACGTCAACACCGCGCCCGAGTCGATCCGCGCGGTCTCCATCAACCTGGCCGTTCGCACGCCCACCCAGGATCCGGCGCTGCCCTTCATCGACGCCGACGGAAATCCCCTGTGCGGCAATCGCCGCTGCTACCAGGTCTTTACCTGGCCCGGCCGAGCCTCCGTGCGGGAGCTTCGGGCCGAGGTCTTCCTGCCCAACCTCGCCCAGGAGGGATACTGATGGCTGCCCCGATGCGTCCCTGCCGCCCCATGCGCCATCGCACGCGCCGCGACCAGGAGGGCGCGGTGATGCTGGTGGTTTTGTTGGTGCTGATGTTCGCGACCGCCGGTGCGACCATTTCGGTGCGCGTCACCCAGGCGGAGTTCCGCGCCGCTGGCGACGATCGCATGGCCCTGCAGGCGCAGTACCTGGCCGAAGCCGCCATGTCCACGGCCCTGGCCTACGTGGACATGCAGGCCAACCGCGGCCTGTTGACGCTGATGCGAAGGGCCCAGGGGTTGCCTGGTGAGCCGTCGCCGCTGCCGTCGATGGCGCCGGAAGTGGCCGAGCCCGAAATCCTGACCGGCGGCAATTCGCGCAACGCCGTGCGCTTCCCCCAGCCCTCCCTGGAGCTGCCGCTGTTGCAGCCCGGAGGTGAGTGGCCGGCGATGGCCGCGGCCAACGTCTTTGCTGCCGATGCGCTCGGTTCCACCGGTCCGCTCGCGGCCCAGGTGCCCGAGCGTTATCTGGTCGATCTCACCGACTGTCAGCTGATGCCCGCCGCCCTGCAGCCCGGTGCGCCGATCGGTGGCGGTCGCACGGGCCAGCGCGTGGTGCAGTTCTCCTGCGTGCTCACCGCCCGCACGCGTCTGACCAATCTCGATGCGGCGGGCAACGCCGTCGGTATGCAATACCACAAGGACTGGCTCGTCGATCCCGCCAATACCCTCTACTACCACCACGATCCATACGGTTCGGTGCGCGAAAGCCGTGCATCGGTCCTGCTGCCCCAGATGTTGCAATGAAGGGACCCCTGAAAGCGCGACGACCGCTGCCTTTTGCGCCCTGTCTCCATGCGGCGGCGGTCGCAGCCCAAAGCACCACGGGGCGAGGCCGGAGAGATGCCATGGGAGCGATGAAGTACCTGCTGCTCACGATCTTCGGGCTCGGCGCCGTGCTGGCCCTGGCGCCCGCGGCTGCGGCCCAGACGAGCAATGACCTGCGCGAGATCCTCCCCTACATGATGCTGGTGGTGGACACCTCCGGTTCCATGGAGCGGCTGCCCAAGTGCACCTGCTCATCTCGGAGCTGCATCGAATGCCTGCCCAAGTGTGACTCGACCGTCCTCGACCAAAAGAAAAACCGCTGGGCGGTCACCCTCGAGGCGCTGACCGGCACTTTCAACAATTTCGAGTGCGAAGCCCTGGACCGCGCCGACAACTTTCCGGGCAGCTACGATGTGCGCTACTTCACCGACTACCACCAGCCCTGGGACTGCACGTCAGCGGGTGCCGGCATGGCCTGCCCGCCCGATTCGACCACCAGCACCATCGATCAGAACAACAACGGCATCCTCGACCAGTACAAGAGCGCCGTGCGCTTCGGTCTGATGACCTTCGATGGCCTGGCGACCTACGTCGGCTCCGACCTGCAGATTCCGGCATCCGAGTTCTCGAGGGCCCGCAGCGATAGCGAGAAGGGCCTGTGGTCCTATGGCGGACCGAAGTCCTTCCACTATCCCAACTGCGTCACCGACTACATGATGGACACCGGCGCGCGCAGCCCCGCCGCAGCCGCCGGCTCGCTGGTTTCGCTCAACTCTTGCACCGAGTCGAGTGGAAGCTGTCCCTCCTGGTGCTCGATCTGTTCGACCCCCACGCCCCAGAGCATCAACGACGACATCCAAAAGGCGCTGCTTCTGGCGCGGCCCTACGGCGGCACGCCCATCGCCGCCTCCCTCGACGATCTCTACTACCACATCAAAAACGATCTCACCGACCTCTACGGCTCCTGTCGCGATCGCTACGCCATGCTGATCACCGACGGCAAGCCGGACGCCGACTACCGGGACCTGGGCTGTGACTGCGCCACCACCCAGGATCCGACCGATCCGCTCTACTGCGGCGGCCCTGGCAACGACCCGGACTCCATGAAGTGTCCCTATCCCACGCCCGAGCAGGCTGCCTACGACCTGGTGCGCGGGCGCAGTGGCGACCTGCCCCAGCTGCAGCAGCTCTTCGTCGTGGGCCTGTCCATCAACGACCTCGCGGTCAAGGATCGCCTCAACGCCATCGCCCTGCAGGGCTGCCCCGAGACCACCTGCGACACCGACGGCGATGGCAACGAAGCCTACTTCGCCGATAACTTCGGCGACCTGATCGGCAATCTCACGCGCGTGATCGAAGCGGCGCTCAAGCCCATCTCGCGCTCGATTCCGGCGGTCGTCGACGATCCTCTCGGTTCGCCGATCAAGCAGTACGAGCTCGGCACCGGCTTCAATCTGCCCCTGGCCGACGGCGATCCCTGGACCGGCATCATCGAACGGCGCCGCTTCTCCTGCGCCACCGGGGGCTTCGTCCAGGAGCCGCTGGACACGACGGACAAATTTCATGAGACGCTCAATGCTCAACTGGCGCGCGATCTCTGGACCGCCAAGTGGCAGCCCTCCATCGAGCCCAGCGGCGATGCCCATCTCTACCGTCACGCGAGCGACACCAACGCGGCCTGTGGCGCTAGCGGCTGCGCCAAGATCGAGCTCAAGGACGCCTTCGTCTCGCCGGCCGTGCTGGGGGTGGCGACCGACCCCGAAAAGGCCGCGATCATGGACTGGATGTACGGGCAAAACGGCAGCGTGCGGGAGCGCAAGCGCCTCGGTGACGTCTACCATTCCGATCCGGTGGCCGTGGGCTCGCCCGCGTTCGACACCGCCGACGACAGCTTCAACCTCTTCCGGGCGCGCCCCGAGATCCGGAATCGACCGCTGACGCTCTACGTGGGCAGCAACGACGGCATCCTGCACGCCTTTTCCGTCAAGGACTACGCTGGCGACGCCACCCTGGGGCTGAAGCCCTACGCCGCAGGCGAGGAGATGTGGGGCTTCGTGCCGCCGCTTTTGCTCAACGACCTGCAGACCAACCTGAACATCCACCAGTTCACCATGGACGGCACGCCGGTGGTCAAGGATGTCTTCTTCAGTCGTGACAAGGAGGCCATCGCCTCCGGCTTGGACTACCACACGGTGTTGCTCACGGGCATGCGCGGCGGCGGTCGCGCCTACGTCGCGCTCGATGTGACCAACCCGACCGCCCCCGAGTTCATGTGGCAGTTCACCGACGACTACATGGGACTGACCTACGGGCAGCCGGCCATCGGGCAGGTGCTGGTGCGGTGGGACGGCGTCGAGCAGGAGCGGGCCGTGGCGATCCTACCGGGCGGCCAGGGCCGGCTGGGCACGGCCATCGACTGCAACGCGGGCGGCTTGAACGACAGCAAGCGCAACGCGAGCACGGGCACGCCCTACACCAGTCACGACGGCATTCCGCCAAGCGCCAAAAAGCCCATGCACCGCTTCAACGTGCCCTGCTGGCAGGACAGCAAGGGCGGCCGCTCGCTTTACTTCGTGGACGTGGAGACGGGCAAGTTGATCCGCAAGATGACCGCCGATCTTGCGACGGGCACCAAGGCTCCCTTTCCCTCACCCCTGGTGAGCACACCCGCGCTCTACCTCGGCGATGTGGGCACGCTGGTCTCGCGCGCCTTCCTCACCGACGCCGACGGCGTCGTCTGGCGCATCGACATGAGCCACGCCGACCCGGCGCTGTGGGAGGCCCACCCCTTCCACGATCTCTTCTGGGACGCGTCGCCGCTCGAAGGTGAGCTCAGCTACGAGGCGCCCATCCTGAGCGTCGACAACGCCGGTCAAGTGGTGGTGATCGTCGGCACGGGCAATACCGATAGCTTCTCCGAGCCGACGGCGAAAAATCGCGTGGTCTCACTCACCGAAGTCCTCGATCTGGACACCGTGGCCACTGGCGCCGAGCGCTATGTGGCGGCCATCAACTGGGAGATGCGCGTCAAGGACATAGCCGGCTTCGAGGTCAGCGAGATGGTGACCGGGCCCATGACCCTGATCGATGGCATTCTCTACTTCGCAACCTTCATCCCCGTCGCCAACAGCGGCAACGCCTGCGATTTGGGCAAGGGCCGGATCTTCGCGGTGCACTATCTAAACCGCGACCTGGGCGACCCCCATGTGAGCCCGAAAGACGGGGTCACAACCTACGGCCCCATTCGCAGCACCGAATACGGGGGCGACGGCGATACCACCAGCGTCGTCAACATCGACGCCGCGAGCGCTCCGGATAACTTCATGGTCATGGGCGTGAGCTTCCTGCAGCGGCCCAGCTGCAGCGACATCCAGACCGTAGCCGATCCGCTGACCGGCCAGCCCTACTTCATCCCGGGCGGAGATGGCTCGCGCCAGAGCTTCCTGGTCGCCCACGGTGTCGACGACGGCGCCGTCAGCACCCTGCTGCAGCGCCGCGGGGGCTCGGCTTTTGATAGTCTTCAGCTGGCGGTCGACCGCAACGCCGGTCTCAGCCGCATCATGTCCTGGGCTTCCACCGTCGAATGACGCCCAACACCCAAGGCCCCTTGCTCGCCCTACTGTTGCTCGCCGCCTGCTCGGGTGAGCCAGCGCCGCCGGCCGCCAGCGAGCGCCAGCGCGCGCTGCTCGATGCGCCCAGGCGCGAAGAGGCGCTGAAAGAGAAGGTCGCGGCGCAGAAGCTCTTCGATGCCCAGGGCAAGCTCTTGCCCTCCGGTGAAACGGTGGCCGAGCTGCCGATTCCGCGCGGCATGTTGCTGATCAAGAGCGGCAAATACGAGTGGGTCTACCAGAGTGAGCGCGTCGGGATCGAAGCGCTGACCGACTACCTGGGACCGCGGCTCTTTACCGGCAACGTCGACCGCCGCAGCGACGGCTCGACCACCTACGTGGCCGCGCGCATCAAGGAAAAGCCCAAGGCGCCGCCGGTCACGGTGCGCGCAGCCCGTCTGAGCGGCGCCCGCCACGCCAGCCGCTTGCACATTCGGCAGGCCGCGCCGGTCGAAAAGCCGGCCCTGAGCCGGGAGCAGGCCGAGGAGCTGCTACGTGAGCGCCGGGCCTACGCCGATTGAGCCGAGCCTGAAAGCAAGCCTGAAAGCAAGCCTCAGCCGCTCGAAGGCAGAGCAGACAGCGCCTGGGCGAGCGCCTCGAGCAGCCTTCGGTTTTGCTCGGGCGTGCCCACGGTGATGCGCAGGGACTCGCGCAGGCGCGGCGCATCGAAGTAGCGCACCAGAATCCCCGCGCGCGCCAGCGCCTGCTGCAGCACCGGGGCCGCGATCGGCTCGGGCACTTTCGCCAGCAGAAAGTTCGTCTGGCTCGGGGGCACGACGAAGCCCAGCGCGCGAAGGGCGGCGGCAAGGGCCTCGCGCTGTTGGCGAATCGTGAGCCAGTGGGCGGCGGCCTCGGCGCGATGCTCGAGGGCCACCGCCGCCAGGCGCTGGGAGATGGCGTCGACGTTGTAGCTGTCGCGGGTCTTCCACAGCATCGGCTCGATCAGCGAAGGGGCGCCCATGCCGTAGCCAAAGCGCAGCCCCGCCAGGCTGTAGCCCTTGCTGAAGGTGCGCAGCACGAGCAGGTTGTCGAGCTGTCGGCACAGGGGCAGCGCGTCGTAGCCGAGGGCCGGGTCGACGAAGTCCACGTAGGCCTCGTCCAGCAGCAGCACGCCTTCAAAGTCCCGGGCCAGGGCTTCGACGCGGTCGAGCAGGGTGAGCTGGCCCGAGGGCGCGTGGGGGTTGACCAGGAAGAGCAGCCGCACGCCGGCCCGATTCATGCGCTCGGCCAGGTCGGCCGGCGGTGCGAAGTCGGCGTCGGGCTCGGCGCCGACCACGGGGCTGCCATGGGCGGCGGCCAGGGTGGAGTAGAGCGAGTAGCTGGGATCGATAAGACCGATGGGCTCGCCGGGCGGCACAAAGGTGGCGATGGCCAGGCGCAAGAGCTCGTCGCTGCCATTGACCGCGATCACCTGCTCGGGCGTCAGGCCATGGACCTCGGCTGCCAGCTGGCGAAAGGGCAGGGCCGAGGGATCGGGGTAGCGGCGCAAGAGCTCGCCTTCGACGCCCCCCAGGGCCGCGAGCACCGCCGGATTGGGCGGGTAGGGGTTTTCGTTGGTGTTGAGCTTGAGCATGGCCAGGTCCCCCGGCTGCGTTCCGGGAACGTAGCCCTCCATGGCTTTGACATTGTCGCGCTCGAAGTGTCTGGGTTTCGGTTTCGCGTGCATGGCGGCGGCAGACGCTAAGGGCCCTGGTCGAAATAAAGTTGCCAAATCGGCTTCGAGGCGCCCGTCCGGCAAGGCGCGGCGCCGCGCGAATACTCCATGTATTTGAAGGCGGCGCAACGCAGCTGGACGGGATGGATCGGAGTCGAGTTGGTAACTTTATTGCGCAGACCCTTAGCACGCTCGCGAGCACAATTCCCGTGACCGCGCGTGCTCGGGCGTTATCATCGCCCGCCATGGCCAGCACCCCCCCCGAGCCGCCCCCCAAAGCCTTCAAGAAAGTGCTCAGCCGCTTTCCCAGCGGCGTCACCGTGGTCACCACCCGCAACCAGGGTGAGCCCCACGGCCTGACCGTCAGCGCCTTTTCCGCCGTCAGCGCAGAGCCGCCCCGGGTGCTCGTCTGCCTCGGTCGCGACACCGACAGTCTGCCCATGGTGCGCGAGTCCGGCTGCTTCGCCGTCCACATTCTCGGACGCGAACACGCCCGGCTCGCCGCCCGCTTCGCCAAGATGCTGCCCGGCGTCGATGACCTCTTCGAGGGGCTCGCGGTGCGGGAAGAAGTCACCTCGGCGCCGATCCTGAGCGCCTGCCTCGGCTGGCTCGATTGCACCGTGGAGAGCAGCTACGAGGTGGGCGACCACACCGTCCTCATCGGCGCCGTGCGTGCCCTGGGCCCCGGCGAGGCCGACGGCGAGCCCCTGCTCTACTTCAACCGCGCCTTCCGCAGCTTGGCCTCCGATCCACTGGACGTCTGATGAGGGGCGCGTAGGGCGCGCACAGCACGCAGCTTTTGAAGCAACGGGGCCGACTGCGCTACAATCGACCGCTGACGCACGGCCCAGCGGGCGCCTTACGCGGGCGGCGATGACACCGGGTCGGTCGCGGACCTGCTGTGGGATAGGAAAGGAGCCACGACGGAATGGCCAAGGATAGCCTCACCATCACGGACAATCGAACCGGCAAGACCTACGAGCTGCCCGTGACCCACGGCACCATCCGTGCGCTCGATCTGCGCCAGATCAAGGTCGAGGACGACGACTTCGGTTTGATGGCCTACGACCCGGCCTTCGTGAACACCGCCTCGTGCAAGAGCCGCATCACCTTCATCGACGGTGAGCGCGGCATCCTGCGCTACCGGGGTTACCCCATCGAAGAATTGGCCGAGCGCTCGAGCTTTCTGGAGACCGCGTATCTACTGATCCACGGTGAGCTGCCGACGCGTTCCGAACTCGAGATGTTCACCCACAACATCACCTACCATACGATGGTGCACGAGAATATTCGGAAGTTCATCGACGGCTTCCGCTACGACGCCCATCCCATGGGCATCCTCACCAGCACCGTGGCGGCGCTCGCCACCTATTATCCCGACGCCAAAAACGTCTCCGATCCCGACTCGCGGCGCACCCAGATGTACCGCGTGATCGCCAAGATGCCGACGCTGGCGGCCTACGCCTACCGCCACCGCCGCGGGCTGCCAGCGATCCAGCCGGACAACGACCTGAGCTTCACCGGTAACTTCCTGAGCATGCTCTTCCGCATGGCCGAGCCGCGCTATACGCCCAACCCGGCCATCGAGCGCGTACTCGACGTGCTCTTCATCTTGCACGCCGACCACGAACAAAACTGCAGCGCCAATGCCATGCGCTCGGTGGGCTCCTCCCAGGTCGACCCCTACTCGGCCACGGCGGCGGCTTGCGCGGCGCTCTACGGACCCCTGCACGGTGGCGCCAACGAAGCGGTCGTACGCATGCTCAACAAGATCGGCCACGTGCGCAACATCCCCGAGTTCATCGAGGACGTGAAAGCCGACCGTGGTCGATTGATGGGGTTTGGTCATCGCGTCTACAAGAACTACGACCCGCGCGCCAAGGTCATCAAGCGCCTGGCCTACGAGGTCTTCGACGCCGTCGGCAAAAACCCGCTCATCGACATCGCGCTGGAACTCGAACGCATCGCGCTGCAAGACGACTACTTCGTAGAGCGCAAGCTCTACCCCAACGTGGACTTCTACTCGGGCATCATCTACCAGGCCATGGGGTTGCCCATGGACGTCTTCCCCGTGCTCTTCGCCATCGGCCGCAGCGCCGGCTGGCTGGCGCAGTGGGAAGAAATGCTGGGCGACTCCGAGCAGCGCATCGCGCGCCCGCGGCAGATCTACCTCGGCGCCGAGCGCCGCGAGTACGTGGCCATCAGCGAGCGCTGAAGGCGGGCTGCAGCCGGCGAACCTGGGTGCCCCGGGACCACCCCGAACGGGCTGGGGGCGAGCGCGGACAGCTCGCCCCCGCGCCCACGTGACGCGCGGGCCCTGCGACGCCCGGGCGGTGGCGGTCGCCGCCCTGCGAATCGGGGCGGGCAGCTCCCAGCTCATCGATCGCGTGCTCGAAGCCTGCGGGCAAAAACCGCTGCAGCTCGACCCGGCGCCGGACCTGGGCATCTACGGCTTCAAGCGGCGTGAGCTCGCCGTGGTCGAGGCGTTGGCAGCGCGCCCGCAGTCGCTGGACGAGCTGCTTTCGCGCCGGCTGCTACCGCCGCAGCAGCTGTGGGCCCTGCTCTACCTGCGATGCCTGACTTCCGCCTTCGTCGGCGAGCACGCGCCCGGTCGCCAGCACTCGGGAAGGTATCCGGTGGGCACGGCGGCGTCCGGGTCGCGTCCCGACGAGAGCTGAGGCTGGCGTGGGCCGAGCGGCTTCGACAGCGCGGTGGTCGAAGCCGCTGAAATGCGCTACGCCGCGGGGCGCTGGTGGCAACAGTCACCAGTGCCGCCTTTCATGCTCGACGTTTCATGCTCAACATCTATGCCATCATCGTCCTGGCCACGCTGCTGGGCTCCTACCTGCTGAGCACGGTCGCCGACCTGCTCAACCTGCGCGCCATGGCGCCCGAGCTGCCCGCGGAATTCGACGACGTCTACGACGCCGACAGCTACCGCCGCTCCCAGCAGTACACGCGCGTGCGCAGTCGCTTCGCCCTGTGGCCGCGCAGTTTCAACTTGTTGTTACTGCTGGGCTTTTGGTTCGGCGGCGGCTTCGAGTGGCTCGACTCGCAGCTCAGGGCGCTGGGGCTCGCACCTTTGCTGACGGGCCTTTTGTTCATCGCCGCGCTGATGGGCGGGCAGCTCTTGCTCAACCTGCCGTTTCAGCTCTACGGCACCTTCGTCATCGAAGAGCGCTTCGGCTTCAACCGAACCACGGCCAAGACCTTCGTGGGCGATCGCCTCAAGGGGCTGCTCCTGGCGGTCGCGCTCGGTGGCCCCGTGGGTGCGTTGATCCTCACGCTCTTCGAACAGGCCGGGGAGCTGGCCTGGCTCTACTGCTGGCTGGCCAGTACGGCCCTGATCCTGCTGCTGCAATTTGTGGCGCCGAGCTGGTTGATGCCGATCTTCCTCAAGTTCACCCCGCTCGAAGACGGAGAGCTCAGGCAGCGCATCCTGGACTATGCGCGTGCGGTGGACTTCCCCGTAGACAATCTCTTTGTGGTCGACGGCTCGCGCCGCTCCAGCAAGGCCAACGCCTTCTTCACCGGCTTCGGCCGCCACCGGCGCATCGGCCTTTTCGACACCCTGATCGACCGCCACAGCCCCGAGGAGCTGCTGGCGATCGTGGCCCACGAAGTCGGGCACTACAAAAAGCGCCACGTGATCCAGGGCATGGTGGTCAGCATCCTGCACCTGGGAATCCTGCTCTTTGTCTTCGGCTATCTTATGGGCCAGCCCGCGCTCTACGCGGCCTTCGGCATGGAACACAGCTCGGTCTACGCGGGGCTGGTCTTCTGCAGCCTGCTCTACCAGCCGGTGGAGCTTATGCTGTCGCTGTGGATGCTTTCGCGCTCGCGCAAACACGAATTCGAGGCCGATCGCTTTGCCGTCGAGACCACGGGTCTGGGGGAGGCCCTGGTGCAGGGGCTGAAGAAGCTCTCCCGCGACAGCCTGGGCAACCTCACGCCGCATCCGGGCTACGTGCTTCTGCACTACTCGCACCCGCCCATGCTGCAGCGCATCGGTGCGATTCGGCAGGTGGCTGTGGCCGGGTCCGTGGCCGGGTCCATGGCCGGGTCCACGGCCGGGTCCGTGGCCGGGTCCACGGCCGGCTGACCGACCGGCCCGGGAGGTCTGCAATCGGCTTTTGACCGCGCTGCGCGTGCAGTATGGTCGCGGCGTGGCCAAGACCGTTCCGCCGCCGCCCGAGTTGCAGGCCCTGCGGCGAGAAATCGACCAACTCGACCGTCAGCTCCTGCAGCTGCTGCGGCAGCGCATGGACGTGGTGCGCCAGGTGGCGACGGTCAAGCAGAGCACCAGCCGGGCGATCCGCGACTTCGCCCGCGAGCGTGAGATCCTCGATGACCGGCGGGCCCGCGCCGAGGCCCTGGACATGAACCCGGCACCCATCGAGTCCATCTACCGGCAGATCATGCTCGCCAGCCGCGACTACCAGGCGGCCCTGGGGGCCTCGGCGCCGCGCCAGGTGGACCAGAAACGCGTCGCCATCATCGGCGGTCACGGTGAGATGGGCGGCCTTTTGGCGCGGCTCTTCGCTGAGCTGGGCCATCGCGTCACGCTCTCGGACCTGGATACCGAGCTGACGCCGAAGGTGGCGGCGGCGGCGGCCGAGGTGGTGGTGATCTCGGTGCCCATCGAGACCACCCTGCAGGTGATCGCCGAGGTGGGCCCGGCGCTTTCGCCCGAGGCGCTGCTGATGGACATCACCTCGATCAAGCAGGCGCCGCTCGCGGCCATGCTGGCGGCGACCGAGGCCAGCGTCATCGGCACCCACCCCATGTTCGGCCCCGGCGTCCACAGCCTGCAGGGGCAGCGCGTGGTGGTCTGCGCGGGGCGGGGCAAGCGGTGGCATCGCTGGCTCGTGGACCTGCTGGAGGGGCGGGGGCTGGTGGTCACCGAGGCCGACGCCGCCGAGCACGACCGGGCCATGGCCCTGGTGCAGGTGCTGACCCACTTCCAGACCCAGGTCCTGGGGCGCACCCTCGAGCAGCTCAATCGCCCCATCGAGGCCTCGCGGCCCTTCACCTCGCCGGCCTATTTAATGGAGCTGTACGTGGCGGCGCGACACTTCGCCCAGGATCCGCGGCTTTACGGGCCGATCGAGATGCTCAACCCCGAGACGGCGGCGGTGACGGCGGCCTTCAGCAGGGCCGCCGAGGAGCTGCGCGAGATCCTCGAGCGCCGCGATCAGGGCCGCTTCGACGCCATCTTCGAGGAGGTACGGGCCTATTTCGGCGACTTCACGGCTGAGGCGCTCGAGCAATCGAGCTTCTTGATCGACCGGCTGGTCGAGCGCGGCCTCGGCTGAGCGCGGGGGCCGTGCGGAACGGCCGGGGCGAAATAAGATCGAAAATCGACGCCAGGGCTGAGCCGATTTGTGCAGCTCCTGTTACACCAGTAATAAAGGCTCGCCAGGGACGGATGGGCCGGGAGTTGGTGATTGGGGATGCTCCGGGTAACGATGACAGACGGCAACGCCCCGCCGCGCATGGTGGCGGAGGCAGACTTTGTACGTGAAATGACCGAGCTGCGCGTCGACCAGCTCTTCGACGCGCCGGCCGCGCCGATCGTGGTCGAAGTGCTCGACGACCGCGGCACGGTGAGATCGCGCGACTACTACACCGGCTACGCGGCGCTATCGCAACTGGCGGCGCGGCTGTCGGGGCCGGAGTTCCGGCCGCTGGCCTAACGTTCAGCTCTCTTCGGGCTCTTCGGGCTCGCTCGCGGCGACGACTTGTTCCACGCGGTGGGCGTCGTCGAGCACCAGCGTCAGGTCGGCGTGGCCGGGCAGCTCCTGGAGCATGTGGCGGCAGGTGCGCTCGAAGAAATGGCTGAAGCGCAGCAGCTCTTCGTCGTCGAGGGTCGCCGTGCCGCCCTCGCGAGCGCGCAGCTCGGCCTCCTGCTGGGCGCGCCAGCGGCGGGAGTGGCCCAGGCTCGGCACCTGCAGAAAGACCAGTGCTTCGAGCCGGGCGAAGAGCTTGGCGTAGGGCCCGCGCAGCTGGGCGTTGACGTGGCGCCTGAAGACGCCTTCGGGGTCCTCGCGGCGCTCGAGAGCGTTTAAAGGAGACACCAGGGCTTCGACTTTTTCCGGGGTGGCGCCCAGGCACCAGCCCTCCAGCAGCACCAGATCGGGGCGGACGCAGACCGCGGGCCACTGGGAGGGGCTGATGCGATCGTCGCTGCCCTTGTCGAAGCGGGGCAGCGATACCGCATCGCCTGCGGGCAGCTCGGCCAGGGCGGCGAGGGCGCGCTTGAGGGCGGCGACGTCATGGGTGCCGGGCACGCCGCGGGTGCGCAGCAGGGGATGGACATCGCGGGCCAGCTGCTTGCGCTCCAGTTGACTCAGATAGAAATCGTCCAGCGTGATCACTGTGCACTGCAGCTCGAAACCGAGTGTCAGGATCGTGCCCAGCCAGTGGCAGAGGGTGGTCTTGCCGCTGCCGGGAGCACCGCTGAAGCCGATGATCGGGGGTGTCCATTGGCTACGGGCTGCACGCTCGGCCAGCCAGGCCGCGAGCGGCAGATGCACCGGCCGCAGCTGCTCGAGCATCGCGGCGGGAAAGCGCCTGCGGCCGACGGCCACTTCCAGCTTGTCGCCGATCGCATCGGCCAGGGCATCGAGCTCGGAAGCCGGCCGCGACAGCCGCACCCGCGGCCAGAGGTTCGACATGAAAAGGGACGCTACGCCATCGCCCACGGCGCCGTAAACGCGCGCTTCTGGTTTGATGTACGGCAGTGTGGGCGGCTGCGGGTGCTCGCCATCGAATTCCAGCGAAAAAAGTCGCCCTGGCAGCTTTTCCCGGGCGGTTCTCCTGCGGACCTCAGTCGTGCTCCCCACCCCGCCGGCCTTCTTTGAGGCGGCTACGGTGCTTTTTGTCCGAGATGCGGCGCTCGATGGCGCCACGGCCGGGGCGGGTGGGGCGACGGCGCTTGGGGCGAACCAGCGCCTCGCGCACCAGGTCGGCGAGCTTTTCCAGGGCATCGGCGCGGTTTTGCGCCTGGTTGCGGGTGCGCTCGGAGGTGACGATGAGGTCGCCGTCGGCGCTGAGGCGCGCCCCCAACCGCTTCATCAGCCAGCGATGGTCGGCTTCGTTCGGCGCGCGGCTGTCTCGCAGGTTCCAGCGCAGCTCGACCTTGGTTTCGCTGCGATTGACCTTTTGACCCCCGGGCCCACCCGAGCGCGCAAAGGCCACCCGTAGCTCGTCGCCCGGGATCGTCAGCTGCGGACCGACGCGCAAATCGTCCATTTCACGGTCCTGGCGTATGCTGGCCCCACACACACGTCCAAACGGGGCCGGCCCGATCTAGCTGAAATTATTCCTGAATTCGTGGCTGTAATTCTGACGCTGTGGTTTTTTTTCACAATTTTGGTCTTCAAGTGATGCAAATAACGGAAAGTTCCGTTACAAACATAATCACGGCTTCGCGACAGGGAGCTTGAGTGTGGTGAGAGGCAGGGTCTGAGCATGGTCTACAAGCAACAAGGTTGGATTGTCGGCATCGCGCTTGCGCTCGGTGGCGTCAATGTTGGCTGCGAAGGGGCACCCGATGCGGAGGTCGCAACCCAGAGCTGGGCGCTCAGCAGCGCCGACGTCTGCCCCGAGGGCAGCAACGTCATCGAGGGTACCGACGGCGACGATGTGCTCACCGGTACCGACGGGGACGACTGCATCCTGGGTCATGGAGGCAACGACGTCATCGACGGTGGCGATGGCAACGATGTGCTGATCGGTGGTGCCGGTGACGACACCCTCAACGGCGGCAACGGCAAGGACGTGCTCGAGGGCGGCGACGGCAATGACACCCTCAATGGCGGCAACGGCAGGGACCAGATTAGCGGCGGCGCCTGCCACGACCTGATCGACGGCGGCCGTGGCAAGGACAGCATCTCGGGCGGTGATGGCGCCGACCGCATCGTCTCCAGCCGCTGCCGTAGCCGTAGCCGTCGCGAGAGCATCGACGGTGGTGACGGCGACGACGCCTGCAACGGCGATAACTGCGAGTCTTCTGGCAACAGCGAAGCCTGCAGCGACGACAGCGATTGCGCCGAGGGCCAGGGCTGTGTGGTCGCCACGGGCGTCTGCGCCAGCGTCGATTCGGTGGCCTTCGACGACGCCACCTGCGACGGCTTCGACGACGACTGCGACGGCGCCATCGACGAGGACTTCGCGCCTTCCTGCAACGGCGCAGCGACCGTTTCCTGCGCGGGTGGTGTGGTGGTCGAGGTCTCCTGCGACGACGGCAACATGTGCACCGGCGACGAGAGCTGTGATGCGGGCAGCTGCGTCGCGGGCAGCGCGCCTTCGGCCGACGACGGCAACGAGTGCACCGCCGACAGCTGCGACCCCGGCGCCGGCATCATCAACGACCCGGTCGCCGCCGGCACCGTCTGCGAAGGTGACGGCCTGTGCGACGGCAACGGCACCTGTGAGCACGACTCGGGCAATCCCTGCTTCGGTCAGCCCTACGGCACTTCCTGCTCCGACGGCAACATCTGCAATGGCGCCGAGTACTGCGACGGCAACGGCGTCTGCCTGGGCGGCCCGATTCCGATTCCGCTGCCCGCCGAATGCGCTCCGCCCCCTCCGCCTCCTGGTGGCGGCCGCCGCTAGTCACGGCATCGCGCTCCCCGCCCCAGACCCCGCCCGGCTCCCTGTCCGCGCGGGGTCTGGTCATTTAACGCCGCGAATCATCCGACGACTCAAGGAAAGATCATGCGCTCGGCATACACCCGAGCGAGTCGCTCGACCGCCAGCACATTGGCCGCCTCGCGCATGCTGAAGCCCTGCTCGCGCGCGCGCTCGGCCACCCTTTGATAGGCGCGCTTCATGCTGCGCTCCAGGCGTCCCTCGACCTTCTCCGAATCCCAGATCTCCTGGCGTCCGTTCTGCACCCACTCGTAGTAGCTCACGGTTACACCGCCAGCGTTGGCCAATAGATCCGGCACCACGTCGATGCCCCGCTCCTGCAGCACCGCGTCGCCGTCGGGCATGACCGGCCCGTTGGCGCCCTCGACGATCAGCTTGACCTTGAGGGTCTTGGCCTCGCCGGCGCCGATCTGATTCTGCAGTGCCGCCGGTACCAGGATGTCGGCTTCCTGCGCGAAGAAGTCCGCACGCGAGCAGGCCTCGCCCGCCGGATAGCCTTCGATGGAGCGATTCTTTTTGACGTACTCCGCCATGCGGTGGGCATTGAAGCCCTCGGGGTTCAGGCGATAGCCGGTGTGGTCGCCGACACCGACCACCGAGACACCGAGCTTGCTGAGGATCAGCGCCGTGTGGCTGCCGACCTTGCCGTAGCCCTGTACCAGCGCCGTCTTGCCCTCCAGGGCGATGCCGCGCTCGCGCGCCCACTCGGTGATGCAGTGCACCACGCCCTTTCCCGTGGCCTGGGCGCGGCCCTCGGTGCCGCCGCACTCGACGCTCTTGCCCGTAACCACGCGCTGCTGGGCGTTGCGCCCCGAGTAGCCGGCCGTGTTCATGTAGGTGTCCATGATCCAGACCATGACCTGCGCGTCGGTGCCCACATCCGGTGCCGGGATGTCGTACTCGGGCCCGATGTTGGCGCCCAGGGCATGGGTGAAGCGTCGGGTCACGCGCATCAGCTCGTCGCTGGAGAGACTCGAGGGGTCGCACTTGACCCCACCCTTGGCGCCGCCGAAGGGGATGTTCATCAGCGCGCACTTCAGCGTCATTTGGGCCGACAGCGCTTTTAGATCATCGAGCCGCGTGTCCTGGTGGAAGCGCAGACCTCCCTTGTACGGACCCAGGAGGTTGTTGTGCTGGATGCGGTAGCCCTTGAAGAGGCGAAAACTGCCGTCGTCCATGCGCACCGGGAAGTGCACGATCAGTTCGTTTTTGGGCTCGGCGAGGATCGCGCGCACGTGGTCGGGCACATGCGCCAGGGTCGCTGCCCGATCCATCTGTTGCCGAATGCTCGCCAGAAAGACATTGGGCTCAGTCAATGCACCACCTCGACTGTGATTGGTGCCTCAATTGTCCGGCATCGCGCGTGCAGATCCAAGTTCCGGACCTGCATCGCCGCCATGCGCGTGCGCGCCGTCAGCGCGACTTGAGATACGCCACCAGCGCCTCGCGCGTGCGCGCGAGGGAGGCGGGCTTGTCCTCGCCCACCGGAAACGGCACGGCCTGGAAGTCGGTGACGCCGATCTCGGCCAGCTTGCCCAGCTGCTCGCCCACGGCGTCGGCATCGCCGACGATGGCCACGTCGGCGGGACCTTTGGCGCCTTCGCGGTCGAGCATGGCGCGGTAGCTCGGCAACATGCCGTAGGTCTGAAAGCCCCTGGCCGCTTTCGCGCGTGCCGCTTCCACGTCGTCGGTGACCGCCACCGGCAGCCCGACCACCACCTTCGGCGTCGGCCGCCCGGCTGCCGCGGCCGCTTCGTTCAGCCGCGGGATGGTGTGGCTCTCGAGCGTCTTGGGACCCACCATCCAGGTCACGGTTCCGTCGGCCACGGTGCCGGCCAGCGCCAGCATCTTCGGGGCCAGCGCCGCGATCACCACCGGCAGCTGCGTTGGGTGGCGCACGCTCAACCGTCCGTTGACACTGTAGAGCGGTCCCTGATGGCTGACCTTGCCCTCGTGCACCAGCGGCATCAGCACCTGCAGGTATTCCTTCATGTGGCTGTAGGACTTGGCGTAGGACATGCCGAACATGCCCTCGATGACCACCTGGTGCGACAGGCCGATGCCGAGCGTGAAGCGGCCCTTGGTGGCCACCTGGGTCGACAGCGCCTGCTGGGCCATGGCCATGGGATGGCGCGGGTAGCTGGGCACCACGGCGGTGCCCAGCTTGAGGGTGGTGGTCTCGCGCGCACATACGGTCACCGCCGTCATGGCGTCGAGGCCGAAGATATTGGCCACCCAGGCGCTGTCGAAGCCGTCGGCCTCGGCCGCCCGCGCCTGCTCCACCATGGCCTCGAGACCCGCATCGGGCCCCGCGATTTCACCGATTCCAATACCTACCTGCATCGCTCATTCCTCCGCCGCCGGCACTCACCGGGCCGAAGACGCCCCGTCCTACACCAAAGACGCGCCCCGATCGCCCCGTTCGCAGCCCGCGCGCCCATTTTTTCGATTTTTCGAGGGCCTGCTACGCACTACTCCGACTTGGCGCCGCGCCCCGGCGGAACTACGTTTGCCCCATGGCTTCCGCCGACCACAGCCCCGGCTCGCCCCGCGACCGCCTGGGCCGGCCCCTGCGCGAGCTGCGCATCTCGGTCACCGACCGCTGCAACTTCCGCTGCGGCTACTGCATGCCCGCAGACGTCTTCCACGAGGGCTACCGCTTCGCCCCCCGCGAGGACATCCTGAGCTTCGAGGAGATCACGCGCCTGACGGGCCTTTGCGCCCAGCGCTTCGGGCTGCGCAAGCTGCGGCTGACCGGGGGCGAGCCCCTGACCCGCCGCCACCTGCCGCGGTTGATCGAGATGCTGGCGGCGGTCGCCGGAGACGCCGAGTTGGCGCTGACCACCAACGGCGCATTGCTGGCCGTTCAGGCAGAGGCCCTGAAGCGGGCGGGTCTGACCCGCGTGACCGTGAGCCTCGACGCCGTCGACGACGACACCTTCCGGCGTTGCAGCGGCGGCCGCGGTGAGCTCCGGCCCGTGCTCGCTGGCATCGAGGCGGCCGCGGCCGCGGGGCTTGCGCCGCTGAAGGTCAACTGCGTGGTCCAGCGTGGCCTGAACGAACACGCCGTCGAGGGCCTGGCCCAACACTTCCGCGGCAGCGGGGTGATCGTGCGCTTCATCGAGTTCATGGACGTGGGCACGCTCAACCGCTGGCAGGCCGGCGCCGTGATCGAGGCTGCCGAGATCCGCCGCCGGCTGTCGACGGTGGCCGGGCTCGAGCCGCTGCCCCCGCAGCATCGCGGCGAAGTCGCCGAGCGCTTCGCCTTCCGCGACGGCTCGCTGGAAGTGGGCATCATCGCCTCGGTCAGCCAGCCCTTTTGCCGCGACTGCAGTCGCGCTCGGCTTTCGGCCGACGGCCGGCTGCTGCACTGCCTCTTCGCCCAGGACGGCCTCGACCTGCGCACCCCGCTCCGTGCCGGCGCAAGCGACGCCGAGCTGCTGTCCCTGATGACCGAGTCGTGGCAGGCGCGCGAGGACCGCTACTCGGAGCTGCGCGCCGAGGTGGGCGAGGGCGGCCGCCGCCGACTCGAGATGTACCAGGTGGGCGGTTAGAGCCCTTGGGTCCAGCCCTCGCTGTCATCGGGGCCCAAGGGCTCTAGCGCGAGTTCACGTGCGCGGTGCCGAGTGCGAACTGCGCGGCGGTCGCGACGGCGGCGCGTCCGAGATGCGAATGCCGGTCAGCATCTCCGCGTAGTAGCTGCCGACGGTCTCGCCGGTGGTCGCCAGGTAGATGTGGAAGACCAGAAAGACGCTGATCAGATAACCCACCGCCAGGTGCACCATGGCCACCGGCAACAGCCCCGTCATCCCCGCCGCTTCCTCGGGGGCTACCAGGGGAAAGAGCAAGGTCAGCCCCGATGCGGCCGACAGCGGCGTCAGCACGTACATCACGGTGGTGTAGGCGAACTTTTGCACCGGGTTGAACTTGTGCCGGAAGCTGGGCGGAAAGGGATGGGGCTCGCCGCGAAACATGCCGTAGAGATAGAAGCGAATCTGCTTCACCAGGTTGTGGCCGTGCTTCTTGCGACTGGGCAGGTAATGGCGGACGTGACCGGTGGTCAGGTTGGCGATCAGGAAGAAAACCCACAGCCCCACGTAGGCCACGCCGCAGCCGTTGTGAACGTGCACGGCGATGCGGAAGGGTAGATGCATCACCTTGGCATCCGAGAAGTGCATCGATAGCCCGCTGATCAACAGCCCAAAAAAGCAAGCGGCCTGCAGCGCGTGCCACAGCCTGAGCCAGAATGGATTGACTTCGCGCGTGACTTTCATGGGATTTCAGCCGCCGCCATCGCGGGATTCTGCGGTCGCCGTCGGGCGTCGCCCGCGCCGTTGACGATAGCGCGCGTAGCCGTGGACGCATACGATCAGTACCATGGCGAAGAAGCCCAGCAAGCTGGCGCGATCGAGCCAAGCGCTGCGCGTGGCGCCCACGACGTAGGCGTTGCGGGCCATCGAGGTCGAGCCGTCTTCACCGGTGGGCGGTCGATCGGGACGCTGGAAGTTGTGCCCTAACAACTCCGAGTCGCGTGCATGGCAGTGTGTGCATTCACGTACTGCCTCGGAACGCTTTGCGATGTCATGACCGGTCGAGGGCTGGCTCCGACTGTGACAGCTGATGCACTTGACCTTGCGCAAGTGGAGGGCGAGGTTCGGGAAGCGCGTGTGTGCGCTGGCCATGTCGCGCAGTTCGCGATAGGCCTCGAGGCGCTCTGCCGGCGCGCCGTGGCATGGCAAACACAGGGCGTTGCTCTCCGCGACCCTGGGTCTGAGCCGGCCCACGTTCCGCACAGGACGAAATTCATGGGGGTCGTGGCAGTCGTGGCAATCGAGCGCAACCTCTGAGTTGCTGCCATGCCTGCCATGAACACTTTCGATCAACTCAGACTTGCGTTCAGACAAGTCGAACTCGCGCCCCACCGGATCGGCGCGGTGGCAATCGACACAAAGGAAGCTCGGATAATGACCCGAATGGGTGTGGGGAACCTTACGATAGCCGCGTTCGTGACAGCGTCGGCAGTCGAGCTGGCCATGGGAGCTGCGGGCATAGCCTTCGCTGCTCACAAATAGCGTGCGCGGCTCGCCGGTCACCTGATCGCGCAGCTCGAAACCCTCGGTGCCATGACATTCCTGGCACCAAGCATTTTGCATTTCCCGCGGCGCGCTTAAGTCAGGCTGCGCCCGGGCGATCGCTGCGGTGATGCTCAGCCATACGCAAAGCGTGGCCATGAGCCAGCGCAACCGCCACACGTCAGGGCGCGTGTGCAGAGCTTTTGGGTCGCATCGTTTGGATAGGGTATGCAACAATCTCGAAATCGTCAGAGCGCTGTAGTCGCCACCGCGGACGGGCTCCGGCGCGAGGGACCACGAACGCAACGGGAGGTAGCATGAGGCCGCGTTTCGCACGTACATCCTTGCAGCTCGCGGTACTGGCCTCGGGCTTGCTGATCGCATGTCAGTCACCGGGCGAGCAACCATCACCTGCACCCGATCAGGCTACAGCGCCAGCCCAACCGGCGCCCAAGCCCATGAATCGGCCGGCGATCGCCGAAAAACCCCCCGCCGTCGGCTCGACCGCGCCAGCACCGCCGGCCAAACCGCGCTGGGTCGCGGTGACGCCCGATCGCATCGCCAAGGGCAAAGCCATCTACGGCACCTGCATGGGGTGCCACGGCGAAGACGCCAAGGGGCGTGTGGGCATCGGGCCGCGCATCGCTTCGGAGAGCTATCTAAAGGCTGCGTCGGACGACTTCCTGGTCTCCACCATCAAGAACGGCCGCGCCGCCACCACCATGGTGCCCTGGGGCACCTCGATGAACGACGATCAAATCCAATCGGTGGTCGCCTACCTGCGCTCGCTGCATCCGACCGAGCCCGCCGAGCTCGACCACGCCACCGCCAAGGGCGATGCCGAGCGTGGTGCAGACGTCTTCCGCAGCGTGTGTTCCGGCTGCCACGGCCGCTTCGGCGCCGGCTACATGGAGACGGCCAACGGCACCGGCATCGGCCGCCGCGCCTTCCTCGACAGCGCCACCAACGGCTTCATGCGTTACATCGTCCGCCACGGTAAGACGCTGACGCAGATGCGGGGTTTCGGTGAGAACGATCCCACCGCGGTCGCCAACCTCGACGATCAGCAGGTCGAGGACACCATCGCCTACCTGCGAAAGAACGCCTGGTAACCGTAGCTAACTTTGTAATCCGCGGCTGCTGCCGCCACCGCCGTTAATTCAGCCACTGGAGAGTAGAGCCATGAGCCAGCGAGAGGATGGGCGCAGCGGATCGGCCCAAAACGATCCCTATTGGGGCAGCAAGGACCGCGAGCTCCTTTCGGAGCCGCCGGAGAACCCGCCCCCCACGGGTTTTCGGCGCCGCACCTTCCTGAAGAGTTCGCTGGCGGCGGCCGCCGCCGGCAGCGCCGCGCTCGCCGCCTGCAAGGAGCAGCCGCCGGCGGGCGAGACGGGCAAGAAAAAGCTCGACGTCATCGCGCCCAAACCGGTCGACCCGACCACGGCCGCGGGCGCACTTGCGGCCGCCGGCTCGGCCACGGCACCGCCCGAAAAAGAAGTGCCCAACGACATCCTGGCCCAGTGCCCCTACTGCGGCGTCGGCTGCGGCACGCTGATCCAGACCGAAAAGGGTCGCATCGTCGGCATGAAGCCCGACCCCAAGCACCCGACCAACCAGGGGCTGCAGTGCATCAAGGGCCTGACCTCGGCTGAAGCGATCTACGTCGACCGCCTCACCAAGCCCCTGATCCGCAAGGACATGACCGACATCCTGGCGGGCAAGGAGAGCAAGACCAAGGGCCGTTTCGACGACGACCTCTTCCGCGAGGCCAGCTGGGAAGAAGCCGAGCAGCTGGTGGTCGATCAAATCGCGGCCATCGTGCAGAAGCACGGTGGCAACTCGGTCGGCCTCTATGGCTCGGGCCAGCTGCCCATCGAGGGTCAGTGGCTCGAAAATCTCTTCATGAAAGGCGTGCTCGCCAGCAATACCATCGAGGCCAACGCGCGCATGTGCATGACCTCGGCGGTCACCGGCTACTTCAAGAGTCTGGGCAGCGACACCCCGCCCACGGCCTACGAGGACATCGAGCAGGCCGACATGGTCACCCACTGGGGCCACAACCCCCGTGGCGCCCACCCGATCGTCTTCTGGCGCATCGCCGACCATAAAAACAAGACCAAGATCCCCACGCTGGTGGTCGACCCCCGCCGCACGGGCACCGTGCAGGGCTACGAAGAGGTGGACAAGGAGAGCAGCTACCACTTCTCCACCATCAACGGCGACATCTCCATCCACAACGCCATCGCCCACGTGCTGCTGACCAAGCACGATGAAGCGATCGACTGGGACCTGCTGAAGAACCACACCACCGGCTGGGAGGCCTACGTCGAAGCCGTCAAGACGCGCTATGCGCCCGAGCGCGTGGCCGATATGACCATGATCGACCCCAAGTACCTGCGCGAGGTAGCGGCGCTGTGGGCCGAGGCCTCGATCAAAGGCAAGAAGGCGGGCAAGGGCGGGGTGCTGTCCTTCTGGGGCATCGGCTACAACCAGCATCTGCACGGCCAAAACAACACCGTCAGCCTGATCAACCTGATGGCCCTATCGGGCAACATCGGTCGTCCCGGTTGCGGCCCCTTCTCCATGACCGGCCAGCCCAATGCCATGGGCGAGCGATTGACCGGTGGTTTGACCGGGCGTCTGCCCTTCAACCAGGGCATCAAGAACGAAGCCTGGCGCAACCACATCGCCGCCGCCTGGCGCGTGCCGCCCGAGCGCCTTGCCGAGGTCGCGGGGATGTCGAACACGGGTTACGCCGTGGGCATGATGGAGCGGGCGCTCAAGGGTGACGTCAAGGCCATGTTCCTGATCTACGCCACCCACATCGACCTGCCCGATCTGCACACGCTGGTGCGGCCGGCCCTGACCAAGACCTTCAACGTGGTCCAGGAGATCTACCGCCACGCCCCCAACAACCTCTACGCCGACGTGATCCTGCCGGCGGCCACCTGGGGTGAGTGGGTCGGCGGCACCTACATCCAGAGCGAGCGCCGTGTCTACGTCACCGACGGCACCGCCAATCCCATCCCCGGCACCCGCCCGGACATGGATATGGTCATCGACAAGGGCAAGGCCATCGCCGACAAGCTCGGCCTCGATGGCGACGCCATCTTCCCCTACAAGCGCAAGGAAAACGGCTTTTACGATCCCGAAGAGATCTTCCGCGACGTGGTCAAGGCCTCCAAGGGCTCCGACGCCGACATGAGCGGCATGCTCGAAGTCGAGGCCAAGGACGGCATCGGCCTCTACGATCAGATCCGCAAACACCGCGGCATCCAGTGGCCCGCGCCCACCTACGAGATCGCCAAGCAGGGTGGCACCACCCGCCGCTACATGGATCAGGAGGGCTGGTCGGACAAACCCTACGGCATGTTCCGCACCGACGACGGCAAGCTGCACATTCACATGTGTGAGCAAGATTACAACGGTCGCGAGAAGATCATCGCCGAACTCTCGCGCGCCGGCACCGAAGAGGGCTTTTACCTGATCGATCACTACGATCTGCTCGAAGCCGCCCGCGACAAGGGCCTGACCCCCGAGCTGCCCGACGAAAAGGAGCGCGGTAAGGCCTGGGACAAGATCGCCAAGGACAAGTACCCCTACTGGGTGGGCCTGGGCGTGGTCTACGAGCACTTCCACACCTCCAAGACCATTCGCTCGGGTACCACCAAGCGTCTGGTCCCCGAGATGTACCTGGAGATGCACCCCGACGACGCCAAGGATTTGGGCATCGAGGACGGCGAGTGGGTGCGCGTGATCACCCGCCGCGGCCACTACGAAGCGCGCGCCTCTATCGGGCTGGACTCGAAGGTCAAACCGGCGCGCAACACGGTACCCCGGGGCTACATGTTCAGCCCCTGGAACCTCTCGGTCGCCGACAGCGCCGACCCCAAGGACAATAAGTGGCTGGTCAACGGCGTCAGCCACCGCGCCTTCGATCCGGTCAGCGGCCAGGCCGACTTCAAGAAGCTGGCGGCACGGATCGAGAAGCTCACTTGAGCCCCACTTGAGCACCCGGGCACAAGCTGATACCACCGCTCTGATGGTGGGAGCAGCAGTGGACGAAGGCGCAGACTGTCGGCACATCCAGGTCGAGCCTTCGGGGCAAGGCCTGGGTGCCGAAGTAGTCGGCCTCGATCTGTCGGCCGCGCTCGCCGCCGACGTCTTCGAAGAGGTCTACCGCGCCTGGCTCGAGCATCAGGTGCTGTACTTCCGCGACCAGAAGCTCAGCCCCGCGGCCCAGGCGGCCTTCGGGCGGCGCTTTGGCGAGCTCGACACCTATCCCTTCATCGAGCCCCTGGCCGAGCAGCCCGAGATCATCCCCATCATCAAGGAGCCCCAGACGCGCTTCAACTTCGGCGGTGGTTGGCACTCGGACACCTCGTACCAGCCCAAGCCCCCCAAGGCCACGATGCTCCTGGCCCGCGAGGTACCCGCCCGCGGCGGCGACACCTGCTACGCCAACCTCTACGCGGCCTACGAAACGCTCTCGCCCGGCATGAGGCGCATCGTCGACGGCCTGCAGGGTGTTTTCACCGCCGATCGTGTGCACGGTGGCGGCGGCTTCTACAGGAACGCCGACCATCCCATGGCGATGCACAAGGACGAACAGGACGTGACGCGCCGGGTCGAGCATCCCATCGTGCGCACCCATCCCGAAAGCGGGCGCAAGGCCCTTTACGTGAGCTATCCCCACATCGAGCGCTTCAAGCGCATGACGCGTGAGGAGAGCCGGCCGATCCTGGAGTACCTCGCGGCCCACGCGGTCAAGCCCGAGCACACCTTCCGGCTGCGCTGGGAAGCCGGCACGCTGGCGCTGTGGGATAACCGCTGCGTGCTGCACTACGCCCTCAACGACTACCCGGGTCAGCGGCGCGAGATGCACCGCTTGACCATCAAGGGCGACGCCCCGCGCTGAGCGCTCGAGCGGGCGATCGGTCACCATGAGCCAAGCCAATGCCTCGCGTAAACGGGTGGTTGTCATCGAAGGCGAGGACGCTGCGCCCGAGGCCATGGCGCCCACCCTCGAGTTGATCGACGCCCTCGGGCTACCCATCGACTGGCTGCATCCCCAGGTCGGCGCCGCGGCCAAGGCCGCGCACGGCACCACCTTTCCGGCGCAAGCCCGCGAAGCCATCGACGCCGCCGACGCCACCTTCTTCGGCGCCACCAGCGGGCCCTCGGTGGCGGCCCTCTTCTACCTGCGCTGGGGCAAAGAGACCTTCGCCAACGTGCGCCCCGCGCGCTACATGCCTGGCTGCAAGAGCCCGCTGGCTCATCCTGAAGGCGTGGATCTCGTCATCGTGCGCGAAAACCTGGAGGACCTCTACCTGGGCCTCGAGGGCGAAATCGGCGAGCTCGAGGGCCTCGGGCTCAAGAGCCGCACCTCGCGCCGGCCGCTGTCGGACTACGCTCCGGCGCGCTATGCCATCAAGGTGCTCAGCGACGAGGGCAGCCTTCGGGTGCTGCGCTTCAGCTTCGAGCTGGCGCGCAAACGGCGCCTGCAGGGCCACGCCGGCAGCCTGACCTGCGCCACCAAGTACAACATGCTGCCCGTCAGCGACGGTCGCTTTCGCGAGCTGGCCCTGGAGATGTCGGCCGACTACCCCGATGTACCGCTGTCGACGCCGATTATCGACGACTTTGGCCACCAGTTGGTCACCCGTCCCCATCAACTGGACGTCGTGGTGATGCCCAACCTCTACGGCGACATCATGAGCGACACCGCCGCGGGCCTTGTCGGAGGCCTGGGGCTCGCCCCCAGCGGATGTTATGGCGAGGGCTACGCCTACTTCGAGTCTGCCCACGGCACCGCCCCCGACATCGCCGGCCGCGGCATCATCAACCCCAGCGCCACCATTCTCTCCGGCGCCATGTTGCTGCAGTACCTGGGCTTCGAGCCGGCCGCCGAGCGCCTGCGCCGGGCGCTGGAAGCTGTCTACGCCGCAGGCCGCGTGAGCACTCCCGACCAGGGCGGCAGCGCCAGCACGGTGGAGTTCTGCCGGGCCATCGCGGACAAACTCTGAGTTTTATCGCTGCGCGGCAGGCACGAGCTGCGGCGAGAGGTAGAGCGACTCGACGGTCTGCTCGCTGCGCCCGAGCAGCGTCGCCTGCGACGAGCGCCCGGCGGCAAGCTCCAGGCGCAAAAGCCCCAGCTCGGCCGGCAGCTCGCGGCCGTAGTGTTGTCGACCGCAGCGCCCATCAAAGCTGACGATCACGTCCACACCGCGGTCGAGCAGGCGCTCTAGCTCGGCCACTAGACGCCAACGATCTAGCTGCTGGTGATAGCGGGCATCGCGGGCGCCGCTCGTGCCCTGGTAGGGCGGGTCGAGGTAGACCACATCGCCCGGGCCCGCCTCGGTGAGCGCGGCGGCGTAGTCGCCGGCGGAAACCACGGTCCGCTCGCGCAGCAGGGCCGAGGCTGCCAGCAGGTTCTGGCGCATGCGCTCGGGCCGCGTGCCCCGGCGGCGATGGTCCGGCGATTGGTTGAACTCGCCAGCGGCATTGAAGCGCACCGCGCTCTTGACGCAGCGCGCGAGCAGAAAGAGCAGCTTGGCCGGATCGCCGTCGCGGTTGAAGGCGGCGCGCACCGCGTCGTAGTGGCGTGCCGGAGCGGCATCCTGAGCGTGCCACAGCCGCAGGTAGTCTTCGGCGATGGCCTTGGGATCCTCCAGGATGCGCCGCCACAGGGTCGAAAGCGGTACCAGGCTGTCATTGAGCCGAATACGCTCCGCTTTGCCGGCGGCCGCGGCTGCCAGGCTGATGGCCGCCGAGCCGCAGAAGGGTTCGTACAGGGTTGCGACGCCGTCGGGCACGAACGCCAGAATCTTGGCAGCCAGCCTGCGTTTGCTGCCTTGATAGGCGATGGGGTGGGGGATCGCTGCCACGGGCCTGCAGTTACACCGCATGGAGCGGGTTTGGCGCAAGGCGACTTGGATTTCAGGGCGATCGGGCTGGACATCTCCGCCGGGTGCATATGTAGACTTCCGGATGGGCAGTACCGAGCTCGAGACCTCGCCCGCGCCGGTCGCCGCTACGATTCGCCGTCGCCGCCTCCTCCTCGGCAGCGTGATCGCAGTGGCCATGGCCGCGCTGGCGAGGCTCTTCGAGCGACTCGGCAGGAGGCGCGCCAACGCCATGTGGCTCAGGCCCCCCGGCGCGCGCCCGGAGCCGGAGTTCGCCGACGCCTGCACGCGCTGCTTCAAGTGCGGCAATGCCTGCCCCAACGATTGCATTCGCTTTCACGATGCCGCGGCTGGAGCCAAGCTGGCCTTCACCCCCTATATCGACGCCCGTCGCCGCGCCTGCATCCTGTGCGGCGAGTGCGCCACCGTCTGCCCCAGCGGCGCCCTGACGCCCTTCAAGGCCGATGCCGACGGCTGGCTCGCGGGCGTACGCATGGGCGTGGCCCGAGTCAACAAGAGCATGTGCTTCAGCTACCACGGGCGCACCTGTGGCGCCTGCTACCAGGCTTGCCCCCTGGCTGGCACCGCCATCAAGATCGGCATCTTCGAGACGCCCCTGATGCAAAAAGACCACTGCGTCGGCTGCGGCCTGTGCGAACAGGCCTGCCTGCACTTGCCCCAGGCCATCCGGGTGATCCCGGCGCGCATGATCGAACCCCAGGACGCATGACCAGCCCCCCGCAATCGGCCCCTATCGCGCGCCGCCTGCGCGCCTGGCTGCCCCAGCTGCTGCGCCGCTGCAGCCAGCTTTGCGTGCTGGCCTTCATCGCCTATACCGCCCTGGGCGGCGCCTTTCGTAACTACAAGTTGGCACATAACCACCGCCGGCTGGTCACGTTGATGCAGGGCGAGGTCTGGGGCTTTCTCTACGGCCTGAACGAAGACCTGCTGGCGTTGCTGGGGGAGCCCTACGAAAAGAGCTTCGACTTTCTCGGTATGCCCTGGGCCGGTCGCGTCGGTGGCGTCGACACCGCCGATCCGATGATGCTGCTGTCGCAACTAAGCCGCGGCGTTCTGCCCACGGCGACGCTGTGGACCAGCGCCGCGGTCGCCGTCATCGTGGCCGTGCTCCTGGGCAAGGTCTTTTGCAGCCATCTGTGCCCCATGCGCACGCTCTTCGAGCTGGGCCAGGCGATGCGGGCGGGGCTCCTGCGCCTGGGTTTGCCTTTGCCCCAGCTGCGCGGGCAGGGCCGCTACGGCGGTTTCGTGCTGCTGGGCGGGCTCATGGCCAGCGCCCTCAGCAGCACCGCCATCTGGATCTTCGTGCTGCCCTACGCGAGCCTCTCGGTCACCCTCTTCCTGGCGATCAGCGCCGGCACTCTGGCGCTGGGAACGGCCCTGGTCGCTTTCGGCTGGTTCCTCGTCGACGCGTTGGTCGCTCCGGGCCACTTCTGCCACGCCCTTTGCCCCACGGGTTTCTTGCTGGAACTCCTGGGCCGACGTCCGGCCCTGCGCCTGCGTCGGGTCGACCCCTCGGCCTGCCCCACGGGCTGCCAGCTGTGCACGCGCGCCTGTCCCTACGGTCTCTTGCCGCAGCAGGGCAGCCACCGTCCCGCCTGCGACAGTTGCGGCCGTTGTGCACGCGCCTGCCCGTCGGAAAAGCTCGCCCGCAAGTTCAGCTTGCCGATCGTGACCGGTCTCGTGCTGCTCTTCGTAGCGGCGACGCTGCCCACGGGCCTGGCCCACGCCCACCACAACAAGGGCCTACCCCACTACGGCTACTTCGCGAACTACCCGCAAGTGCCGACCGAGCAGTACGTGACCATTTCGGGGCGCTGGGAGCTGGGTGCCACCCTCTTCAACTTCCAGGGCCTCGACCGCCGCACCGCCGACACCCCCAACGACGTCAAGATCTACCTCTACCTCTACGATCTCGAGGCCGACGCTGCCTACACCGGGCCCCTGAGCGTGCGCATCGTCAAGGATGACCAAACGGTGGCGGTCTTCGAGCGCCTCGAGGTTGACGAGGAGGCGGTCTACGCCACTCGCGAGACGCTGCCCGAGAGCGGTGACTACGCGCTGGTGGCGCATGTCCAGGGCAAGGACGTACGTCTGCCCTTCTATGTGGAGCTCGCCGGTGACGGGCCGAGCGTGTTCTTGATCGGCGCCATCGTCGCACCGGTGCTGCTCGTCTTCGGCCTCGCGCTCTACGGTCGCAGGCGGCGGCGGCGCAAGCGCTCGGCGAGCAAGACGAGCGCTGCAGTCAGTGCCGGGAGCAAGGCCGCCGTGCTGTGGCTATTTCTGGCCAATGGGACCCTGGGCCTTCCAGTCGAGACCCTGGCCCAGGCCGAAGCTGCACCGCAGGAGCAAGCCGAGCGCTGCCCGGTCTGCGGCATGCGCGCCTGCACCATGGACCACTCGGGCGCCCCGGCGGGCGAGGGCGCCCACGCCACCATGCAGCACTACGACACCGCCGACGGCGGCCAGGTGATGGTCATGGGCGGCATCCCGCTCGAGCTCCTGCTCTTCGGCATGGCGGCGGTGATCGTGCTGAGCTTCGTTGTCATCGAGTGGCGCGGCCTGCGCCCGGTGTCGAGCCGCCGCATCAACCTGATCAAAAACCGCCGTGTCTACCTGCTCATGCGCAGCCGCTGGCTGCAGGCGATTCCACAGCTGCTGACGGCTGCGCTGCTCATCTACCTCATCTACGCGGGCCTGGGCGGCAGCCGCGCGCGTAACATCGCGCCGGTGGCCGTGTGGACGCTTTGGTGGGGCGGCCTGATCTTCGGCGTGCTCTTGCTCGGCTCGGCCTGGTGCTTCATCTGCCCCTGGGACGGACTGGCCAACCTTGGCTCCCGCCTGCGCGTCGCGGCCCGCGTCGAGACCCTTTCGCTGAAGCTTCCCTTTCCCGCTGCCCTGTCGAACATGACGCCCGCCATCGCCCTGTTCGTGTTGCTGACCTGGCTCGAGCTGGGCTTCGGCGTCACCACCGACCCGCGCGCCACCGCCATCATGGGCCTCGGCATGGCGGCGGCGGCCATGGTCGCGGCGCTTTTGTGGGACGGCAAACGCTTCTGCGCCCACTTCTGCCCCGTGGGGCGCATCTGCGGCATCTACAGCAACTTCAGCCCCATCGAGATCCGGGCCCGCAACCCGCGCACCTGCCAGGTCTGCACCACCGAGGACTGCCTGCACGGCAACGGCCGGGGCTACCCCTGCCCCACCGGCATCTCGCTCAAGACGATTCAAAACGCCACCGACTGCACCGCTTGCACCGAGTGCATCAAGAGCTGCGACAAGTACAACGTGGCCCTGAACCTGCGCCCCTTCGGTGCTGACCTCGCCGCTGGTGGCACAGACGGCAAAGCCAGCTTCGCCCGCAGCGATGAAGCCTGGCTGGCCCTGACGCTGCTCTCGCTGACGCTCTTTCACGGTCTGTCGATGACGCCCCTGTGGGAAAACTTCGCGCCCGGCGGCCAGAGTCTCCTGAAGTGGATGGCGCTGACCCTGGGCACCCCGCGCTTACTCAACTTCAGCATCGCCATGGCGGCGTTGACGCTGCTGCCGATCGCTCTCTACGCCCTGGCCTGCTTCATCGCCGCGCGCTGGGCGGGCGACGGAACGCGACCGGGTCGACTCTTCCAGGCCTACGCCATGTCGCTATTGCCCGTGGCCTTGGCCTACCATCTGGCCCACAACGCCATGCACATTCTGATGGAAGGCGGCGCCATCGTGCCGCTCCTGAGCGACCCCCTGGGCGACGGCAGCGACCACTTCGGCACCGCCTCGATGCATGTGGGCTCGCTCGTGGGCGACTCCGTGTTGTGGACGCTGCAGGTGGCTCTAATCCTCATCGGCCACCTCTTTGGTCTCACCGTGGCCCACCGCATCGGCCACCGCCTGCACGCATCGCCCAAGGCAGCGCGCCGCAGCCTGATCCCGATCCCGGCGGTGATGGTCGCCATCAGCCTCTGCGGTCTGTGGCTGATGCACCTCGACATGAACATGCGCGTGGGCAGGATGTGATATGCCAGAGCGCTCCCGCCGCGAACTCTTTCGCAAGCTGCTGTCTCCCGACGGACCCAGGCAAGAGCCCCCCGATCCCGGCTACCGCCGCCCGCCGGGTGCGCTCGCTGAAAGCGCCTTCCGCAAGAGCTGCAGCGCCAGCGGCGACTGCGTAGAGGCCTGCCCCAAGGGCGCCATCTTCGTCTTCGCCGAAAACGCAGGCGAACTGGCGGGCACGCCGCTGATGCTCACCGGCGAGCGGCCCTGCTCGCTCTGTGAAGGCTTTCCCTGCGCTGCGGCCTGTCCCACGGGCGCCTTGAGCGTGCCGGAGCCGGCTGCCGTCAAGCTCGGCACTGCGCGCATCGTGACCGAGCACTGCCTGGCCCACCGCGGCCCCGAATGCGGCGCGTGTGCTGGCCTCTGTGCTGCGGGGGCCGATGCCCTGCGGCTCGTGGCGGGAAAACCAGTGGTTGACGAGGGGCGCTGCAACGGCTGCGGGCTTTGTCTACCGGCCTGTCCGACGTCGCCGCGGGCCATCGAGATGGCTTGAGGTCAACGCCCACGGCCGTAGCTTGCCAACCTGTGCCGGCACGCACATCGCTGGCCGGGATGGACTCGCTCGCAGCCATGGGGGCGGGGTCTCATGAACGGTATTCCGTGGTCTGCTGCGGATGACAGGTGCACGGTATGGCAACGGCTCTGTGGCGAGAGGTCTCGGTTGCTTGCACGCACGGCAATAGAGGCAAGCCCCGGCGCCGCACGCCGCCTGCCGACATCGTGGGCAGGCATGCGTGGTCGCCAGGTCGCCGGTGGAGGCATCCATCCGCTCCCGGTCCCGTGAACGGACGTGGGTGCTGGGGGCGCCCGTGCTGTCGTCGCCACCAGCGAGCGCATAGGTACAGAGCGCGAACGCTACCATCGGTGACGCCAGTTCCATCGGCTCACTTGCGGTACGTCGAGCAACGGAGCGCGAGTACGGCCCGAACTCGCCGCGATCTTCGGGCGCAGTCGGCGATCAAACTACTGTTATCCTCCACCCTTCTGAGGCGCGCGGCGATCGACCACCCCCGAGCGCCTATCCGAGCCCTCATCGGGCGCAGGCGGGCGCCCCGAGCGGCGGCTGCCACGGCGCGAGGACTCGAGCCGGGCGGCGTGGTCGAAGCGCACCAGGCGCTCGCCCATCAGCCGCAGCCCGATGGCGCCCAGGAGCGGAATCGCCACCGCCAGCGAAGCGGCCGCGGTGCTCCACGCGGCCATGCCCTCGGGGAGGCGCTCGACGGCTAATAACGCAGAGTTGAAGCTTCCGTGCAAGAGCACCGCGAGGCCGAGGGCGCCGGCCAAACCCACGGCGCCGCCATCGAAGCGCTTGCGGCTCCAGAGGTAGCCGACCAGGCCGCCGGCCACCAGGTGCAGGGGTACGGTCAAGTAGGCCCGCAGGATGAAACGGATGGTGAAGCCGATGGCGTCGGGCGAGCGCAAAAGGGCCACCACGTTTTCGATCAGCGCAAAGCCCATCGAGGCGTGCAGGGCGTAGAGAAAGGCGCCGTAGCGGGTCCTGGGGCCCAGGGGGCCGCGGCTGAAGACGTAGAGGCAGGCCACCTTGGCGCCCTCCTCGACGCTGGCGGCCAGAACGAAGGCTTCGAGCAGCGTCGACGACGGCTCGGGCGTCCGCGACAGCCAGGGCTCGATCAGCTGCTGGGTCCAGGCCACCGGCACCGACACCAGCGCCGAAGCCACCAGCACGCGATAGCGCAGGGGCGGCGCCGGTTCGCGGATGCGGCGCTCGAAGCGCTCGGCCAGCCACAGCAACAGAAATGGCGGGATGACCCCGCTAATGGCGAGAATTTCAGAGCTTCCGAACACCGGTACTTCGTGGCGTCGCAATTGCCATAGACCGATGCTACACGACGGCGGTGGCTCTGATGCGCTCGAATTTTCGACAGCGGCGAGTGCCGTCGGTGCCGTCGCATTTGTGGGAGGGGCGAACTTGAACATTGGCGTTCGCGGCAAGCTCTTCGCCGCATCGCTGGTGCTGTTGCTGGCGGTGGGAACGGTCAGCGGCCTCTATCTAGAGGCATCGATGCGCTCGTGGCTCGAAGCGCGCATCGCAGACGACCTTGTGGACCACGCGCGCACATGCGCCGATGTGGTGGAAGTGGCGAAGGCGGCCGACAGCGTCGAACGCGTCGACGGGCTGGCCGACCGCCTGGGGCGTTCAACCGGCGCGCGCATCACCATCATCGCCGAAGACGGTCGCGTGCTCGGTGACTCCGAACTCGACCCACAGGCGGTGTACGCGGTGGAAAACCACGGGCGCCGTCCCGAAGTGCTCGACGCCCGCGCCCGTGGCCGGGGCGTCATCGAGCGCTACAGCGTCACCATCGGCACGCGCATGCTCTACGTGGCGGTGCCCTTCGAGCGCGAAGACGGCCTGCGCGGAGTGGCGCGCGCCTCGACGCCGCTGTCGGAAGTGGACGCGGTCGTCGGACGGCTCAGGCTGCTGCTCCTCGTCGCCGGCGCCATCGGCCTGGTGCTCGCCGTGATCATGAGCGGCCTGGCCTCGCACCTGATGACGCGCACGCTGCGGGCGCTGGTCCAGACCACCCGCGACATCTCGCGGGGCGAGCGCAGCAGCGACCTGCCGGTGACCTCGGGCGACGAATTGGGGGGCCTTGCCGGTTCGGTGCGGCGCCTGGCTGCGGACCTGGAAGCCGGCGTCGACGAGCTACGTCAGGAGCGCGATCGCTTCGAGACCATCCTGGAAAGCATGAGCGAAGCGGTCCTGGCGCTCGACGCCGATGGGCGCATCACGCTGGCCAACCGCGCTGCGGCCGCGCTGCTCGGCGGGCCCGAAGTGCTCGAGGAGGGGCGACCCCTGCTCGAAACCCTGCGCGCGCCACAGCTGGTGGACCTGATCGACGCGGCGCGAAGCGCCTCGGCAAGCACCGAATTCGACCTGGCAGCGGCGGTTGGGGCCAGCCATCGGCGCATCGTGGCGCGCGCAGCACCCATCAGCTCGAGCGGTGGCGTGGTTGTGGCCATGCATGACGTCACCGAAGTGCGGCGTCTGGAAACGGTGCGGCGGGATTTCGTCGCCAACGTCTCCCACGAATTGCGCACGCCTGTCAGCATCATCCGCGCCAACGCCGAGACCCTGCTCAGCGGTGCCCTGGAGAGCCCCGACACCGCCCGTCGCTTCATCGAACCCATGCAGCGCAGTGCCACGCGTCTGGGAGCGCTGATCTCGGATCTGCTGGACCTCTCGCGCATCGAAGCCGGCCAATACCGGCTCGAACCCACCGGTCTTGGGCTGGCGCCGTTGGTGCAGCGGGCGGCCGAAGGGGTCTCGCTTGCAGCAGACGAAAACGAAACCCGCGTCGAAATCGACGTTGACGCGGAGTTACAGCTGCGCGCCGACCCCGACGCCCTGGAACAAATTTTGGTCAACCTGCTCGACAACGCCATCAAATACAGCGGCAAGGGTGGCCACGTACGCGTCGGCGCCGAGCGGCGGGGTGAACGGATACGGGTCGAAGTCAGCGACGACGGCCCTGGCATCGAAGAACGCCACCGGGCGCGCGTCTTCGAACGCTTCTACCGCATCGACACCGGTCGCTCCCGCGAAATGGGCGGCACGGGCCTGGGCCTGTCGATCGTGAAAAACCTGATCACGATCCAGGGCGGCGAGATCGGAGTGGAGCCCAACCGCCCGAAAGGGAGTCGCTTTTGGTTTACGTTGCCGGTGGGCTGAGGTCGGGCGCCGTCGTGGACATCGGCGGGCCAAGCTTTTCGCGGAGCGCTTTCGCACACCCCCCGTCGCAGCGCCGGGCAGCGGCGGGCAGTGGGGCAAGGTCCAACGGTTGGCCAGTGGCTTCGTCTGCTTCGCGTTGGGCTGGGGTCCTGGGGTCAACCGGGGCTGCCAGGCGGGGAGCAGCTCGGGCAATCGAGGATGCGAGTCGATTTTCCGGGCCCGAAATTCTCTTGGCAGCTTTGCACGCCGGGGCCTTGCGTCCGCGGTCGGTCCGATCCATGGTCCGCCGCCCATGACCCTGACTTCCGCACAGCGAAAGAAGGCGCGCGCCATGGCCCACCACCTGGAACCGGTGGTGCGCATCGGTCGTGCAGGCCTCAGTGAGGGCACGATCGCCGCCGTTTCCCAGGCGCTGTTCGATCACGAGCTGATCAAGGTGCGCTTCTACGAGCCGGAGGACAAGAAGGCCATGTCGGAAGCGCTGGCGCAGGCCACGGGCTCGCACCTCTGCGGTTTGCTGGGGCACACGGCGATCCTCTATCGCCGCCACCCCGAACGGCCGCAGTTCGAGCTGTAGCGCGCTGATGGGTCGGTCGGCCGCGACCACGTCGCTTCGCGCCACGGGAAAGCTGGCCGATCACCGCTCAGGGAAAAACCACCACCGATTTCGCGAGCACGGTGCCGTCGCCCACTTGGCCGAGCTCGTCGTCGCCCCAGCACAATAGGCGCCCGGCATCGATGCCGCAGGAATGGCTCCAGTGAGCTGACACCTGCTGCCAGGTGCTGCTGCTGCCGACCTGCGTCGGGGTCGTCAGATTCGTAATCGACCCGTCGCCGAGCTGACCGTAGTTGTTGCTGCCCCAACAGTGCAGCTTGCCGCCGTCGATCCCACAGGTGTGGTAAAAGCCCGCGGCGACCCATTGCCAACTGCCGCTGCCGATGGGAGTGACGATGGTCACATCTGCAGGATAGCCGTCGCCGATCTGGCGAGCTCCGTTGGAGCCCCAGCAGCTCAAGGCCCCTCCGATGGTGCCGCAGATGTGCTGGGCCCCAGCCGACAAGGATGTCCACTCCGTCACGGCTCCGAGCCACTCGGGCGAGAGCTTGTCGATCGTTGTATCGTCTCCCAGCTGTCCGTTGCTGTTGCTGCCCCAGCAGGAGAGCCCGCCGCTGTTGCTGCCGCAGGTAAACGCGTTGCCCGTCGCGACCACGATCCAGGTGGCGTCGGCCCCGACCTGTTTCGGCACATTCGAGTCGTCCTGCGTGCCGTCGCCAAGCTGACCGGACCTGTTGTCGCCCCAGCAGAAGAGCTTGCCGGCGTTGATGCCACAGGTGTGGGTTTGCCTGGTCACGACGGTCTGCCAGCTGGTGTCGGTTCCGATCTGCTTTGGTGCATCCGAGTCGTCCGGGGTCCCGTCACCGAGCTGGCCGTAGGCGTTCTGCCCCCAGCAGAAGAGCTTGCCGCTATCGATGCCACAACTATGCGATGAGCCGGTCGTCACGGCCGTCCAGGTGTTGGAATCGCCGACCTTGAGGGGAAAGGCCTGGCTGTCCAGGGAGCCGATTCCTAGCTGACCGCTGCCATTGAATCCCCAGCAAAAGAGTTCACCGCCCTTCAGACCACAGGTGTGGTTGCTTCCTGTGGAGACGGTTTGCCAGGTGGAGTCGCTGCCGATGACCGCAGGTGAGAGCTGCAGCGAGCCGCGGGCGCCGTCACCCAGCTGTCCCTCGCGGTCATAACCCCAACACTGGAGTCTGCCCCCATTGATGCCGCAGGTGTGGGTGCTGCCCGCGTCGACGGCCTGCCAGCCTGCGTCCGTGCCGATCTGCGTCGGAGCACGGCCGTGAGCCAGCGAGTCGTCTCCCAGTTCGCCGTCTGCGTTGTATCCCCAGCAAAAAAGTCTGCCCGCGTTGATGCCGCAGGTGTGGTTGTCGCCCGCGGTCAGAGCCTCCCAGGTGTCGTCGCTGCCGATGGCCGTGGGCGGCAACGCGAGGTCGACGGAAGAGCCATCGCCAACCTGACCATAGCGATTGCGCCCCCAGCAGAAGAGCCTGCCGGCGTTGATGCCGCAGGTGTGAACCGGTCCGATCGCAACGTCCTGCCAGGTGTCGTCGCTGCCGACCTGAAACGGTGCGTGCTGGTCGGGTACGTCGAAAGTACCGAGCCCCCCCCAGCTGTTGTATCCCCAGCAGAAGAGCTTGCCGGCGTTGATGCCGCAGGTGTGGGAGCCTTCCTTCGCGATGTCTTGCCAGGTGGTGTCACTGCCGACCTGCGTCGGTTCGTGGCGTTCGGTGGTGGTGGTGTCGCCGAGTTGCCCCCAATTGTTCTTTCCCCAACAAAACAGGCTTCCAGCTCGGATCCCACAGGTTTCCTCGTAGCCGGCGCTCAGCTGTTCCCAGTCGCTCTCGGAGCCGATTTGGACTGGGGTGTCCTGGATTGTGATGCCGCCGTCTCCCAGCTGTCCAAAGGTGTTCTGTCCCCAGCAGAACAATCTCCCTTGATCGATCGCGCAGGTGTGAAAGCCGCCGGCCGCGACGCTCTGCCAGGAGGTGCTTTCGCCAACCTGGAGAGGCGTGCTGACGCTGTCGAGGCCAGCGCCGAGCTGACCGTCGTGGTTATCGCCCCAGCAAAAGAGCCTGCCATCGGTGAGGACGGCACAGGTATGGGTGCCGCCTGCACTCACCTGTGCGGCGCTGGTGCAGTCGGTTCCGTCGCCGACCACGTCGATGGTGCCGAGGGGACAGGCGCAGCTGAAGCCCGGGTCCCCATTGCTGCAGATGGCGAAGGGATCGCAGCCGCCGTTGTCCACGGCACACTCGTCGATGTCTTCGCAGACTACGCTTCCGCTCGCGTCATGGCCGCAACGGGTCTGTTGAGGGTCGCCGCAGTCGCCGTTGTCGATGCTGCAGGTGTCGACGCCCATGCAAACCCCCGAGCTGCACGCGTCGTCGATCGTCGCGGGATCGGCATCGTCGCATGCGGTTCCGTCAGGCGCCGCGGGGCTGCTGCACTCCCCGGAGGACGGGTCGCAGGTGCCGGGCCCGTGGCAGGCGTCGACCGCGACGCAGGTGACTCCGAGGCACAGATCGTCGGTCGAAGCATCCGGGTTGGCACCGGCGTCCGAGACGTTTGCGCCGCTGGTGCCGGAATCGCTGGCGCTGGAGGGTCCGTCGTCATCCCCGCAGCCCGTGACGAGACAGCCAAGCGCTGCCACGGCAGCCACCTGACACCAGAACAGAAAAGCCCCGCCTTGGGGCGTGTATGACTCCGAGTGCACGGTGACCTCCTGCTCATTCGCGCACAGGATAGGCTCGCGCGAACATCCCACATAAAAAATAGTCGGCTACGGTCGGCGTTGCAACGTCAACTCAATGTTTTGTTCGACTGGCGAATTTTGGGGGGGGG